>NZ_JBCNAD010000018.1:0-194616 GCF_050477905.1 Neobacillus pocheonensis | reverse complement strand
GAGAGTAGGACGTTGCCAGGCCAATGAAAAAGACAATCCGCGAGGGTTGTCTTTTTGTAATTTGGGTAGAAACACCAACTCAAACATTCCGAAAGGTCGAATAAGGGTCCTATGGGACAAAACACGAACCCAAACCGGTAAAACTGTCTCATAGACTGCTCCTATGGGACAAAACACTAACCCAAACCGGCAAAACTGTCTCATAGACTGCTCCTATGGGACAAAACACCAACCCAAACCGGCAAAACTGTCTCATAGACTGCTCCTATGGGACAAAACACCAATCCAGAGCGGCAAAATTGTCCCATAGACCGCTCCTATTGGACAAAACACCAATCCAGACCGGCAAAACTGTCCCATAGACCACTTCAAAATAAAAACCCTCCTGTTTTCTTCCTTCCAACTCTACCAAAAGTAGTAGTTACCAATTCTTAACGCCCTTCCGTTCCATTATACAAATCAAAAACCTCATCCCAATGCCACTTTTCGTAATACCAGGTCCCTAAAGTAATATCTTTTATCCACTGTTTTTCCTTACTTTCATTAGGTCTGGAAACTAATATATTTGCTGTCTTTCTGTCAGTCCTAATCCAGTAAAGAGTATTACCCAAATATTGAGGGGCAAAATCACCTTCATTTTTGGAAGGAAAGGTCACTTGCCGTTGCTTTTTAGAAATTTCAAAAATACTTGGCAATGGCCGGTCACTAATGTCAACTAACTCACTTTCCTTTGAACGTGATACAAACAAAACACCATTATTCTTCCAAGCTAGATCACGATCGACAGACCCCCTTGGAGTAATATCCTTCACAACAAAGGCTGGAAAACTAATTGTCTTCATTTGTTTATTCTTCATCGCTTCGCGGCCAACCCCACTTATGTATCCAAGAACATCTCTTGTTGGCGCCCATTGAAACCATTCCTCATAATTTAACATCTCATCAACTCGTTTAAACACCTTTCCATTCGATGAGAGAACACAGAGCTTATTCCCATCGGCAGACAAAGACGCGGTTGGTACCATCAAAAATGCAATCCACTTATTATCATGAGACCATTTAAATCGACTCGTGCTTACAAATAGTTCATCTTCATGAACAGGAACGGTGTAAAAGTGTTTAATCTCTAAATTTTTCCGGCCAAGAAGGACTCTCGATAAAATAATATCAGAGTTAAGCTTTTCACTTTCTTTGGAGGAGGTTATAAAACCCTTTCCATCAGGCAGCCATGAGAAATTTTCAATATGGGATCCTATCTGTGCGTATGGGGAGGAAGATTCCGCATTTAACATATATAAAACCTTATCCTTCAGAAAACCAATTTTATTTTCCCTTGGAGACCATTGTAAGTCGTTCGAAATATTCGATATGACTCTAAAGTGTTTCCTGCTTTTAATATTATAAAGCCATAAATCGCCGCTATAAGGGGAATCTTTACCTTTTAGGTAAGCGATTCACTCCCCATTATGCGACCACTTTGGATACCTTACATACTCTCCGTTTGTTATTCTCTTTTCTTTATCTCCAATTTTGATCCACAAATCGTTGTTCCGAATGAAAGCGGCCTTGAGTGATTTCTGTGCGAATACAGTGGATTGGAACGAAATGCTCGTCATAACTAGAACCGTGATGATTAGTATTTTTTTAAACACAAATGCCCCTCACAATCAATGTAAGATTTTCAAATTAGTATGTCCATAATTGTAAAGACTAGGGATAAGTGGAAAAGAAGAAGGTGAATGGATGGATTGGCTGAATCTGCTTCATGAATATAAATTGACAAGTATAATATTAGCGGTAATCATTGCATGGCTGAGTGTTTTCATCATAAATAAAGTGATTCATGATTTTTTCCAACGAACAAATTTTATTGAAGAACGCAAAGAGCAGACGATTGAAAGTATGATTCGTTCCTTAACCAAATATACGGCTACCCTAACGGTCATATTTTTCGCAGTATCACAGTATGTCCAACATTTTGGGAGAGTTTTGGCAGGTGCAGGAATTGTCGGGGTCATCGTCGGTTTTGGGGCGCAAAGCTTAATCAAGGATATCCTGGCAGGAATCTTCTTAATTTATGAAAAGCAGCTTCATAAAGGCGATTTTATTACCGTTAATAATACCTTTAATGGGACAGTTGAGGAGGTTAGCCTAAGGTATTTAAAGGTTCGGGAATGGAGCGGGAAGCTGTTAACCATCAGCAATGGGGAAGTAAAGCAAATACAAAATTATAATATTGACCGAATGCGGGTCATCGAAAGAGTAGTTGTCAGTTATCGGGAGAATCCAAACAAGGTATTGGAGGTTCTGGAAATTGCTTGTGAAAAAATAAATGAAACTAATATGCCTTGTCTGAAATTGGATGAGTCTAATTGTGTCATGGAGCCATTTCAAGTTTATGGAATGACTTCATTGAATGCTAATTTTCGTGGAATCGAATATACGATTACCGGTCTTGTTGATGATACCTTATTTTGGGATGCGGCAAAAGAAGCGAGGCGTATAATTGCTCAAACTCTATATGATTACGAGGTCCAACTAGCAGAGGATACGATGGTAGTGAAATCTCAAGTTTCACCAATTTCAATACAAAGAGACTGACCGTCAGTAAATTTTGTGCTAATATAGTGAGCATACTGCCAAGGGGGACTTCCTATGTTAGAAAATAGCTTACTAATGGTTGCCATTATCCTGATTATTAATATTGTCTATGTTTCTTTTTTTACAATCAGAATGATTCTAACACTTAAGGGCCAGCGGTATTTAGCTGCGTTTCTCAGTATGATTGAAGTGGTTATTTATGTTTTGGGGCTCGGTCTTGTCTTGAATAATCTTAATGAGATTCAAAACTTGATTGCCTATGCGGTTGGTTATGGAATTGGTGTCATTGTGGGGATGAAAATTGAAGAAAAGCTGGCCTTGGGTTATATTACTGTTAATGTAATTACGAAGGAATATGATAAAGATTTGCCAAAAATATTAAGAGAAAAAGGGTACGGTGTTACGAACTGGGAAGCAAATGGTCTCGAAGGCGACCGAATGGCCATGCAAATCCTGACACCGAGAAAATTTGAGTTAAAGCTTTATGATACGATCAAAAGCTTGGACCCCAAGGCATTCATAATCTCTTATGAGCCGAAATCTATACATGGCGGGTTCTGGGTGAAATCCGTGAAAAGAGGGAAATTGTTCTCATGAGCAAAAAGAAGATGCAATTTGAAGTTCAGGAAAATGAAAGTATTGAGGAATGCTTGAATAGAATGGAACAGCAAGGCTATTTTCCTGTTCGCAGAACCGAGAAGCCAATTTTTCAAGAGGTTAAAAAAGGAAATGATACCATTTATGAGCCAATTGGCCGTCAAATCGTCTTTGAAGCGAAGTTAATTGAGTAAAACACGAACATTGTGGTGTTATTTAAAAATAATGTTCGATTTATTGGTTGACAGCTAGACGGTTGATTGGTAAGATAAAGGCAGATAATCTAACAAAACAATTTATCTTTACCCTCGTATATCCATGGGAATATGGCCCATAAGTTTCTACCCAATAACCGTAAATTATTGGACTATGAGGGAAAGTCAATATGTTCGGCACAAAATGGGGCGTTGCCTTCCTTTTTGTTGACCTTAAATGCTCATGCCCGGACAAATGGCTTTCTCTTCATGAGGACGCTATTTGTACCGGGCTTTTTATTTTGAATAAAGGGGGAATCGGAATGGAAAAGTTAGTCGGAGTCATCATGGGAAGCAAGTCAGATTGGGAAACAATGAGGCATGCTTGTGATATATTGGATCAATTAGAGATTCCCTATGAAAAAAAGGTAGTTTCGGCCCATCGAACGCCTGAATTGATGTTTACATATGCAGAAGAAGCCAGAGAAAGAGGCCTAAAGGTCATTATCGCTGGTGCCGGAGGAGCGGCTCATCTTCCAGGGATGGTTGCCGCAAAGACAACATTGCCGGTCATCGGCGTGCCCGTTCAATCAAAAGCATTAAATGGTTTGGATTCCTTACTTTCAATCGTACAAATGCCGGGTGGCGTACCGGTTGCAACCGTGGCGATTGGAACTTCAGGTGCTGTAAATGCTGGCCTGCTGGCAGCACAAATATTAGCAGCTAATGACCAAGTCCTTGCAAATAAATTAGAAGCTAGACGTGAAACTATTAAACTAGAAGTACTAGAAAGTAGTGATCAACTTGTCTAACAAAGTGATTTTACCAGGAGCAACGATTGGGATTATCGGCGGGGGTCAACTTGGCAGAATGATGGCGCTATCCGCAAAAGCACAAGGGTTTCGAATTGCCGTCTTAGAGCCATCTGCAGACTCACCCTGCGGTCAGGTGGCAGATATTGAAATCATCGGCGCTTACAATGACCGTGAGGCAATTAGCCGATTAGCCGAAGTCAGCGATGTGATTACCTATGAATTTGAAAATATCGATGCCGATACACTAGGTTGGATTTGTGAGAAGGCTTATGTCCCGCAAGGCCCTAAACTTTTAACAATTACACAGGATCGAATCAAAGAAAAAGCTGCTATACAAGCAGCCGGAGTAGAAGTTGCTCCTTATGAAGTAATCAACCACCTAGAGGATCTTTTTATAAAAATAGAATCAATTGGCTTTCCGGCCGTATTGAAAACGGCAAGAGGCGGCTATGATGGAAAAGGCCAGCTGGTGGTGAAAAATAAGGAGGATTTAGCGAAAACTGAGGCACTTCTCAATCATGGAGCCTGCGTCCTAGAAAAATGGATTTCTTTTGAAAAAGAAATTTCCGTGATTGTAACAAGAAAAGTAGATGGCGAAACCTCTATTTTTCCAGTAGGGGAAAACATTCATATAGAAAATATTTTGCATAAAACGATTGTTCCGGCAAGAATTACTCAGGATATACAAGAAATGGCCATTCTAAAGGCGAAGCAGATTGCTGATTCGCTTGGATTAGTCGGGACGCTGGCGGTCGAAATGTTTGTAACGGAGAATGGAACAATTTATATCAATGAGCTGGCGCCACGGCCGCATAATTCAGGGCACTATTCGATTGAAGCCTGTGAGACTTCCCAGTTTGAACAGCATATCCGTGCCATCTGCAATTGGCCATTAGGGAGCACAGGGCTATTAAAACCGGCAGTTATGGTCAATCTATTAGGAGAGCACCTTGAAAGCTTATATCAAGATATTCCGCAACTAACAGACTGGAAAATTCATTTATACGGAAAAAAAGAGCCAAAATTGAAAAGGAAAATGGGGCATGTTACCATTTTACGTGATGATGTAACAGAGGCACTTTTAGAAATAAACGAGAGCAGCATCTGGCATACAGCAAAAGAACTGATCGGAGGATAAAACATGATTGATCGTTATACAAGACCTGAAATGGGAGCAATTTGGACGGAGGAGAACCGCTTTAATGCCTGGTTGGAGGTTGAAATCCTCGCATGTGAAGCTTGGTCTGAACTTGGAGACATTCCAAAAGAGGATGTAAAGAAACTTCGTGAGAATGCTTCTTTTAATATTGACCGGATTAAGGAAATTGAAGAGGAAACAAGACACGATGTTGTCGCGTTTACACGTGCAGTATCAGAAACACTTGGTGAAGAGCGCAAATGGGTTCATTACGGATTAACGTCTACCGACGTAGTTGATACGGCCCTGTCTTACTTATTGAAGCAGGCTAATCAAATCTTGCTAAAGGACATTGAGAACTTCATTGAGATTTTAAAGAACAAAGCACAGGAACATAAATATACGGTGATGATGGGTCGGACCCATGGTGTCCATGCTGAACCGACAACTTTTGGTCTTAAACTGGCATTATGGTATGAAGAGATGAAACGGAATCTGGAGCGTTTTAAACAAGCTGCAGAGGGCATAGAGTTTGGTAAGATTTCCGGTGCAGTTGGAACCTATGCAAACATTAATCCTTTTGTTGAGCAGTATGTTTGTGAAAAATTGGGGCTTCAGCGTGCTCCAATTTCTACTCAGACCCTGCAGCGCGATCGTCATGCTCACTATATGTCAACTTTAGCGTTGATTGCGACTTCAGTTGAAAAGTTTGCGGTGGAAGTCCGCGGCCTGCAAAAAAGTGAAACGCGTGAAGTTGAAGAGTTTTTTGCAAAAGGACAAAAAGGGTCATCTGCAATGCCTCATAAACGTAATCCAATTGGCTCTGAAAACATGACGGGGATCGCCCGCGTAATCCGCGGTTACATGCTAACTGCCTATGAAAATGTGCCGCTATGGCATGAACGTGACATTTCCCATTCATCTGCAGAACGGATTATTTTACCGGATGCCACGATTGGTTTAAATTATATGCTTAATCGCTTTGCGAACATTATTAAAAACTTGACTGTTTTTCCAGAAAACATGAAGCGCAACATGGACCGTACGCTTGGATTGATTTATTCGCAGCGAGTGTTGCTAGCATTAATCGATAAAGGACTTTCCCGTGAGGAAGCCTATGATACGGTGCAGCCGAAAGCAATGGAAGCGTGGGAGAAACAAGTTCCATTCCGTGGTTTAATTGAGGCAGAAACGAAAATTACCTCTTTACTTTCACCGGCGGAAATTGCAGATTGCTTTGATTATAACTACCATCTCCAGCATGTCGATACCATTTTTGATCGATTAGGGTTGAACTAAAAAAATAGAGGGGCATTGGATAGTGCCCCTCCTTTATAATGAAGATTCCCAATATTGTGAAACTAGGAGGCATTCCCATGAAAGAGCTACTATACGAAGGAAAAGCAAAGCGTATTTACTCAACAGACGATGAACAGGTTGTATTAGTTGAGTACAAGGATTCCGCCACCGCATTCAACGGGCAAAAAAAGGCAGACATCACTGGCAAAGGCCGTTTAAATAACGAGATTACTAGCTTGCTATTTTTAAAGCTTAAAGAACAAGGAATTAAGTCTCACTTTATAAAAAAAATATCCGAAACCGAACAGCTGGTAAAAAAGGTCACCATCATTCCGCTTGAAGTAGTCGTTCGCAATGTAGCTGCTGGAAGCCTCTCTAAACGATTGGGAATGGAAGAGGGATTACAATTATCAGCTCCTATCGTTGAGTTTTATTTAAAAAATGATGATTTAGGGGACCCGCTGGTAACGAATGATCATATTCTTGAACTTAATGTAGCTAGCATCCGAGAATTAGATATTTTACGAGAAAAAGCACTAAATATTAATGCAGTTTTATCAAGCTTTTTTACAGAACTCGGTATTCGCCTCATCGATTTCAAACTAGAGTTTGGGAAAGACAATGAAGGAAGAATTTTACTAGCCGATGAAATTTCCCCTGACACTTGCAGACTGTGGGATCAAAAAACAAATGAAAAGCTCGATAAGGATGTATTCCGCCGTGATTTAGGAAGCTTAACCGAAGCCTATGAAAATATCTTAAAAAGACTTGGAGGACATCAGCATGTATAAAGTAAAGGTATATGTTACGTTAAGAGAAAGTGTACTAGATCCACAGGGGAAAGCCGTAACGAATTCCTTACACACACTAAACTATAAAGAAGTAGCCGATGTCCGTATCGGTAAATATATGGAATTAACAATCGAAAAATCAGACCGTGATATAAATGATGTGGTAAATGAAATCTGTACGAACCTTTTAGCTAATCCAGTTATTGAAGATTACCGTTACGAGGTAGAGGAGTGTGTTACTCTGTGAAATTTGCGGTAATCGTTTTTCCAGGATCAAATTGTGACGTTGACATGTTCCATGCGATTCAAGATGAACTTGGCGAGCAAGTAGAATATGTCTGGCATGATGCCAAGAACCTAGATGAATTCGATGGAATTCTTTTGCCAGGCGGCTTTTCCTTTGGTGATTATTTACGTACGGGATCGATCGCTAGATTTAGTAATGTTATGAAAGAAGTTATCAAAGCGGCAGAAGCGGGGAAGCCGGTTCTTGGTGTATGTAACGGATTTCAGATTCTCCTTGAGGCTGGATTACTGCCAGGGGCTATGAAACGAAATGAAAGCCTATCATTTATTTGTAAGCCAGTGGAACTAAAGGTAGAAAACAATCAGACGATGTTTTCCAGTGAATACAGTAATGGCGAAACCATTATGATCCCAGTTGCTCATGGAGAAGGAAACTACTATTGTGATGAGGAAACGCTAGAGAAGCTTAAAGCCAATAATCAAATCGTGTTTACCTATAACCAGAACCCGAATGGAAGTCTTGCAGATATCGCCGGTATTGTAAATGAGAAAGGAAACGTTCTTGGTATGATGCCTCACCCTGAAAGAGCGGTAGATGAACTTTTAGGCGGCGCCGATGGACTGAAATTGTTTCAATCGATTGTAAAAGCTTGGAGGGAAGCACATGTTGTCAATGCTTGAACCAAATCCTAACCAGATCAAGGCAGAAAAAATCTATCAGCAAATGGGTTTGTCCGACGAAGAATTTACAATGGTTGAGAACATTCTTGGACGCACACCAAATTATACAGAAACAGGGTTATTCTCTGTTATGTGGTCGGAACACTGCAGTTATAAAAATTCCAAACCTATCTTAAAAAAGTTCCCGATTACCGGTGAGCGTGTCCTTCAAGGACCGGGAGAAGGCGCAGGGATTGTTGATATCGGTGATGAGCAGGCGGTTGTTTTTAAAATCGAAAGTCATAACCATCCATCAGCGATTGAACCCTATCAAGGAGCAGCAACTGGTGTAGGCGGTATCATCCGTGACGTATTCTCCATGGGAGCAAGACCAATTGCGATGTTGAACTCACTTCGCTTTGGGGAACTGGATTCTGCACGTGTACGCTATTTATTTAAAGAGGTAGTAGCTGGGATTGCCGGTTACGGAAATTGTATTGGAATTCCAACAGTTGGCGGAGAAATTGGGTTTGACCCTTGTTATGAAGGAAATCCTTTAGTTAATGCGATGTGTGTTGGATTAATTGATCATAAGGATATTAAAAAAGGGCAGGCGCACGGGGAAGGCAACACAGTTATGTATGTGGGAGCCAAAACAGGCCGTGACGGAATACATGGTGCGACATTTGCTTCTGAGGAATTAACGGAACAATCCAATGAAGACCGTCCCGCAGTTCAAGTAGGCGACCCATTCATGGAGAAGCTCCTATTAGAGGCATGCTTAGAGCTTATTCATTCCGATGCATTAGTGGGGATTCAAGATATGGGGGCAGCAGGACTGATTAGTTCATCTGCGGAAATGGCCAGTAAAGCTGGAATGGGAATTGAGATGAATTTAGACTTGGTTCCACAGCGGGAAACAGGGATGACTGCTTACGAAATGATGCTGTCAGAGTCCCAGGAACGGATGCTTATCGTCGTTAAAAAGGGTAGAGAACAAGAGATTGTTGAGCTTTTTGAAAAATACGGCTTAGAAGCAGTAGGTATTGGAACGGTTAAGAGCGACAAACAGATTCGCCTTTTCCATAAAGGAGAAATCGTGGCGGATGTTCCTGCTGATGCCTTAGCGGAAGAAGCACCGGTTTACCACAAGCCTTCTAAAGAACCAAGTTACTTTGCTGAATTCCAAGCGATGGACAATGAAGTTCCTCAAGTGGACGATTTGAAAGGAACTTTAGTAAGTCTCTTAAGCCAACCAACGGTAGCTAGCAAGGAATGGGTTTATGAGCAGTATGACTATATGGTGCGTACTAACACTGTCGTTTCACCAGGTTCTGACGCAGCGGTTGTAAGAATCCGCGGCACACGAAAAGCCCTGGCGATGACAACGGATTGTAATTCCCGCTATGTCTATTTAGACCCGGAAGCAGGCGGGAAAATCGCCGTAGCTGAAGCAGCACGTAATATTGTCTGTTCGGGCGCGGAGCCTTTAGCGATTACAGATAACTTGAATTTTGGTAACCCAGAAAAACCAGAAGTGTTTTGGCAGATTGAAAAAGCAGCTGATGGTATGAGCGAAGCCTGCCGTGTCCTCGAGACACCAGTAATTGGCGGTAACGTATCTTTATATAATGAAACAAGCGGAACAGCCATCTTTCCAACACCAGTAGTTGGGATGGTAGGTTTAGTAACAGATCTAGATCATATTACAACACAGCACTTCAAACAGAACGGCGACCTTATTTATCTATTAGGTGAAACAAAGGATGAGTTCGGAGGCAGCGAGCTGCAAAAGCTTTTATACAGCAGAGTATTTGGTAAAGCCCCTGAATTAAACGTAACGGTGGAAAAAGAAAGACAAAATCAGGTGCTTGCTGCGATTCGTGCAGGAGTGGTGCAATCAGCCCATGATTTATCCGAAGGCGGTCTAGCAGTTGCATTAGCAGAATGTCTTTTCGCAAATGAAAAGCTTGGGGCTGATGTAACACTCAGTGGAAATCCTGTATCTGCCTTATTCAGTGAAACACAATCGCGCTTCTTGTTATCTGTTAAAAAAGAACGTCAAGCTGAGTTTGAAAGTTTAGTAGACGCTCAACTGATTGGTGAAGTAAATCATTCAGGAAAATTAAGCGTTACAATCGAGAGCGATAAAGTTCTTGAGAACACAGTAGAAGAATTAAAAGCTGCCTGGAAAGGAGCCATCCCATGCTTGCTGAAATCAAGGGATTAAATGAAGAGTGCGGAATATTTGGCGTTTGGGGACATCCGGATGCAGCCCAGCTTACTTACTACGGGCTGCACAGCCTTCAGCATCGCGGGCAGGAGGGGACCGGTATAGTGGTCTCCGATGGCAAAACTCTTAAAGGGGTTAAAGGTGAAGGGCTGGTAGCAGAAATTTTTACGGCAGATGCCATGGCACAATTAACTGGTAATGGAGCAATCGGCCATGTCCGTTATGCGACAGCAGGGGGCGGCGGCTATGAGAACGTTCAGCCTCTTTTGTTCCATTCGCAAACCGGTAGTCTGGCGCTAGCCCACAATGGGAATCTTGTGAATGCTAATTCGTTGAAATACCAGTTGGAAGCACAAGGAAGTATTTTTCAAACAAGCTCGGATACAGAAGTGCTGGCCCATTTAATAAGGAGAAGCGGATTTCATAAAATGAGTGACGCTGTGAAAAATGCTCTTTCGATGTTAAAGGGTGCCTATGCCTATTTAATCATGACGGAAACTGAGTTAATGGTGGCCCTTGACCCGCATGGATTAAGGCCGCTCTCGCTAGGCTTACTGGGGGATGCTTATGTGGTGGCATCAGAAACATGCGCTTTTGATGTAGTTGGTGCTGAATATATCCGCGATATCCATCCAGGCGAGCTCTTAATCATTAACGAAAAGGGACTGACATCAGAACGATTTGCTGTCAGTACAACAAAAGCCATTTGTATGATGGAATACGTTTATTTTTCAAGACCTGATAGTAACATCCAAGGAATCAATGTTCATACAGCACGTAAAAACATGGGGAAAAGATTGGCCGTGGAGGCTCCTATTGATGCGGATGTTGTCACAGGCGTTCCTGATTCGAGTATTTCTGCTGCGATCGGTTATGCAGAAGCAACAGGCATTCCTTATGAAATGGGATTAATTAAAAATAAATATGTAGGCAGGACGTTCATTCAGCCTTCGCAAGCATTACGTGAGCAGGGAGTTAAAATGAAACTGTCGGCTGTTCGCGGTGTTGTTGAAGGAAAGCGCGTCGTTATGGTCGATGACTCGATTGTCCGCGGTACGACGAGCAGAAGAATTGTCTCACTTCTTAAAGATGCAGGAGCGACAGAGGTACATGTTGTAATCAGTTCACCTCCCATTAAAAACCCATGTTTCTATGGGATTGATACGGCAACAAAGGAAGAACTGATTGCATCAGATAAATCAGTGGAGGAAATCAGGCAGTTGATTGGCGCTGATTCGTTAACGTTTTTAAGCTTGGATGGTATGGTGAAAGCACTTGGGCAGGACGAGACTGCTGGCCATTGCCTTGGCTGCTTTACTGGAAAATATCCGACAGAAATCTATCCTGATACACTGCAGTACTATTATCAAAGGGGTTGACGAACATGGCAAATGCATACAAACAAGCAGGGGTAAATATCGAAGCAGGCTATGAAGCTGTCGATCGAATGAAAAAGCATGTTCAACGGACAGCAAGGACGGGAGTACTGGGCGGCCTCGGTGGTTTTGGCGGCATGTTTGATCTTTCTGCATTAAATCTGAAAGATCCAGTACTGGTGTCAGGCACCGATGGAGTCGGCACGAAATTAATGATTGCATTTATGATGGACCAGCACGATACGATTGGGATAGATGCGGTCGCGATGTGTGTGAATGATATCGTTGTACAGGGGGCGGAACCGCTGTACTTCCTCGATTATATTGCCTGCGGGAAGGCAGTACCGGAAAAAATCGAGTCGATTGTTAAAGGAATCGCTGACGGCTGTGAGCAGGCTGGCTGTGCGCTTATCGGTGGAGAAACGGCAGAAATGCCTGGACTCTATCGCGAGGATGAGTATGACTTAGCCGGGTTTACTGTTGGTGCTTGTGAAAAGTCGCAGCTGATCAACGGCGAAACGGTTAAGCCAGGAGATGTGCTGATTGGACTTGCCTCAAGCGGGATTCACAGCAATGGCTATTCCCTCGTCAGAAAGGTATTTAATAATTGGTCCTTAATTGAATTCGTCGACGAACTTGGGTGTACATTAGGGGAAGAACTACTAAAACCAACGAAAATCTATGTAAAGCCGATTTTATCAGCCCTCGAAAAATTTAAACTTAAAGGGATGGCCCATATTACAGGCGGTGGATTTATTGAAAACATTCCAAGAATGTTGCCTGCCGGTCTTGGGGCGGAGTTGGATGAAAAATGCTGGCAAATTCCCAATATCTTTAAACTGATTTCTGAGGTTGGTCAAATCGATTATAAAGAGATGTATAATATTTTTAATATGGGAATTGGTATGGTCATCGCAGTGGATCCAGACAGGGCTCAAGAAGTATTGGAACATTTTAATGAATGTGGCGAAATCGCTAATGCTATTGGAGTTGTGACCAATCAAGAAGGAATCAGCATCAAAGGATTAGGTGGCCGCCGATGAAGAAAATAGCAGTGTTTGCATCAGGGAACGGAAGCAATTTTCAAACGATCGTTGATGCTGTTCATTCAGGGATACTCACGGCTAATCTAACTCTTTTGGTTTGCGATAAACCAGGTGCTTACGTAATCGAAAGAGCAGGCTTAGCAGGGATTCCTTGGTTTGTTTTTAACCCTAAAGATTATCCAAGCAAGGAAGACTATGAAAAAGTAATATCTGTCTTACTAAAGGACAATCAAGTGGATCTGATTGTTCTTGCTGGTTATATGAGGTTGATCGGTCCAACTTTATTAAGAGAGTTTGAAGGACGAATCATCAACATTCATCCTTCGCTGCTCCCGGATTTTCCAGGTAAAGATGCGATTGGGCAGGCATTGGCTGCAAAAGCGAAATGGAGCGGTGTAACAATTCATTTTGTTGATGAAGGAATGGATACCGGTCCAATCATTGTCAGGGAGCGGGTTCGTCTAGAGGAAAAGGAAACAAGAGAGAGTTTAACAAGAAAGATTCAGGCGATTGAACATAAGCTATATCCATCGATTCTACAAATGCTTATTACACAAGGAGAGGTATTATATGCAGAAAAAACGCGCGCTAATTAGTGTTTCTGACAAAAGTGGAGTTAGCGAATTTGCTAGAGAGTTAGTTGGTTTGGGCTTTGAAATCATCTCAACCGGCGGTACGAAAAAAATGCTTCAAGAGCAGGGCATTCCTGTTATGGGCGTTAGTGATGTCACCGGGTTTCCTGAAATTTTAGAAGGCCGTGTTAAAACATTAAATCCTTTTATTCATGGCGGTTTATTAGCGAAACATGATGAGGTAGAGCATCAAAAACAGCTTGATGAACATGGTATTGCGCCTATTCAGGTTGTTTGCGTGAATCTTTATCCATTCCAGCAGACGATTGAAAAACCGGATGTGACAGTGGCTGATGCCATTGAAAATATTGATATTGGCGGCCCAACCATGCTCCGTGCTTCGGCAAAAAATCATCAATATGTCACTGTCGTCGTGGATCCTGCGGATTATGAGAAAGTGATTGCGGAACTACAAACTGATGGTGCTACAAAACTTGAAACAAGAAGAAAGCTAGCAGCGAAAGTGTTCCGCCATACGGCTGCTTATGATGCCTTAATCGCAGAATACATGACCAATCTTGCTCAAGAAGAAAATCCGGAGAAAATGACCGTTACATATGAATTAAAGCAGTCACTTCGGTACGGGGAAAATCCGCATCAGCAAGCGGCTTTTTATAAAAAGCCATTAGGCTCAACTTTTTCAATTGCTTATGCTGAGCAACTTCATGGTAAAGAGCTTTCCTATAATAATATCAATGACGCTGATGCTGCTCTGCAAATTGTTAAAGAATTTACGGAACCTGCAGCCGTTGCCGTAAAGCATATGAATCCTTGCGGTGTTGGTACAGGGAAAACGGGTTATGAAGCATTCGAAAAAGCGTTTGCGGCGGATCCAGTTTCGATTTTTGGGGGTATTATTGCTTTCAATCGTGAAGTCGATGCTGAAACGGCTGCGAAACTTCATGAAATTTTCTTAGAAATTATCATTGCTCCTTCTTTTTCGAAGGAAGCTTTAAATATTTTAACTGCGAAAAAGAATTTGCGTCTTTTAACGATTCCGTTTGAGCGAGCGCCAAAAGCGGAGTTAAAGATGACAACGGTTGAAGGCGGGTTACTGGTACAAGAGCAGGACCGCTATCCATTAGAGGATGCGGAGATTACCATTCCTACCAAAAGAAAGCCTTCTGAAACAGAGTGGGAAGCTTTGAAGTTGGGCTGGAAGGTTGTTAAACATGTGAAATCTAATGCTATCGTTATTTCAAACGAAGACATGACACTTGGCATTGGTGCCGGTCAAATGAACCGTGTAGGTTCAGCAGAGATCGCTCTTAAGCAGGCCGGAAGCAAAGCTGAAGGTGCCGCACTTGCTTCTGATGCCTTCTTCCCGATGGATGATACCGTGGAAGCAGCTGCTAAAGCAGGAATAACGGCGATTATTCAACCTGGCGGATCAATACGTGATGTGGATTCGATCAAAAAGGCAGACGAATACGGCATTGCCATGGTATTTACTGGAGTAAGACACTTTAAACACTAAAAGGGGTGAGAAATGGTGAAGGTTCTAATAATTGGCCGCGGCGGAAGAGAGCATGCCATTTGTTTAAAAGTAAGCGAAAGTCCTCTTGTAGAAAAGGTGTTTGCGGCCCCTGGTAATGACGGAATGGCGGATGTGGCCGACCTTGTAGAAATTGATGAAACTAATTACGAACAACTGATTCAATTTGCTAAAAATGAGGGTGTGGGTCTGACGATTATTGGTCCAGAGGTGCCCCTTCTTGAAGGATTGGCTGACCGGTTTGAAGCAGCAGGCTTGAAGGTGTTTGGCCCTCGAAAAGCAGCAGCGGAAATTGAGGGAAGCAAATCGTTTGCGAAAGAATTAATGAAGAAGTACCAGATTCCTACGGCTGATTATGCTGTCTTTACTTCTTTTGAGGATGCACGTCAGTATGTAGAGGAAAAGGGCGCACCGATTGTGATTAAAGCAGATGGCTTAGCAGCCGGAAAAGGTGTAACAGTGGCCATGACCAAAGAGGAAGCTTTGGCAAGCCTTGAAGATATGCTTGTTGGAGCAAAGTTTGGGGCTGCGTCCTCAAGAGTAGTCATTGAAGAATTTTTAAGCGGAGAAGAATTTTCTTTAATGGCTTTCGTGAATGGGGGCGTAGTTATACCACTTGAAATTGCGCAGGATCATAAACGTGCTTTTGATGGTGACCAAGGTCCAAATACTGGTGGTATGGGTGCGTATTCACCTGTTCCGCAAATTGGTGCCGATATGGTGCAAACGGCTATTGAAACAGTCCTGAAGCCGGCCGCCAATGCAATGGTTCAGGAAGGCAGAAGCTTTTGTGGCATCCTATATGCAGGCTTAATCGCAACGGCTGAAGGCCCTAGGGTAATCGAATTTAACGCACGCTTTGGTGATCCAGAAACTCAGGTTATCTTGCCAAGATTGAAATCAGATTTAGTGGAGGTCATTATCGAACTTTTAGATGGTGGCGTTCCAGTTCTTGATTGGGATTCTCAATCAATGGTTGGTGTAGTGGTTGCTTCAAATGGATATCCAGAAGATTACCAAAAGGGTGCCGTTTTAAATGGTCTAGATCAGTTTAATAAGGATGTCTATACGTTTCATGCGGGAACACGTAAAAAT
This sequence comes from Neobacillus pocheonensis, assembly GCF_050477905.1. Taxonomy (NCBI): domain Bacteria; kingdom Bacillati; phylum Bacillota; class Bacilli; order Caryophanales; family Bacillaceae; genus Neobacillus; species Neobacillus pocheonensis. The sequence continues at coordinate 178,398 of NZ_JBCNAD010000018.1, read as the reverse complement.
GCTGCAGGGGAATTCACTACAGCGGGAGGAAGGGTTCTCCTTGTCGGCGCAAAGGCAGATCAATTAGTTGAAGCACAGAAAAAAGTATATGCTGAGCTGGAAAAATTAGCGTGTAAGGGTGTCTTTTATAGAAATGATATCGGTTCAAAAGCGATTGAGCACGTTTTGTAGAGTGTAAGCAAATGTAATCCTAATAAAAAGGGCTGACCGTTCGCGGCCAGCCCCTTTTACTTAAATCTCTAATCAAGTCGGATTATAAGGAACTTCCATTCCTTCCATTCCATCCAATGAATCATTAGCCTGATTATGTTCCTCAATCATCCCCTGGCATTTTTCACATAGGGCCGTTACCGGACAATAGCGGACAATTCCTTCTGCTACTTTCATCGCAGCGCATAGTGCTACAAATAAATAGGAATCCCTCCATGGGTGCTTTACCAACTTAGACGTGCTCCAAGCAAGAACCGTTAGTCCAAGTGTAATTCGGATTAATGCGTTTAAAATGCCAATATTCGGCTTGATATTCAAAATGCTCACTCCTTCACAATGTGTTTACAATATTTATCAATTCTTTACTGCTTTAAATTGTAAAGTATGATAGTATAGTATCTAAAGAAAAAAATGTAAGGGCTTTCTTTATTATTAAATCAAGATTTTATTATATAGATAGTTTTTTTAAGGGAGGGAATTTGTATGCTAGAACAACGCTACCGCTGGAAAAATAAACACTTACGCATGCATGTATCCGTTTTGGATGGGAAAACGTCTCCCACCATATTATTGAAAAATGCTTTGTACTTAAATCAAACCTTTCGCAAATGGATGCGTGCAAATATTTGGATTTATGAAGATCGGATTGTTTATGTTGGCGAGGATTTGCCGGCACAAGTGAAAAATTGTGAATTCATTGATTGTACGGACAAAATCCTTGTACCAGGATACATCGAGCCACATGCCCACCCGTTTCAGTTATATAATCCCCATACGCTTGCAGCCTATGCATCCCAATTTGGAACAACAACGTTAATTAATGACAACATGGCCCTTATGTTAAATTTAAACAAGAGGGAGGCGTTTTCATTATTAAAGGACCTTCGTTCGATTCCAACGACAATGTTTTGGTGGTGTCGTTTTGATTCGCAAACGGAAATTTTGCATGAAGAAGAAATTTTTTCACACAGTAATATTAAATCATGGCTCGAACATGACGCTGTCCTGCAAGGCGGGGAACTGACCGGCTGGCCGAAGCTGCTTGATGGCGATGATATGATGCTGCATTGGATTCAAGAAGCAAAGCGGATGCGCAAGCAAATCGAAGGTCATTTTCCAGGGGCGTCTGAAAAAACATTGGCCAAAATGATGCTTTTAGGTGCCGATTGTGACCATGAAGCGATGACAGGTGAAGAGATCTATAAACGTTTAATGCAGGGTTATATGGTATCGCTAAGAAACTCTTCGATACGGCCTGATTTACCAGCCCTTTTGGACGATATGAAACGATTAGGCATTGATGCATATGATAGATTAATATTTAATACCGACGGTTCCTCATCTGCCTTTTACGAGCAGGGAATCACCGATCACATGATTCGGATTGCTATAGAAAAAGGTGTTCCTGTTATCGATGCCTATAATATGGCAACTGTAAATATCGCCAGATACTACGATATTGACCATTTGCATGGTAATATTGCTACTGGACGTGTCGCCAATATTAACTTTTTAGCAAGCATCGAAAATCCAACCCCTGTATCCGTTCTTGCAAAAGGGAAATGGGTGAAGCGTGATGGGGTAAAAGTTGAAGATGCATATGGATCCATTAATTGGGAGCAATATGGATTAAAGCCAATGGAATTAGATTGGGAACTATCGACAGATGACCTCCAATTTTCGATGCCATTTGGAATTAAAATGGAAAACTCAGTCATTACAAAACCATATTCCATTGCAATTGATGTTTCCGGAGATGAATTGCCAACCAATCATGATGAATGCTTTTTTACCTTAATTGACCGAAAAGGAAAATGGCGGATTAATACAATTCTAAAGGGATTTGCGACTAAATTACCTGCCTTAGCTAGTTCATTTTCAAACACGGGGGATATTATTTTAATAGGAAAAAGTAAACAAGATATTATCCATGCTTTTAATAGAATGAAAGAACTTGGTGGCGGAATTGTCATGGTAGAGAATGGAGAGGTCGTTTGTGAATTACCTTTGGAATTAAATGGAATTATGTCAAACCTACCTGTCGAAGAATTAATTCAACAAGAAAAAAGACTTTTTGAGGAGTTAGCCAAGCGTGGTTATGCTTTCTCGGATCCAATTTATAGCTTGTTGTTCTTTTCTTCCACGCATTTACCATACATTCGTATTACGCAGCAGGGAATGTATGATGTCATGAATAAAACAGTTCTCTTTCCTTCGATTATGCGATAAACTGTAATTAAGTAAAGAGTTAAAGTGTGAAAGTGTTTAACATCAAGAATGGAATTCGGGGTGTTCAATAGATGAAAAAATGGGCTTTTGCCATGGCAGCTATCCTTTTATTGTTTTCTGGCTGCAGTAATAAGGATCAGGTGAAGGAACCAGAAAAAAGGCATGAGACTGTTAACAAAGTGGTGGAAAAAGAAGAACAGAAGCAGGAGGATCCTTACTATTTCCCACTAACAGGCATCGGTTCTGAAACCGATACCGCTGGAAGAGCCGTAGCCGTGATGGTGAATAATCATCCAAAAGCAAGACCGCAATCTGGATTAAACAAGGCAGATATTATTTATGAAGTTCTGGCGGAAGGTGATATTACCCGCTTTCTAGCCGTTTTTCAAAGCGAAAAGCCGACGAATATCGGACCTGTCCGAAGTGCACGAGATTATTATATCGAACTTGCTAAAGGATTGAATGCTCTCTATGTTGCCCATGGCTGGAGTCCGGAGGCAAAGCAGATGCTAGAGGAAAATTATGTTGATAATTTAGATGGAATGGTCTATGATGGGACCCTGTTTAAACGATCTACTACCCGTAAAGCACCGCATAACTCCTATATTACTTATGACAATATTTTAAAGGGCGCGAAGCAAAAAAGATATTCCATGGAAAAAAGTCCTCCGGCATTTAAGTTCTATACGAATGAAGACAGTAAAAATGTAACGGGTAATGAAGCCAAATCCGTTTTGATTACTTATTCAAAAAGCAAAATTTCAGATTCCACTTACAAGTTTGACAGTACACTTGGAAAATATGAGCGCTTTTCAGGAGGAGAACAAACGGTTGATTTAGAGACGGATGAACCGGTTCTGCTCGATAATATCTTCATTATCGAAGCGGTTCATCAAGTGATTGATTCGTCTGGGCGCAGAGATATTGACCTTAAGTCCGGCGGTAAAGGTTATTTGCTGCAAAAGGGCAAAGTAAATGAAGTTGAGTGGAAGAATAAGAACGGTTTAATTGTTCCAATGAAGGATGGGGAAGAAGTTCGTTTGGTACCGGGAAAAACATGGGTCAACGTGGTTCCAACCAACCCTGGACTACAAAAAAGTGTTTCTTTCAATATAAAATAAATAAAAGGAGTAAAATATATGCAGATTAATAAATTACGGGGAAAAGAACTCGACCAATTATTTCAAGCAGTTCTTTCATTAAAGGATTTAGAAGAGTGCTATCGTTTCTTTGACGATTTATGTACCATCAATGAAATTCAGTCTCTTGCCCAGCGGTTAGACGTTGCTAGAATGCTACGTGAAGGCAATACCTATCATAAAATTGAAACAGAAACAGGGGCAAGCACCGCGACCATTTCACGTGTAAAACGCTGCTTGAACTTTGGAAATGATACGTATGAAATGGTTCTAGAACGGATTAAAGAAGAAAACAGCAAAACTGAAGAAGTATAACCAAGCCGGAGAGCGTTCTTCGGTTTTTCTTTTTGGATTTTATTTCTTACAGGGTTTTATTTTTTTATCGATACCGCTAATGCTATAATGGTGTAATGGACTTAGGTAATGGGAGGCTTCCTTAAATGTATGATTTTCGCGAGTGGCGCCATGTGTTTAAACTCGATCCTAATAAAGAAATTTCTGACGATAAGCTAGAAAAAATATGTGAATCGGGTACGGATGCTGTCATGGTTGGCGGCACTGATGGGGTGACCCTTGAGAATGTGCTCGACTTAATGGCGAGAGTTCGCAGATATACCGTTCCGTGTGTCCTTGAAGTTTCTAGTATAGAGACGGTGACACCAGGCTTTGACCTTTATTTCATTCCGACTATTCTAAATAGCACCGATACGAAGTGGATTACAGGACTTCACCATCAGGCTGTAAAGGAATTTGGTGAGATTATGGACTGGGATGAAATCGTTATGGAGGGCTATTGCATCTTGAACGAAGATTGCAAAGCAGCCCAACTAACATCGTCAAACGCTAAAATGAGTAATGAAGATGTAAAGGCCTATGCGATGATGGCAGAAAAAATGTTTCAACTACCGATATTTTATCTCGAATATAGTGGTAAATATGGGGATGCTGCTCTTGTAGCAGACGTCAAAAAGGTCCTCAATAAAACAACATTTTTCTATGGCGGCGGCATCTCTACAATGGAGCAGGCGGCGGAAATGGCCAAGCATGCTGATGTCATAGTCGTTGGAAATGCCCTTTATGAAAACTTCGACCAAGCACTCGATACGATAAAAAGTGTCCGATATGTCCGATAGAATTTGCTATCAATAGAATGGAACGGTAAAATAAAAACAAGAACAAATGTTTGTGATGGTGGTGGATAACATGCAATATTTAACCGACAAGCTGTTAAACGGGCTAAACCCCGAACAGCAAAGCGCTGTAAAAGCAACAGACGGACCGCTTTTATTAATGGCAGGTGCCGGAAGTGGAAAAACCAGAGTTTTAACTCATCGAATAGGGTATTTAATCGTAGAAAAACGAGTGAATCCATATAATATTTTAGCAATAACATTCACAAATAAAGCGGCAAGAGAAATGAGAGAACGAATCGGAAAAATGATGGGCGGAGCGGCAGAGGAAATCTGGATCTCCACTTTTCACTCAATGTGCGTAAGAATTTTACGCAGAGACATCGACCGGATGGGCTTTAACCGCAATTTTACGATTTTGGACACAACCGATCAGCAATCGGTGGTTAAAGGTATTCTAAAGGAAAAAAATCTCGATCCGAAAAAATTTGACCCGCGTGCGATTTTAGGGGCGATCAGTTCCGCTAAAAACGAGTTAATCGACCCGGAAGAATATGAGAAAACGGCTGGCGGACAATATTTTGAACAAAAGGTCAGTGAAATATATAAGGAATACCAAAAACGGTTACGCAAAAATCAGGCCTTGGATTTTGATGACCTAATCATGATGACGATTCAGTTGTTTCAACGTGTTCCGGAAGTGCTTGAGTATTATCAGCGAAAATTTCAATACATCCATGTTGATGAGTACCAGGATACGAACAGAGCTCAATACATGCTTGTCAAAATGCTCGCCATGCGTTTCAGAAATCTTTGTGTCGTCGGCGACTCGGATCAATCGATCTATCGCTGGCGCGGTGCGGACATTGCCAATATCCTCTCATTCGAAAAGGACTATCCAAATGCAACCGTCATTCTGCTTGAACAAAATTATCGTTCAACAAAGCGGATCCTCCTCGCAGCGAATAAGGTTATTGAAAACAACATGAACCGCAAAGCGAAAAACCTTTGGACCGAAAACCCTGAAGGAAACAAACTTGTGTATTACCGTGCAGATAGCGAGCAGGGCGAAGCACAATTCGTGGCTGGAAAAATAAAAGAATTAACCCGTGATGACAAATACAAGCTTTCAGATATTGCGATCCTTTATCGTACCAATGCTCAGTCCCGTGTGATGGAAGAAGTGCTGCTTAAATCAAATATCGGATATGCAATTGTCGGCGGTACAAAATTCTATGACAGAAAAGAAATCAAGGACATGCTTGCTTACCTGCGTCTAATTTCTAATCCAGACGATGATATCAGCTTGCAGCGAATCATCAATGTACCGAAACGCGGGATTGGCTCGACTTCTTTCGATAAAATCGCCGACTTTGCCGCCATGCATGATCTCTCCATCTATCAGGCGCTTGATTCGATTGAATTGATTGGCTTAAGCCCGAAAATTACGAAGGCAGCAAGAGAGTTTCGCGATTTAATTCGTAACTATACGAATATGCAGGAATTCCTATCGGTTACGGAATTAGTCGAAGAAGTGCTTGAAAAGACAGGATATAAAGAAATGCTTAAGGCCGAAAAATCGCTCGAAGCACAAAGCCGGTTAGAAAACCTTGAGGAATTATTATCCGTTACGAAAAATTTTGAGGATACAAACGAAGATAAAAGTCTGGTCGCTTTTTTAACAGATTTAGCACTAGTTGCCGACATTGATTCATTGGATGAAGAAGGCGAAAAAGCTGATTCGATTACACTTATGACTTTACACTCAGCAAAAGGTTTGGAATTCCCTGTGGTCTTCTTAATTGGGCTAGAAGAAGGAGTATTTCCTCATAGCCGTTCCCTTATGGAAGAAGCAGAAATGGAAGAGGAACGTCGACTTGCTTACGTGGGAATTACACGAGCAGAGCAAACTCTATTCTTAACAAACGCTCAAATGAGAACGTTATTTGGCCGAACTAATATGAACCCAGCATCTAGATTTATCAGCGAGATTCCAGAGGACCTTTTAGAAGGAGTGGAGCCTGAAAAAAGGCAATCGTCTCCTTTTGGCGGTTCAAGGGCATTTGGGGGGGCAGGATCATCATTTGGGTCAAAAGGATCTTCATTCGAAGCCCGAGGAAGCTCATTTGGCACTCCATCAGCACCACGTAAGCCTGTCATGCGTCCCGTTTCGGCGGCCTCCAGTGGGGATGATATCGGCTGGAAGGTTGGCGATAAAGCCGAGCATGGTAAATGGGGGATTGGAACAGTTGTTAGTGTAAAAGGCCAAGGCGAAGGAACCGAGCTTGATATTGCGTTCCCAAGTCCGGTTGGCATTAAACGTCTGCTGGCCAAATTCGCACCAATTAAAAAAGCGTAAGATTGAAATGTTAATGAAAGGGCTGGGTATATGGACCTTCAAATCGCTGAACAGAGAGTGAATGAGCTTAGAAACCTATTAAATCAATATGGCTATGATTATTATGTATTAGACCAGCCATCCGTTCCGGATGTGGAATATGATCAGCTAATGCAGGAGTTATTGGAACTTGAGGAAAAATTCCCAGAGCTAAAAACACCAGATTCTCCTTCCGTTAGAGTTGGCGGCGCCGTGCTTGATGTATTTGAAAAAGTTGAGCACCGTACTCCAATGTTAAGCCTCGGGAATGCTTTTAACGAGCAGGACTTAAAGGATTTTGACCGCCGCATCCGCCAGGCTGTCGGGGATGATTTTTCATATGTATGTGAACTGAAAATTGACGGACTGGCCGTTTCATTAAGATATGAAGAGGGAATGTTTATTCAAGGAGCCACTCGCGGGGATGGAACGATTGGGGAAGATATTACCGCTAACCTAAAAACGATTAAATCCATTCCATTGCGCTTACGGGAAAATGTCTCATTAGAGGTTCGTGGTGAGGCGTACATGCCAAAGCGTTCCTTTGAATCCTTGAACCAAGTACGACATGACCGAGGTGAGGAGCTATTTGCCAACCCTCGTAATGCCGCCGCGGGATCACTAAGACAGCTAGATCCGAAGATTGCTGCTTCTAGAAAACTAGATGTCTTTTTATACGGAATTGGTAATACCGGAGAAAGCGGTGTAGTTTCGCACAGTGAAGGCCTTGATTATTTGGATCATCTTGGTTTTAAAACAAATAAAGAAAGAAGAAAATGCACAACGATTGATGATGTAATTGAATACGTCAATAGCTGGGTCGAAAAACGGCCGCACCTTCCATATGAGATTGATGGAATTGTTATAAAAGTAGATTCCTTACAACAGCAGGCAGCACTCGGAACAACAGCTAAAAGCCCACGCTGGGCAATTGCTTATAAGTTTCCGGCTGAAGAGGTTGTAACAACTTTAATAGATATTGAACTTAGCGTTGGAAGGACGGGTGTCGTAACACCAACTGCCATCTTAGAGCCGGTGAAAGTAGCTGGGACAACCGTGCAGCGTGCCTCGTTGCATAATGAAGATTTAATCCGTGAAAAGGATATAAAAATTGGTGATAGGGTGGTCGTTAAAAAAGCGGGCGATATTATTCCTGAAGTAGTCAATGTCCTTGCTGATCAACGGACAGGAAAAGAAGTAGATTTCCACATGCCAACCCATTGTCCTGAGTGTGAAAGTGAACTGGTCCGTCTAGAAGGTGAAGTAGCATTAAGATGCATTAATCCGAAATGTCCTGCTCAAATCCGCGAAGGTTTGATTCACTTTGTCTCAAGAGATGCGATGAATATTGATGGGCTTGGGGAAAAGGTCATTAGTCAGCTTTTTGCGGAAAAATTAATCAGTGATGTAGCCGATATTTATAAGCTTACCCGTGAACAGCTTTTAGCGCTTGAACGTATGGGCGAAAAGTCGGTTTCTAATTTACTGAAGGCAATTGAGGCATCGAAAAGCAATTCACTTGAAAAGCTGCTCTTTGGTTTAGGAATCCGGCATGTTGGGGCGAAAGCGGCAAAGACCTTAGCAATCAGTTTCGGCACTATAGATAAGCTGGCTGCTGCATCCAAGGATGACTTAATCGCGATTAACGAAATTGGTGATAAAATGGCCGAATCGATTGTGGCCTTTTTTGAACAAGAAGAAGCCGGTGAGCTTGTCCAAGAACTTATGACCGCTGGGGTCAACATGGAGTACAAAGGAGCAAAACCAGTTACCGCTGAAGAGTCTGATTCTATTTTTGCTGGGAAGACTGTAGTCCTTACAGGTAAGCTTGAGCAGTTATCGAGAAATGAAGCGAAGGAAAAAATTGAAGCACTCGGCGGCAACGTAGCCGGAAGCGTAAGTAAGAAAACCCATCTCGTTATCGCAGGTGAAGATGCCGGATCTAAATTAGCCAAGGCTCAAGAACTGGGAATCGAAGTATGGGATGAGGAGAAGCTTTTAGTAGAATTAAATAAATAAGAAGGTGTTATCAACGTGAGAAAGCTCTCATTACTCGCTCTCTCCCTTGTCTTTTTGCTGAGTGCATGTGCACCGAATTTTCAAAAGCAAAATGAAGAGGTTCAAACAGAGGAGAAAGTGAAAGGGAAGGCGATTATTCCTAAATACAATATTTCGGACAATTATTATCGAACCATCCTGCCATTTGAGCCCGGGGAAGCACGCGGAATGGTTGTTAATAATATTAATACTCGCTATGACCTGAATGAATTTGAAACGGGTCTAATGCGAATTGCCCAAAATAGTTTTAGTACTGATAAATATTATTTCCGTGAAGGTCAGGAAATTAAAGGAAAGACGATAAGGCTTTGGTTAAACCGCAAATTTACTGATCCACAATTAAAGGGGGAAGGGCTCAAGGCCTCAGATAATATTGGATTAAACCCGGTTGACACGGCACCGGCTGGCAGCGAGCCATCTTCTCCCGTTTATTTGGCTCATATTTTAGAGCATGATTATTTAACAAAAGATGATAAGGGAAATGTTTCACTAGGCGGCGTTACAATTGGACTGGCCCTTAATTCCATTTACTACTATCAAACTGTAAAAGATGGCCCTGTTTATGAGAAAAAAATTCCCTTCGCCGATATGGAAAGGGAAGGCAAGAAAATGGCCGAAGAAGTGGTCAAACGTATGCGTGCCATAAAGGGCTTATCAGACGTCCCAATTACGATTGGTTTATTTGAACAACAAAGCAAGTCGTCCGTGATTCCAGGAAGGTACTTTGCATACTCAACGGTAGATAAAGGCAGTCAAACGTTAAATGACTGGGAAAAGGATAATGAAAAATATTATTTGTTCCCTTCAACGGATGCTCAGGAGGATCACCGGGATGATGTAACGGCCTTCCTAAACTTTAAGCAGGACGTGGAAGAATATTTTCCTAATTTCAATGGAGTCATTGGCCGAGCGTTTTACGTTGGAGATCAATTGCAGGATTTAAATATTACCATTCCAATTCAATTTTATGGAAAAACAGAAGGAATTGGTTTTACCCAGTACCTAACAGGTTTAGTGATGGAACATTTTCCTAAATACATCTCTGTTTCTGTTAGTATTACGTCAGTCGACGGTCCTGAAGCCTTAATTGTCCGCAAGGCAAATGAAGACGAACCGTTTGTTTATATTTATCAATAAAAGACCGGCCGCTGTGCCGGCTTTTTTTGTAAATATAATCATTTGAAACAATGAAATTATTGCTGTAGAATGAACATTGGGTGTAAACGTTTCAATACATAGGAGGGTTTCAGAACAATGGTACAACCTTACAAACACGAACCATTTACAGATTTTACGGCAGAAGAAAATCGCCAGGCATATCTTAATGCGTTAAAAACAGTAGAGGGATATTTGGGACAAGATTACCCTCTTGTTATCGGCGGAGAAAAAATTACGACTGAAGATAAAATCGCCTCTTACAATCCTGCTAATAAAGAAGAATTGATTGGCCGAGTTTCAAAAGCGAACCAAGAGCTTGCTGAAAAAGCGATGCAAGCAGCAGTTGAAGCTTTTAAAACATGGAAGAAAACTAAGGCAGAAGTTCGTGCAGATGTGCTTTTTAAAGCAGCAACAATTATTCGCCGTCGCAAGAACGAATTCTCTGCTCTTTTAACTAAAGAAGCTGGAAAACCATGGAGAGAAGCGGATGCTGATACAGCAGAAGCAATCGACTTCCTAGAATATTATGGCCGTCAAATGCTGGCACTGAAAAATGGCGTACCAGTAAACAGCCGTCCAAATGAATTTAACCGCTATGACTATATTCCACTAGGAGTAGGAATCATTATTTCTCCTTGGAACTTCCCATTAGCGATCATGGCTGGAACAACCGTTGCGGCAATCGTTTCTGGTAATACAGTTCTATTAAAGCCGGCTTCAACAACTCCAATCGTTGCGGCTAAATTTGTTGAAGTAATGGAAGAAGCAGGTCTTCCTAAAGGTGTCCTAAACTTCGTTCCAGGAAGCGGAGCAGAAGTGGGCGACTATTTAGTTGACCATAAAGATACTCGTTTCATCAGCTTTACAGGTTCACGTGATGTAGGTCTTCGCATTTTCGAACGTTCTTCAAAGGTAAACCCTGGCCAAGTTTGGATGAAGCGTTTGATTGCCGAAATGGGCGGAAAAGATACAATCGTTGTTGATTCTGAAGCGGATCTTGAGCTTGCTGCACAATCCATCGTTGCTGGTGCGTTTGGCTTCTCAGGTCAAAAATGTTCTGCATGCTCACGTGCTGTCATCGTTGAAGATGTATACGATCAAGTTTTAAATCGCGTTGTAGAGTTAACGAATCAATTAACTGTTGGAGATCCTACTGAGCAAGGCGCATTTACGGGTCCAGTTATCGACAATAGTGCATTCAAAAAGATCATGGAATATGTTGAAATCGGTAAAGGTGAAGGCAAATTAATGGCCGGCGGTGAAGGCGATGACTCTAAAGGTTACTTCATTAAGCCAACTATTATTGCAGACCTTGCTCCAGATTCTCGCATTATGCAGGAAGAAATCTTTGGCCCAGTGGTTGGTTTCACAAAAGCTAAGAATTTCACAGAAGCCATTGAAATTGCTAACAACACAGAGTATGGCTTAACAGGTGCTGTTATCACGAAAAATCGTGCCCACTTAGAGCAAGCTCGTGAAGATTTCCATGTCGGAAATCTATACTTTAACCGTTCTTGTACTGGTGCAATCGTTGGCTACCAGCCATTCGGCGGCTTCAACATGTCAGGAACAGACTCAAAAGCAGGTGGACCTGACTACCTATTGCTTCACATGCAGGCTAAAACTACTTCTGAAATGTACTAAGAAGGATAAAACCTCTTCTCTAGATTTGAGAAGAGGTTTTTTTGATGTAAAAGTTATATAAATGACAAAACTCAATATGAAAATCAGGCAAATGTCTTTCATAAACTGAATGAAGGACAAAACCCATCAAGAAACCCAGAGAAATGTCCTTCACAAGGTTAAGAAACTCTTATTACAAAAGGAACCGTAAAGACTTTCCCCTTTTGCTGAAATTGCCCCCAAATTTTATAGATTCCCTTATCAGGAAAAATAGTCATAAACGTAACCTTCGGTCCATTCCCTTCCATGGTCATTGGATGAATATGCAGGTATTTTTCGGCATCACCGCTCATCGAAACAGCATGGCCCATTGCCCCTAAATATGGCTCCAGATCTTTAATCGGTTTATTGGTTTTAGCATCATGGATAGTAAATGTCAGATGTGAAGTTTCTCCAGCCTTCAAATTTACAAACGAGAGCGAGATTTTTTTATCCTCAATCACTTTAGTTAGCTTCTTATCAGGGATGAGAGGCACTCCCTTTGCTGGTTCACCCTCTATCTGAACCCACTTGCTTTCCACACTAGGATCACCACCGCCCTTAGGTGTGAATTCGGAGAGGAGTTTGAAATCTCCACCTGAGGGGAATACCGTAGTGATATCAAATTCTCCATTTCCTTTATATTCAGGATGAATATGAGAAAAATAAGATAAATCCTTGCTAACTATAAATAAATGCATTTTTTTCTCATGAACAGTTTCGAAGGATTTAATGGGGTTTCCCGCTTTATCCATTATCAAAATTGAAACGGGCAGTTCTTCGTTCGCTTTCGGATGATCCGAGATTTTCCATTCAGAATTTGTTGGCACCACATTTGTGGGAGTAGCACTCATTTGATGGTCCATCGTAGACTTAGGCACTTTTATTGAATTACATGCAGATATAAGCAAAGTAGATAATATTAATAGGGGAATAATAAAATGTCGCAAAAGTCATACTCCTTTCAGACTAAGGTCCATTTTATTAATATACAATTCCTATTAAATCCAATGCAAGAATTTTTTGTAAGTAATCTACTCAACAATAGTTAATATAATGATAATATAGAGAAGAAGTCACAATAATACTGAAACAATTTTACGAAATAATTCGTCATTAAAATAAAGAAGTGATTATGTTTGAATTGCTCAATTAATGGAGGAACTGGCCAGTTGATACCGTTCTATTTATTACATGTTACAGCAGTTGCCCATAGTGAAAATTTGCTTTGGACTTTTTTATTATGCAACATTTTTGTTGTCGCCTCTGGAATTGTTTTTATGTATCGATTATTTACACAAAGAAATGCTCGGATAGCGGGAATTACGTTTGGAATTGCCATAGCGATTAATTATATCCTTATCGCTATTTATGGGGATATATTTGATTTACTTGGTTAAGCGAAGGGGGAAGGTATATTGAAATATTATCGTTTGTGGGTAATTGCCTTTTTATTAAAATTCATTGGTTCCGCATGGGATGCCTCCTATCATTTTAAGTATTTATTTGAAGAATACTCCATACCTCATATCGTCAATACGATGGGATTTGCTCTTGGGGCCATCTTGCTCATCCAAGAATGGCGGCGCTCACATTATATGGATCGTTTTTCAAGAAACCTTATAACCATCGGCTATGCACTATTTTTAATTGGAATTCCCTTAGATTTTACTTATCATATTGCCTACGGCATTGATTTAACAACATGGAGCCCGACTCATTTTATTTACTACATTGCCACTGATATTATGATTTTTGGCGTTTGGCGAGGCTACTATATTTATAGTCGGGACGTGCAACCAACGTGGAAGTCCATGCATACGTGGTTTGCGATGTTTCTTCTTGAATGTTTCTTGTTTCCAAACATGCAGCAGGAAAATGGAGCGATTTCCTATGACCAGTATATTCATGGTAAATCAATTGCCTCAAATGAAATACTAGAATTAATCTCAGACCCGGCCTCACAAATATTTGGCGGCATACCGGAATGGGTTTATCCGATTTATTCCGTGCTAATGGTAGCCTCCTTAACCATTATTATCATTAGGATTTATCGTAATTTTTCTATTCCTGTCGCGGCAGCGGCCCTATATATCCTGCTAAGATTTGTTGGTAAATCCATCTTTGCTGCAGTAAACTACCCAACTTCTTATGTTCCGATTACGATCATCTTGATTCCTCTCTTCTTTTTCTTATTTAAAAAAACCAACTGGCTGGCAGGCCTTATGGGGAGTGCAGCCTACTTTCTTGTTTTATTTGCCATTCATCGGTTTGGCATTCTAATCACTCCTCCGTTGGTATTATGGGAACTTGTCCCTGTTGCATTAATTGGTGCCATAGCCCCCGTTTTGAATTCACTGGTAAAACCATTCACTCTTTTGAAAAAAAATAAACAGCCAGCCTAATGAGAGAGGGTGCCCAAATAATAAATGGGCACCCTCTTCTTTATGATTGTGAAATAGCATTACTAGCAGAGCCTTTCTTTAAAATTGCTGTACTTTTTATCCCAAACAAAAATCTCAAAACAGGAATGCGCTTAATCACTAGCTGATAACAAAGCATAATCACTACAAACGAAACCGTTATCAGAAAAATAAGCTTAGCGGGCATTGGCCACGACAAATCATAAATAAGATATCCAAGGAACACAATGACAGGCTGGTGCAGCACATAAAAAGGCATCGAGGCTTCACTGCCATATTTTAAGAAACGGTTTGGAAAAGCTAAATGTTTGTCTGCCAAAAAGAAAATACATAACAGCCAGCTCCAGCAATTTAACGCATGAACAGAATAAAAAATAATGTCGTTAATTGTACCTGGCTTCGGGAATGCCTTCATAAACCATATGATGAAAACAATGGATGTAATAATAGCGATACTAAAATGAATCCTAATCGTTCTTCGAAGAGCAGGTTTAAATGCTTCATTGGATAAAAAGTAATAGCCATAAATAAAGAGGACTAAATAAAAAATAATATCCCATCCGCCTAAATTGACTGTTTTAATCGGTCCTACTAAAAACAACAAAATAGGTAGGATGAAAAAATGAATCATACCAAACTTGTTATACCTGCTTATTTTTTTAAAAAGAGGCAAGGTAAGAAGTGAAAATACCATAAGAACAAGTAAGTACCATAAATGCAAACCAAAAAAAGCAAAGTTTCCATCTCCGCCAATACTTAAATACAAACCGTCAAAATAATGAGGGAGGAAGTCAAAAAAAGAGCCATTAAACTGATTGTGAGTAACACGTTCAATGAAAACTTGTGGAGGGGTCAAGAATACCACTCCAAACAAAAGCGGTACTCCAAGTCGTACTAGTCTCTCTCGAATATACACGGATCCGGTTCGCCTCTGCAGGGTATAGACTACACTTATTCCAGATACAGCAATAAAGATGGGCATAAGCCAGGAGCCAACAAACAGCGAAAAGGCTAAGATTCCGCCTGAGTCTAGTTGATTGTTTTTCACATGCCACGGAAAGGGATTGAAGAACATCGAGCAATGATAAAGAAATACGGCAAGCGTTGCTAAGACGCGAATCCAATCTAAATCATATTGTCTAGTAGTTGAAAAAATAGATTTTTCCATATAGCCCCCCATTTATTCTAAAATATTCCATTTTTAAACTTATTATCCAGCAAAATAAGGTTTATGACAATAATGTGAAACCATTCACAGATGTTGTTTAAAAGTGACGAACGTCACAAATTTTTCGCTGACAGGTAATTACAATATATCTATAGAGAAAAATATGAAAAACGTAATTAATGAACGACTAATATATAGGGAGTGACCCAACATGAAAAAATTAGTGATGATCGGAAACGGAATGGCTGGCGTTAGAACAATTGAAGAAATTCTTAAACTAGCACCAAAACAATTTGAAATAACTATTTTTGGACAAGAACCGCATCCAAACTATAACCGTATTAAATTATCATACATCCTGCAAGGGGATGCCAACTTTGATGAAATCATTATTAATCCTTTAGATTGGTATAAGGAAAATCATATTCAATTATTTACAGGTGAAGCTGTAGTCAAAATCGATGTGGAAAAAAAACGAGTGATTAGCAACCAAGGCCGTGAAGTAGAGTATGATGAATTGATTATTGCCACAGGATCGAATTCTTTCATTCTACCAATTCCTGGCGCGGACAAAATCGGCGTGACCGGATTCCGTGATATTAATGATTGTGAAATGATGATCAAATCAGCCAGTCAATACAAAAAAGCAGTAGTAATCGGCGGCGGGCTCCTTGGTCTTGAAGCAGCTAGAGGCTTACTGAACTTAGGAATGCAAGTAGATGTCGTTCACCTTATGCCGCATTTGATGGAACGCCAATTAGATCCAATTGCTTCCTCCTTATTAAAGGCGGAACTAGAGTCACAAGGCATGAACTTTTTGATGGAAAAACAAACAGTTGAGATCCTTGGAGACGAGCGTGTGACAGGCCTGCGCTTTAAAGACGGCTCTGAAGTGGAAGCAGACCTTGTGGTCATGGCCATTGGGATTAAGTCCAATACAGAAGTAGCTAAAAACAGCGGCATCTATGTAAACCGTGGAATCGTTGTGAATGATTTTATGGAAACAAGTACACCGCATGTGTACGCAGTTGGGGAATGCGCAGAACACAGAGAAATGGTTTATGGCCTGGTTGCGCCGTTATATGAACAAGGCAAAGTGCTCGCAAACCGTATTTCTGGAATGGTTGGAGAGCCCTATACAGGGTCCGTGACCGGAACGCAGCTCAAGGTTGCAGGGGTTGATCTTTTCTCTGCAGGAGAGATTTTTGAAGATGGTTCAACAAAATCGATCATGGTTTACAATGAATTCGAAGGCATCTATAAACGAGTTTTAACAAGAAATAATACGATTGTCGGAATTGTGATGTATGGGGAAACAAAAGACAGTACAAGGTTATTCCGAATGCTGACGAAAAAAGAAGATATCACTGGTGTTTCGATTTTTCAAACAGAATGCAGCGCTGAGGCAGGTGGGGATGTGGCCTCCATGCCAAATGATGAACTGGTTTGCGGCTGTAACGGAGTCACAAAGGGCGCCATTGTCGAGGCGATTAAAACACAAGGCTTGACTACACTTGATCAAGTAAGCCACTGCACGAATGCAGGACGTTCTTGCGGACGCTGCAAACCGATGGTCAGCCAAATTCTTGCCCATACACTTGGGGACCAATTTGATGCTGCAGCTGCCCAGAAAGCAAGTATTTGCGGATGTACAGCCTTAAGCCGCGAGGAATTGATTGAAGAAATCAAAGTTAAAGGCTTAACCAGTGTGAAAGAAGTCATGAATGTGCTGGAATGGAACAATGAAGAGGGCTGTACGAAATGCCGTCCGGCGATTAACTACTATCTTGGCATGCTTCACATGGATGAATATAAGGATGATCGTGATTCTCGTCTTGTAAATGAAAAAATGCATGCGAATATCCAAAAGGACGGGACGTACTCTGTTGTTCCAAGAATGTATGGCGGAGTGACAACGGCAGCGGATTTGAAAAAAATTGCTGAAGTTGCTGAAAAATATAATGTTCCTCTTGTAAAATTAACAGGAGGACAGCGGATTGGATTATTCGGTGTCAAAAAAGAAGACCTGCCAAATATGTGGGAAGAGCTTGACATGCCATCTGGATATGCTTATGGAAAAACGCTTCGCACGGTAAAAACCTGCGTCGGCGCCCAGTTCTGCCGCTATGGTACACAGGATTCAATGGCGCTTGGAATTGAGCTTGAAAAGAAATTTGAACGTCTCGATACACCGCATAAAGTAAAAATGGGGGTATCCGCTTGCCCAAGAAACTGTTCAGAAGCAGGAATCAAGGATATCGGCTTTGTCGGTATTGATGGTGGTTGGGAGATTTATGTGGCCGGTAACGGCGGTGTCGATCTTCGCCCAGGAGATTTGCTATGTACAGTCAAAACGCAAGATGAAGTAATGGAAATGACAGGTGCTTATTTGCAATACTATCGGGAAACAGCGAATTACTTGGAGCGTACATCTAAATGGGTGGAGCGCGTGGGACTTGAACACGTAAAAGAAGTTCTAGCAAACGCCGAAACGCGTAAAGCCTTGAATGAGCGAATGGATAAAACATTGAAAAAATATAATGAACCTTGGAATGAAGCGATTCAAAGCGAGGAAATTAAAGATAAATATTATTCTAAACACACTGTTAAGGTGGGGGAGTGATTGAACATGCTGCAAACAATAACTCGGATTCCAGTTGCACACTATTCAAATGTTAAAATGAGAGCAGGCTATTCAATTAAAATAGATAACACGGAAATTGCCCTATTTAAACTATCGAATGGCCAAGTGTTTGCCATCGAAAATCGCAGTCCCCACCCAAAAGGCGGTGTCCTTTCTGAAGGACTTGTCAGTGGTAATTACGTGTACTGTCCAGTCTATGATTGGAAAATCTCGTTGCTAGATGGAAATGTCCAGGCACCGGATGAAGGACAAGTCCGAACGTTTAAGGTAGAATTAGAAAATGATATTATTTTTGTAGTACTTGAATAGGTAAACATGGAGGGATGGCTGCACGATGAAAAAAGGAAAAGTATTTTTAGTTGGAGCAGGGCCGGGGGATATCGGGTTAATTACCGTAAAAGGATTAGAAGCAATCAAGCAAGCGGATGTCATTCTTTATGACCGGCTTGCCAACCCGAAGCTATTGGAATATGCCCCTGAAAACAGTGAGCTGGTCTATGGCGGCAAGCTGCCAGAGCGCCATTTTATGCGCCAAGAAAATATTAACGATTTTTTGGTTGAAAAAGCCTTAGCAGGCAAGGTGGTTGTCCGTTTAAAAGGCGGCGACCCTGGCGTTTTCGGCCGAGTTGGCGAAGAAGCGGCCGCCCTGGCTCAGCATCAAATTCCTTTTGAAATCGTCCCAGGTATTACATCCGGGATTGCAGCCCCCTTATATGCAGGGATTCCGGTCACACATCGGGCGCATGCAGAATCGTTTGCTGTCGTTACAGCCCATGATAAATCCCAGGACGGTAAACCGAATTTGGATTGGGAAAGTCTCGCCCGAGGCGTTGATACGATTGCGTTTTACATGGGTGTAGGGAATTTACCGTTCATTTGTGAGAATCTTATTCGCTATGGAAAACCAGCCACAACACCGGTTATTTTGATACAGTGGGGTACGTTTGGGCGGCAAAAAACGCTCCAGGGCACGCTTACTGATATTTCAGAGAAGGTTTTGGAAGCAAAGTTCAGCAACCCATCTATCATTCTTGTCGGCGGGGTCATTTCCATTCGCGAAAAAATTAGCTGGTTCGAGAAAAAGCCCTTGTATGGCAGGCAAATATTACTTGCCCGTACAGGCACTAGCCCAAGTGAATTGGCAAAAGATCTGATGGAACAGGGCGCCGATGTGATTGAATTTCCAAAATGGAAAAAGATGACTGTTCCAGTTGAACTTACAAAAGCGACGGCCTCTGAAAAAATTCTATTTGCATCACCAGAAAATGTGGAAGAATTTTTCTCAGCAGTGTTTGACCAACAAATGGACATTAGAACGATTAGAGCAAGCTTTTTTGGAGCCTCTAGCAAAACCATCAAGGCATTAAATAGGCTTGGATTTACAGCAAATCTAGCAGATGAGTCAAGGGATTATCTTGTTGTCGGCGACGCAAGCATTCTGAATAAAGGCTATAAAAATGTGTTGGTAACAAGCAAAAAAGAAATCGACCAGCAGTTTCTGCCTATTTTTAAAAGAATGATTGGAGAAGCAGCTTTGAACACATTGATCTTCCCTAGCAGCGCCGCGGTCGAGCCATTTGTGGAAGCATTGAACGATTGCGGCCTAGAAGTTGAAGCGTTTCTGAAGGATTTAGAGGTTATCAGCATGGGAAGACAAACAATGGCGGCTGTTGAAGCTGCAGGCTTGCAGTCGGATGGCATGCCGGAGCAGGCAACCAAGGAAGCCCTATTGAAATATTTAGAGGTTGGCCAATGAGCTCATTCTATCCGGTCATGTTACGGCTTGAAGGTAAAAAAGTAGTAGTGGTTGGCGGCGGTAAAGTTGCCGAGCGGAAGGTATCAGGGTTGCTCGAGAGCGGTGCCCACCTTACTGTCATTAGTCCTGAGGCAACAGCGGCAATTCAAAGACTTGCCGGCGAGGATAAAATTGTCTGGCAGCAAAAACTATTTTCGGTTGAGGATATCCAAGATGCCTTCATGATCTTTGCAGCGACAAATGATCGGCAATTAAATCAACTTGTGAAAGACTGTGCTGATGATCAACAGCTGGTAACGATAGCTGATGATCCTAATGAATCAAATTTTCACCTTCCTGCCCTTTTCAAGCGTGGTCGTTTATGTATTGCTGTTTCGACTGGCGGTGCCAGTCCAACGCTTGCAAGAAAAATCCGCGAGCAGCTTGAGCAGCAGTTTGATGAGTCGTATGTGGCTTATATGGATTTCTTATTTTCAAAACGACAATGGATTTTGGAAGAGGTAAAGGATGCCTCTTTAAAAAAAAGATTGCTAACTGCCATCGTCAGTCTAGATTCTTTAAATAGTGAAAGTCGAGAAAAGGATTTTCAAAGATTATATAAAGAGCTTGATTCTGAAGCAGGTACCTTAGATTGAGGTACCTGCTTTTTTTATACCTATGCTAGTACAAAAGAAGTAAACAGTACGACTAAAGGATTATTTTACCTATTTTTATAAAATTTTCAGAAAAGTAGTTCCATTTTTAAAAAACGTGTTATATAATACAAAACGAGGCAAGTTACTGTATTATAACAAAGAGGTGATCTAGTTCATGTCGACGCAAACGACTGGAATTGAAGTGGTTGGGGCTATGAAAGCCCAGTATGAAGAGATTTTAACGCCAGAAGCCTTGAGTTTTATTGAAGAGTTGGAGCGAAAGTTTGGGGGCCGGCGGATTGAACTGTTACAAAACAGGCAAAAACGCCAGGAGGAAATAAACCACGGTCAACTTCCCGATTTCCTTCCAGAAACAAAGCATATCCGCACAAGTGAATGGACGATTGCCCCGATTCCACAGGACATCCAAGATCGCCGGGTTGAAATTACCGGCCCAACTGACAGAAAAATGGTTATCAACGCTTTGAATTCTGGTGCCAAGGTATTTATGGCTGATTTTGAGGATGCCACTTCACCGACATGGGAAAACATCGTCGAGGGACAAATCAACTTAAGAGATGCAGTGAATCGGACGATTAGTTTTGAAAATCCAAATGGTAAGAAATATGTGCTTAACGAAGAAACAGCTGTACTTTTCGTACGGGCACGCGGACTTCACTTAGAAGAAAAGCATGTGCTATTGGATGGCAAACCGATTTCAGGAAGCATTTTCGATTTCGGAATGTACTTTTTCCACAATGTAAAAAATTTACTGGCAAGGGGAACAGGCCCTTATTTTTACCTGCCAAAGCTTGAAAGTCATCTAGAAGCACGGCTTTGGAATGATGTGTTTGTTTTTGCACAAGAAAAGCTTGGGATTCCAAAGGGAACCATTAAAGCAACAGTATTAATCGAGACGATCATGGCTGCATTTGAAATGAATGAGATTTTGTATGAGTTAAGGGATCACTCAGCCGGATTAAATTGCGGCCGCTGGGATTACATTTTCAGCTATTTGAAAAAGCTTCGCAACTGCGAGGATGTCATTCTTCCGGATCGTTCACAGGTAACGATGACAGCGCCGTTTATGCGCTCCTATTCATTACTTACGATTCAAACCTGCCACCGCCGTAAGGCACCAGCGATGGGCGGAATGGCGGCGCAAATTCCAATCCGAAATAACCCTGAGACGAATGAAGCAGCATTTGAAAAGGTTCGGGCTGACAAGGAGCGGGAGGCACGCGACGGCCATGATGGAACATGGGTTGCGCATCCGGGTCTAGTTCCGGTGGCATTAGAAGTCTTTAACCGCGAAATGCCGGTTTCTAACCAAATTCATACAACAAAGCAGCAGAAAATCACGGTTACGACTCAGGATATACTCGAAGTACCAGGTGGCAAGATTACCGAAGAAGGCGTTCGGGTCAATATCAATGTAGGAATTCAGTATGTCGCTTCTTGGTTATCAGGAAGAGGAGCAGCGCCTATCCACAACTTAATGGAAGATGCCGCAACCGCTGAAATTTCACGTGCACAGCTTTGGCAATGGATCCGCCACCCGAAAGGTGTTCTAAATGACGGCAGGAAGGTAACCGCCGAAATGTATGAGCAGTTTAAAACAGAGGAATTGGAAAAAATCCAGCGGGAAATTGGTGCACAAGCCTATGCTGAGGGCCGATTTGATGAAGCTGTTAATCTATTTGATGGCTTAATTTTAAATGATGAGTTTGTAGACTTTTTAACTTTACCTGGATATGAGAGTTTATAAAAAAATTATTAATAGATTAATAGGGAGGAATTTAACATGAAAAATTCAAGAGTAGCAGGTTTGCAAGAAAGCTGGGAGTTAGATAAACGCTGGAACGGGATCACAAGACCATATACGGCTGAGGATGTTATCAAGCTTCGCGGCTCCATTGACATCGAACATACTTTAGCAAAAAAAGGCGCTGAAAAGCTTTGGAAGCTATTAAACGAAGAGGATTACATTAACGCCCTTGGCGCCTTAACGGGTAATCAGGCCGTTCAGCAAGTAAAGGCCGGTCTGAAAGCCATTTACTTAAGCGGCTGGCAGGTTGCAGCAGACGCTAACCTTTCTGGCCATATGTATCCAGACCAAAGCTTGTACCCTGCGAACAGTGTACCAAGCGTCGTCAAACGAATTAACCAAGCCTTGCAGCGTGCCGACCAAATCACTCATTCTGAGGGCGACAACTCCATCGACTGGTTTGCTCCAATCGTAGCCGATGCCGAAGCGGGCTTTGGCGGGCAATTAAACTGCTTCGAATTGATGAAAGGGATGATTGAAGCAGGGGCATCAGGCGTTCACTTTGAAGATCAGTTATCTTCCGAGAAAAAATGCGGCCACTTAGGCGGAAAAGTATTGTTGCCAACCCAGACGGCGGTTCGCAACTTGATTGCTGCCCGTTTAGCAGCCGACGTTATGGGTGTTCCTACGGTGTTAGTTGCCCGAACTGATGCAAATGCTGCTGATTTAATCACAAGTGATATCGATATGAATGACGCTCCATTCATTACAGGCGAGCGCACACCGGAAGGGTTCTTCCGCACGAAAGCTGGGATCGATCAAGCGATTGCCCGCGGTTTAGCTTACGCGCCATATGCCGACCTTATCTGGTGCGAAACTTCTGAGCCAAACATTGAGGAGGCTCGCCGCTTTGCAGAAGCAATCCATGAACAGTTCCCTGGCAAACTATTAGCATACAACTGCTCCCCTTCATTCAACTGGAAAAAGAAACTTGACGAAGAAACGATTGCGAAATTCCAGCAAGAGCTTGGTAAAATGGGCTACAAGTTCCAATTCGTGACCCTTGCTGGCTTCCACGCATTGAACCACAGTATGTTCGAGCTAGCTCGCGGCTACAAAGAGCGCGGCATGGCAGCCTACTCCGAATTACAGCAAGCGGAGTTCGGCAGCGAGCAGCACGGGTACACAGCAACACGTCACCAACGTGAGGTTGGTACAGGTTACTTCGACCAAGTATCCATGGTCATCACTGGCGGAACGTCTTCTACAACCGCTTTGAAGGGTTCTACCGAAGAAGAACAGTTTACTGCAAAACAATAAACATTTGTATTCGAGTCCTTCTCTCCTAATAGGAGGGAGGGATTTTTGTTGTATAGTGTTTTTTTGGAGATTCACATTTAATTGGTTATTATCATACATAATAATAGCCTTTTATATGGAGTTGATTTTTTTGAAAAAGCAAACCGTGGAAGAGGTCTTGCAGCAAGGAATCCATGGCCCCTTAGAAACAAAGCCAGATGAGCGGCGAAAATACTTAGGAACATTGCGTGAGCGGATTATTGTGGCGCTGTTAAAAAGCCAAGTAGCAGAAACAAAGATTTATCCCCAAGTGGAGCGGTATATGAAGGAATACCCTGGATCCCATCTTTTTCTAAATGGGAGCATGAGCTATGAGAATCTATCCAAGTATGTAAAAATCGCTACCAAAAATAAAATCGAACATACCATTGTAACCAATAAAAGCCATGATACTGAGTTTGGCTTAATCTTGGCGATGAACTATGCCATTGATAAAGAGGAAATACTTATTACGAAAAACTCCCCCGCAACACAAAAGCCAGCAAAAAAGAAAAAGGGACTATTTGCAAGGATTTTTAAAAGGTAAGTCTAACAGAAAGGCGTAGTCCCAAACCGGATCTACGCCTATTATTCTGCAGCAAGGACAACATTTGCCTGCAATTCAATTTCAACATTCCCTTGTACAGCACGGCTAATCATACAAGAGGCTTCCGCTTTTTTGGCAAGCCGATGTGCTAATTCAACATCTTTTTCGGAGGCATCCGATCTTAAAACCACAAGCGGTTGGTGAATTATCTTTTTATAAGTAATTACCCCTTTGGTAACATCGACAATACCTTCAGATTCCATCGTTAAGTTTTCTTTCTCAAGCCCACTGCGTTCCATGATGGCGGCAAGAGTAATGATATAGCAGCTTGCGGCAGCCCCTAGGAGCATCTCATCAGGATTGGTGCCAACCCCTGGGCCCTTCATTTCAGGTGGTATTGAAACTTTCGTCTTCAAATTCCCGGTTTCAATTTCGCCGACATCATTCCGTAATCCCGGCCAGACAGCTTTTAAATGAAAGTGATGTTCCGCCATTATAAATTCCTCCTTTTTAAACTGGTACACGATTGAAAATATATGGTATTTTTATATGGCCTATGTAAATTATTTTGGAGCAGTGTACGAATGAACATATTAAAAAAATTTGCTTTAACCCTAGTTTTGTTTCTTTATTTAGCCATACTTACTAAACTTATTTTATTTAAATATATTCCTTTATCTGAGATTATTCATCATTTTAATTTTACCTATAATGAATACCACTGGCGCTCCAACAATTTTGTTCCTTTTAAAACCATCTACTTTTATCTGTACCTAGCCGATATTAATTTTATTATTAGAATAGAGAATTTGGTAGGAAACATTATTGGCTTTGCCCCTTTAGGGTTCATTTTACCATTATTATCGAAAAAGTTTCTAAAAATGAAACCGGTCATTCTTGCAGCTTTCAGCCTAAGTTTAACTTACGAAATCCTGCAGCTGTTATTTGAATTTGGCAGCTTTGATGTCGATGATTTAATTTTAAACACCTTTGGAGGTTTCTTGGGCTTCTTACCTATTAAAATTATTCATTTTTTCTCCAAATCCCAAAAAAAGCAATCTAAAAAAAGAAAGAAAGTAAGCTAATGACAAGGGGTGAATGTATGTCTGTAAAAGGATTAAACCATTTCCTTTTTTCTGTTTACAACCTAGATGAATCAATTAAATTTTATCAACAGGTTTTTGATGCGAAACTGCTCGTGAAAGGGAGACGCACAGCTTATTTTGACCTAAATGGAATCTGGCTTGCCCTTAATGAAGAAAAGGATATTCCCCGAAATGAAATCTACCAATCTTATACTCATATCGCTTTTTCAATCGAAGATGAGGATATCCTTCCAATGTACGAGAAACTGAAAGGATTGAACGTCAACATCCTTCCCGGCCGCGAAAGGGATGAAAGGGATAAACAGTCGATTTATTTCACCGATCCTGATGGACATAAGTTTGAATTTCATACAGGAACGTTGCAGGACAGAATGGACTATTATAAGCTGGAAAAGACACATATGGAGTTCTACGAATAAAAAGGGAGCCTTGCTCCTTTTTTTCATACTAGTAATCTAAAATACCCCAGAATTGTTAATACTGATGGAGTAATCATTGCAGTAAAGCGGAAAAGTTTGATATTATCAATATTAAAATAATACTGAAAAAAGGGAATGGGGGGTTAAGATATATGTCACGAATTTCCACTGAACAGGTTAAACATGTTGCCAATCTGGCTCGATTAGCGGTTACCGAAGATGAAGTTGAAAAATTCACTAAACAGTTGGATGCGATTATTACTTTTGCAGAACAGTTAAATGAATTGGATACGGAAAATGTAGAACCTACATACCACGTACTTGATTTGAAAAACGTATTGCGGGAGGACATTCCAAAAAAAGGATTGCCGCGTGAAGAGGTACTAAAAAATGCGCCGGAGCATCAGTACGGACAAATAAAAGTACCATCGATATTGGGAGAGTAAGGAGGTAAAAAAGTGAGTTTATTTGATTATAAAGTTTCAGACCTGCACGAACTTTTACATAAAAAAGAACTTAAAGTTTCAGACCTTGTTGATGAATCGTATAAACGAATTGCCCAGGTCGAGGACAAAGTCCAGGCTTTTTTAACGTTAGACGAAGAACGGGCGCGCCTTACAGCGAAATCGCTTGATGAAAAATTGCACACGGATGGATCAACTGGATTGCTTTTTGGCATGCCGATTGGATTGAAAGATAACATGGTAACAAAGGGCTTACGGACAACCTGTGCGAGTAAGATTCTTGAAAACTTCGATCCAATCTATGATGCAACTGTTGTGCAGAAGCTACAGCAGGCAGAAACAGTTACCATTGGTAAGCTAAACATGGACGAGTTTGCGATGGGCTCTTCCAACGAAAACTCACGTTTCCAAAAAACACGTAATCCATGGAATCTTGAGACGGTTCCAGGCGGCTCTTCGGGCGGTTCAGCAGCATCCGTCGCCGCAGGAGAAGTTCTGTTTTCATTAGGTTCCGATACAGGCGGTTCCATCCGCCAACCGGCTTCTTTTTGTGGAGTGGTTGGAATGAAGCCGACTTATGGGCGCGTTTCCCGTTTCGGCCTTGTCGCGTTTGCATCTTCACTTGATCAAATCGGACCAATTACCAAAACCGTTGAGGACAATGCATATCTTTTACAAGCCATTTCCGGTTTAGATCCAATGGATTCATCCTCGGCGCCCGTTGATGTACCAAACTTCGCCAGCGCCCTGACAGGTGATGTGAAGGGTTTAAAGATTGCCGTTCCGAAAGAGTATTTGGGTGAAGGTGTTAGCGAAACAGTACGTCAATCTGTGTTAGACGCATTAAAAGTTCTTGAAGGCCAAGGAGCAGTCTGGGAAGAGGTATCGCTTCCTCACTCGAAGTATGCTCTTGCAACCTACTATTTACTTTCATCCTCGGAAGCGTCAGCAAACCTTGCCCGCTTTGACGGTGTCCGCTACGGCTACCGTGCTCCGGATGCTGAAAGTTTAATCGATTTATATAAAAAGACCAGGGCAGAAGGCTTCGGTGAAGAAGTTAAACGACGGATTATGCTCGGAACATTTGCGCTTAGCTCGGGCTACTATGATGCTTATTATAAAAAGGCGCAGCAGGCTCGTACTTT
This sequence comes from Neobacillus pocheonensis, assembly GCF_050477905.1. Lineage (NCBI taxonomy): Bacteria > Bacillati > Bacillota > Bacilli > Caryophanales > Bacillaceae > Neobacillus > Neobacillus pocheonensis. The sequence continues at coordinate 151,022 of NZ_JBCNAD010000018.1, read as the reverse complement.
GATTAAGAAAGATTTTGAAGATGTCTTTGAAAAGTATGATGTCATTGTAGGTCCTACAACGCCAACACCTGCCTTTAAAATTGGCGAAAAGATCGATGATCCATTGACGATGTACGTCAATGATATCTTAACGATTCCTTTAAACCTTGCGGGTTTACCAGGAATCTCAATTCCATGCGGCTTCGACGGCGGCTTGCCGCTAGGGTTGCAAATCATCGGCAAGCATTTTGATGAAGCAACCGTTTACCGTACTGCCCATGCGTTTGAGCAGTCAACAGATTTTCATAAACAGAAGCCAGGATTGTAGGGGGGAAGAGAGTGGAATTTGAAACAGTAATTGGACTTGAGGTCCATGTTGAGTTAAAAACGGAATCAAAAATCTTTTCGGCCAGCCCAAACCATTTTGGCGCCGAGCCAAATACCAATACAAGTGTCATCGATCTTGGATATCCGGGAGTATTGCCGGTTCTGAATAAAAAAGCAGTAGAATTCGGGATGAAGGCGGCAATGGCCTTGAACTGTGAGGTGGCGACACACACGAAGTTTGACCGCAAAAACTACTTTTATCCAGACAATCCCAAGGCCTATCAGATATCGCAATTTGACAAGCCAATCGGGGAGCATGGTTGGATTGAAATCGAAGTAAATGGCTATACGAAAAAGATTGGGATTACCCGGATTCACCTAGAAGAGGATGCTGGAAAGCTGAACCACGAAAAAGGATACTCCCTATGCGATTACAACCGTCAGGGAACACCGCTTGTCGAAATCGTATCGGAACCGGATATCCGGACTCCTGATGAAGCCTATGCTTATTTGGAAAAATTAAAATCAATCATTCAATATACAGGTGTTTCCGATTGTAAAATGGAAGAAGGCTCACTCCGCTGTGATGCCAACATTTCGATTCGTCCGGTGGGTCAAGAAGAATTCGGAACAAAAACCGAGTTGAAGAACTTGAACTCGTTTAACTTTGTCCGCAAAGGTCTTGAGTATGAAGAAAAGCGCCAAAGAGAAGTAGTTTCTACAGGTGGAAAAATCGATCAGGAAACACGCCGTTTTGATGAAGCAACAGGTGCTACACTTCTGATGAGGGTTAAAGAAGGTTCAGATGATTATCGCTACTTCCCAGAACCAGACCTGATGGACATATATATTGATGAGGAGTGGAAGGCGCGAATACGCGCAGAAATTCCTGAGCTGCCTGATCAGCGTCAAAAACGCTATGTGGAAGAGCTCAGCTTGCCAGTATACGATGCAAAGGTTTTGACGGTTACTAAAGAAATGGCTGATTTCTTTGAAGCAACGGTTAATGGTGGTGCTGATGCGAAGTTAGCATCGAACTGGATCATGGGGGATGTTTCTGCCTATTTGAATGCAGAGTCGAAGGAACTTGATCAAGTTGCATTAACCCCTGAAGGCTTAGCAAGCATGATCAAGCTGATTGAAAACGGAACGATTTCTTCTAAGATTGCGAAAACCGTTTTTAAAGAGTTAATCGAAAATGGTGGCGATGCGGAACAAATCGTGAAAGACAAAGGTCTGGTTCAAATCTCCGATGAGGGAACGCTTCTCAAAATTATTGCTGAAGTCCTTGATGCCAACCCGAAATCGATTGAAGATTTCAAGGATGGAAAAGCGAAAGCAGTCGGCTTCCTTGTTGGTCAACTGATGAAGGCAACCAAAGGCCAAGCTAACCCGCAAATGGTCAATCAATTGTTACAACAAGAATTACAAAAGCGATAAATTATTAGGCTGACAGACTAACTCTGTCAGCCTTTTTTTGAGAAAAAAGTCGAGCATATTTCGACATTCTTTTTTTAATTTCCCGGGAAAAAACAAAGCGAATAAAGGAAATTCCCCCTTGTTATTCAAACGTTTGATTAACAAAGAAATATAGGAAAAAATGTCGAAGTCTGTATGATTCGTGGAGAAAAGCAGTCATTCAACAGGGTTTGCTGATTATCAAAGGGAAATATACTATTTAGTCGACATGATTCCATCCCTTTTTAAGGGTGAAAGCCTTTATTAATAAGCCTTAAATCAGTTTTTAATCAAACGTTTGATTAGCTTGGTTCGATACTAATCAAACGTTTGATTAGAAAGGCAAATTGCCTTGATATAAAGAGCTTTTCTTCATAAAGGTACAAAGAAATTTGTGGAAAATAAAAGGGCTGCTTAAGTAGCTAATTTTTAGTCGTTTACTTTTCTTGAAAGATGTTAAGATTTATAGAAGGAACCTATTAAAAAAAGCGAGGTGCATAAATGGCCATTTACATTGCATTACTACGGGGGATTAATGTCGGCGGGCATAATAAGATTAAAATGGCAGACCTCAAAAGTCTATTAGAGGATATGGGGTTACATAAAGTGAAAACGTATATACAAAGCGGGAATGTATTGTTTGAATCAAGTGAGACTGTGGAAAGTCTTAGTCGACAATTGGAGGAAGAAATACAGAAAACTTTTGGATTTCCAGTCCCGGTTATTTTAAGAACTGCTAGTGAATATGAACGGATTATCCAGGATTGCCCTTACTCGACAGAAACCTTAAAAGAAGGAGAAAGCATCCAAATAGCCTTTTTAGGGGGCGAACCTTCACACGAAGGTATTAATCATTTGCAAAACTTTGAAAGTGGTAGGGATGAATGTAAAGTAATCGGAAAAGAAGTGTATCTATTTTTCTGCCAAAGCATCCGTGATTCCAAATTGGCGACGCAGCTTCCAAAACTTGGTGTTCCAGCTACGGTTAGGAACTGGAATACGGTGATGAAACTGGATACTTTAGCTAAAGCAATGACGGAATAAAAAAACGCTCGGAAAAATCCGAGCGTTTTTCAATGGATTATGAAACATCTTTTAGTAAGCGGACGCTTTCATCAAATTCTTTTTCAATTTCTGCATTCTTTTTATACGTAGCCAAGCTGACAATAACAGATACAGCGAAGTTAAGAACGAAACCTGGAACAATTTCATAAAGGGTGTCGCCAAGGCCAACATTTTTCCAAACGATAACGGTAACGGCACCGACGATCATTCCGAAAAGGGCTCCCCATTTATTCATCTTTTTCCAGAATAAGCTTAATAGAATAATTGGACCGAATGAAGCCCCAAACCCTGCCCAAGCATATGCAACAAGACTTAAAATTGTGCTGTTTTGCTTAAAAGCAAGTGCTCCTGCAACAACAGAAACAAGGAGTACTGCCATTCTTCCTAAGAATACAAGACGTTTATCAGTAGCTTTTTTGTTCATGACTACTTTGTATAAATCCTCGACTAATGCACTGGATGTAACAATCAACTGAGAAGAAATCGTACTCATGATTGCGGCAAGGATGGCAGCAAGGGCAAATCCAGCGAAAAGTGGATGGAAGAAAATCTGGCTTAACGAAATAAATACTGCTTCAGGATTTTCTAATTTATGTGCAGTATTATTATGGAAATACGCAAGACCAATTAGTCCGGTAAAGATGGTTCCAATTAAAGAAATAATCATCCACCCCATACCAATGCGGCGGGCACTTTTTGTTTCTTTAATTGTTTTAATGGCCATAAAACGTACGATAATATGAGGCTGTCCGAAGTAACCAAGGCCCCAAGCCATTGCCGATACAATACCGATAAAGGTTGTGCCTTTAAACCAATCAAGCTTTGTTGCGTCAATGGCACGAATCGTATCAAACGTTTCAGTTGGTCCGCCAGTAATGAAAATACCGATTGCTGGGACTAGGAATAAGGCGATCAACATCATTAATCCTTGGATGAAGTCGGTATAACTTACTGCTAGGAATCCGCCAAATAAGGTGTAGGCAATTGTAACTCCACCGACGATATAAAGACCTGTAAGATAGTCTGTACCAAAAGAACTCTGGAAAAATACCGCTCCAGAAACCAGTCCCGAAGAAACATAGAACGTAAAGAAAACAAGAATAACGATACCTGACACAATACGGAGCATGTTTGATTTATCTTTAAAGCGGTTTTCAAGATAACTAGGAATGGTAATAGAATCATTCGCCACTTGAGTGTAAGAACGTAATCTTGGTGCCACTAGTGCCCAGTTAAGATAAGCGCCAATCGTTAAACCAATAGCGATCCAAGCGCTCGCTAAACCGGTTACATAAACGCCGCCAGGCAATCCCATTAACAGCCAACCGCTCATATCGGCAGCGCCAGCACTCAATGCGGTTACAGCAGGTCCTAATGACCTTCCCCCAAGCATGTAATCTGTTAGATTGCTAGTTCTTCGATAAGAATACCAACCGATTAAAAGCATACCGGCTAAGTAGATTCCAATCGAAACCAGTTGTAGTGTTTGATCTGACATCCTTTTTCCCCCTTTGTTATATTGGAAATCATTTTATATAATATTTCCTATATATAAAATATTCTACCAATTTATTATAACAATTTCTAGTGTATAAATATTACTTTTTCAAAATAAGGAAACATGCTTTCAGAATAGTTTTGGGGTGGGCTTTTAAGCAATTCCGTTGTAAGGAGTGCGAGGAATGGCTATCATAAAAGTAAATGTATTGGAGGTGTTTACCAAATGGAATTAAGTGAATGGTTTCAAAAAGGAATGACACTGGATGAGTATACCAATTCTATGAGTCGAAATAAAGAAGAAATGCTTTCGATTTATGAGCAATTTACGTTAACTGCTGAAGATCAGAGGAAACTTGAGATGTTAAAGCCTCAGGGTCTCAAGGCAATTGTTTTAACAGAGGATTGGTGCGGTGACGCTTTGCTTAATAACCCTATTTTGATGCGGATAGCTGAGGCTGCGGGAATGGAAGTGAGGTTTGTCCTGCGTGACCAAAATCTCGAACTGATGGATCAATACCTTACAAATGGTACATCTAGAGCGATCCCGATTTTTATTTTTATCAATCAAGAAGGTTTGGAAGTTGGAGTCTGGGGTCCTAGGGCGCCTGAAATGCAGGCGTTAGTTGAAGAGGGACGGGCAACTCTTCCGGAAAAAGATGCCCCGGATTTTCAGGAGAAGCAAATGGAATTGTATAAGCGCTTAGGAAAAGCCTATCAAACGGACTCATCGATATGGCAGACAGTAGCAAATAGTATTTTGAGTACGCTTTTAAAATGAAAGAATCCCCGGTAGAAAAATCCTGCCGGGGATTCTTGTTACATTTTTACATTCTTTGGTGGAATACGGTCATTTGCTAGATTTTTATCATTAATTTTTGGTTCAATGCCAAGGATGAAGTTCCGGATGTTTGAGCGGTGGAGGAAAATTAAAAAACAAGAGAATAATAGAAAAATGAGTTCAAATTCTAGCTTGTTCGAAACAAAATCGTAGATTAACATACTGAGTCCAACAGAAATAGATCCTAAAAATACATACTTTGTTAAAAAAATGACTAAGAAAAAGGTAATATACGCGATCACCAACAATGGGATGTTTGCAATCAATAATGCCCCTGCGGTGGTGGCTATGGCTTTTCCGCCTCTAAATCCAGCGAAGATGGGAAAGCAATGGCCGATGACGGCAGCAAGTCCGAAGTAAAGGGGTTCAGCGTCAAGGTTAAAAAACATAGGAAGTGATGCCGCAAGAGCTCCTTTACCAAGGTCAATAAGCAAAACGAAAATAGCTGATTTTTTTCCAAGAACCCTCAACGTATTGGTCGCGCCGGGATTTTTGCTGCCATGGTCACGAATGTCGACTCCAAAAACTAGTTTGCCGACGATGAGGGCTGTGGGAATGCTTCCAATTAAATAGGAAGCAAGAAGCAACAACCAGAACATTGAATCTCCCCCATTAAAGAATGATCTGTTTCTAATAGCATTCTATCACATCAAAATGGTATTATTTTGTTGAATTATTGGCGCTTATTATAATTAATTGAAAAAAGGATGATTACTTTGAGTCAGAATCTAAAAATTATTCAACCAAGAATTCCGAATGGGTTAACGCCAATGAATTTTGAGGATAGAGACGATTCTTATGTTTCGATGGCAATCATAAGCGATTGTTCCATAATTGGGGAAGAAATAGAAAAGCTACGCTTTGAACAAGTAGTGTTTAAAAATGTAACGTTTGTCGATGTCTCTTTTCGCTATCTTGAGTTACTAGATGTTGTTTTTGAACGATGTGATTTATCCAATGCCAATTTTTGTGATGCCATCATTCATCGAGTTGAATTTCGAGATTCTAAACTCATGGGTCTTAATCTCTCAGAGGCCACGATCCGCAATGTGTTGTTTAGTCATTGTAATGCTAATCTAAGTTCATTTGGGTATTCTGATTTAAAACAAGTGAAATTCGACACTTGCTCCCTCCGTCACGCTGACTACTATGAATCGAAATTTAATCAAGTGGATTTTAGGGAATGCGATTTATATGAGGTGAATTTGACCGGAACCGCACTCAAAGGGATTGATTTAAGCAGTTGTACAGTAAATCAACTAATCCTTACACCAGAAAGTCTGGATGGCTGCATCGTTTCAACAGAACAGGCTATTGGCTTTGCGAAATTGTTAGGATTGAAAATTAAAGTATGATTTTTCTAAACTGTGTGGATACCATTGCACGGTTTTTCTTTTTATTAAACCAAAAAGTTGTAAATGGTATGATATAGACTATCAAAAAAATTTTTTAAAAAAGAGTGTAGGGGTACTCTAAATTCCATTCGTCTATTAATATGACAGACTGAAAGAAAGGGGGAGAGCACGATTAGCGACATAGCTTTAATAGAAAAAGTGCTACAGGGCCATGATCATGCCTTTCGCCTTTTGGTTGAGAAATACCGCAATGATGTGTTCCGGACCGTCTTTGCTGTACTTCGCGATCAAAAGGAAGCGGAAGATGCGGCGCAAGAAGTATTTATGAAAATATACACCGCTCTCCCCCAATACGAAAATCAAGGGTTTAAAACGTGGATGACGCGCATTGCTGTCAATCATGCAATAGATGTGAAAAGAAAACAAGCAAGACGTAGAGAGGAAGTTGTCGAGGTCCTCGAGCAAGATGCACTAGGTACATCAAGGGATAGTGTGGAAAAAGAGATTATTGAATTAGACCAACGAAGGCTCGTCAGAAAGCGGCTGAATGAATTACCTGAGAATTACCGCGATGTCATTTATGGATTTTACATAGCGGAAAAAAGCTATCAACAGATGGCCGAGGAACAAAATGTACAAGTGAAGACAATCGAGACAAAGCTATACCGGGCTCGCAATTGGATGAAAAAGAATTGGAAGGAGGACGATTTTTCATGAAGCATTACAGTTATGATGAGTGGATGCAATACGTAAAAAATGAAATCAATGAAAAAGACCGCGAAACATATGAAAGCCATTTGTATGCGTGTGACCAATGTCTTGACGACTATTTACTGGCTGTCTCAGCAAATGAATCATCACTTCCGATTCTTTCAAATGATGGCAGCTTTACCGATCTTGTAATGGCGGGTGTTTCGAAGCAAAAACCACCAATAAAAAATAAAAAACCTTTTTACCAGCAAGCTGCTTTCCATTATCTACTGGCTGCAGCGGCGACCATATTATTAACGTTAACAGGTGCTTTTCAATCATTAGCAACCTATGCAGATTCCTTAGAAAACCCGCAAAAAATTCAAGCAAAAAAGCCTTCGGTTACGGAAGGTGTTATTGATAAAACATTTGCATGGATGGATTCACTAGAAAACAAGGAGGTAAATAAGAAATGAAAAGTTCGACAAAGGCATTAACATTATCGCTTTTTCCGGGCCTCGGTCATATTTATTTAGGCAAAATGTTTCGCGGTGCCCTCTATTTAATAGCTGTTTTTGGCTGCGCGCTCCTCACTGTGATAGGTGCAGCAAATAACAGTGGGGAAATGGCTGTTGTATTCTTCATGATTGGCATATTCATTTACCTGGTTAGTTTTATTCATATGGGTGTGCATATTTCAAAACAAAAGAAAGCCATAAAGGCGGAAAATCCTGACGATCCGCAGTCACAGGCTGCCCAGGACTCAGAGCGCTTTTATGCGATTGTTTTGTCATTTGTTCCGGGTCTCGGTCACTTCCAGCTCGGTTTAATGAACAGAGGCTTAACCCTTTTAGCAACATTCTTAGGTCTTGGTGTCATGGTGATTTTCGTGACGGCGCTCTCTAGTCGCGAAGAATTTCTCGTCTTTTTGCTCGGTTTGCCGGTGATTTGGGTGTACGGATTTTTTGATGCCGTTCAGCAGGTCAATAAAAAGCAGCGCGGTGAGGAACTTGTGGATAGAACGATTTTTGAAGACTTTGAAGCGCGCCGGGAAGATGGCAAGAAGAGTAAATCGATCGCAACCTTTCTCTCGATTTTCCCAGGTGCCGGCCATTTATATCTAGGATTGCAGCGCCGTGGTATTCAACTGATGGCCGCATTCTTATTCTCGGTTTATATTTTAGACGTTTTGCGTCTTGGGATATTCTTATTTTTAATCCCAATTATCTGGTTTTACAGCTTTTTTGACGGATTGCAAAAGGCTTCAAGGTACGGGGAAGAAACGGTTGAGGATGTGCCAATCATCGCGTATTTCCTTAATCATCAAAAATGGGTTGGGATAGGTCTTATCCTGCTGGGGCTCTATTATTTAGTAATGAACATCCTGCTGCCTGCTCTTTCGCCAATGTTAACAAGATTAATCAATTTCGATCTACAGTATTGGATTCAAGGCTATTTCCAAACCGGACTTGTCTGTCTGTTGTTGATTGGCGGCGGAGTTAAGCTTTTATCGGGAAATAAGCAGAAGCGGGAGGTTAAGAATCATGAGTAAGTGGAAAAAGACGATAGCGGGCGCTGTCTTAATTGGAGCCGGATTCGGGTTGCTTTTTAGAAAAAGAAAAGGGGGAAGGGGCGCATGAGGACATGGCGTGTCGGGACGTTTTCAATGGGGGCCTCGCTTGTGTTTCTTGGCCTTTTCCTCTTTCTTTCAAAGTTCTTTGGGTTAAATCTTATTCAGGTTATGACTGGATGGTGGCCGATTCTATTAATTGTTCTTGGAATTGAAATATTAATATATTTGTTTTTATCGAGGCAGGAAAAGCCGGTATTAAGATATGACTTTTTAAGCATTTTCTTTGTTGGCTTGATTGGAACAGTGGGAATTGTGTTTTCGATTATGGGCTCGACAGGCCTTATGGGGAAGGTTGAGGAGGTTATGGCCAGCGAGGAACGGTCGTTTGAACTGCCTGCTTTTTCCTACAAAATGGATGATAGCATCAAACGGGTGGTTGTCAGGACGGTTGGATATGATATGACGGTGGAGGCATCGGATGAAAAAGAAGTTAGCATGTTCGGAACGTACCGGGTACAAACGGCTGGAAAGGCAAAGTTGCTCAAAAGTGCAGATGATATTGTAGCGGCTAACCAAAAAGGGGATACGCTTTATTTAAATCTAAAGAGTTTGCCAAATCAAATTGGTCCGTTTGATTCGCAAGGAATTGTGACTGCAACTATTCTTATACCAAATGATGTGAGGCTGGAAGTGCTAGGCAATGGCGATTCACTTACGATGAAGCCGCGTACGCTGGCGAATGATTGGAGCATTGAGAATGCTTCTTCAGTAGGAGTCGATTTGCAAGGAAACAGTAATTTGAAGGTAGAGGCAATTGGTGCTCAAGAATTAAGAGGGAAAGAGAGCTTATGGAAGATAGAGGAGAAAAAGGATTCCACTATTCCGGACGATTCCGTGCAGAAAAATGCTGTTTACCAAGCTGGCGATGGGAAGTACCATATAAATATTTCAGGTGCCTATAGTGTAAATCTAAATACTAATCAGTAGATTTGTCTAGCTACAGCGCCTAGGGGCTCTTTGGTCTAAGTCAATCCGTCGAGAAGGTTAAAAAACAACCTTCCTGCCGGCTCGCCTTATGCTTGTCGCCCCTGGTCAAGGCGCTTCCGCTTTTCTTTTTTGCAATTCATAAAAAAAACGTTATGATAGGAGATGGACGTTTGGCATTGCAAGATAATTGTAAGCCATGATGATAATTGGTAGAATATAGAAAAGCCAATCGTGATTTCAATAAATAGGATGATGAAATGATGAAAAGAGCAAGACTGATTTATAATCCTACTTCAGGACGCGAAATGATTAAGCGCCATCTTCCGGAAATTCTTGAAAAATTAGAGATTGCCGGATACGAGGCATCATGTCACGCGACAACCGGTGCGGGTGATGCAACGAAAGCGGCAAAAATGGCAGTTGAGCGCCAATATGATGTCGTGATTGCAGCAGGTGGAGACGGTACGATTCATGAAGTGGTGAACGGCCTCGCAGAGCAGGAATATCGTCCGAAACTAGGGATCATTCCAGCTGGGACAACGAATGATTTCGCACGGGCTTTGCAAATTCCTCGGGATGTTTCTAGTGCAGTGGATATTATTACAAAAGGGGAATTGATTCCCGTTGATATTGGACGCATCAATGAGAAGTATTTTATCAATATTGCAGGCGGCGGCAGAATGACGGAACTTACATATGAGGTGCCTAGCAAATTAAAAACGATGCTTGGCCAGCTTGCCTACTATTTAAAGGGAATGGAAATGCTTCCTTCGATTAAAGCATCCGATCTTAAGATTGAGTATGATGGAAAGCTGTTCGAAGGAGAAGCAATGATGTTTCTTGTCGGCCTGACAAATTCCATTGGAGGATTTGAACGCCTTGCACCTGATGCATCGATTAACGATGGACTTTTTTCTTTGTTAATCTTGAAAAAAGTGAATTTGGCTGAATTTATCCGAATTGCCACTTTAGCGATTCGTGGTGAACACGTAAATGATTCAAATGTGATTTACACTCAGGCTAATCGAATCAAGGTCTATTCATCGGAAAAAGTTCAGTTGAATTTAGACGGCGAATTTGGCGGCTTACTGCCTGCAGAGTTTGAGAACCTGTATCGGCATTTAGAGGTGTTCGTAACGCTAGATAACATTCGCCCGCTTGACCGGCCTACGGATTGGGTTTCTGGACAGCGATATAGTTAACAATTAGTTCGTTCCTTAAGGAGCGGACTTTTTTTTGATTTGTTATTGGGTCTACGTGACTGAAAGGAGTTGAAAAGTGGGAAGCGGGTAACGTAGAGATGGTCTACGTGACCGAAAGGAGTTGGAAAGTGGGAAGCGGGTAACGTAGAGATGGTCTACGTGACCGAAAGGAGTTGGAAAGTGGGAACCCAGTCACGTAGAGTTGGTCTACGTGACTGAAAAGTGTTGGAAAAAGGTAAAGGGTAACGTAGAGTTGGCCTACGTGACCGAAAAGAGTTGGAAAGTGGGAGGCGGGTAACGTAAAGTCGGTCTACGTGACCCAAAACAGTCAGGAGAAGGGAACTTGGTTACATAAGGGGCTACCATTAGGAAAATCTTAAACATAAAAGGAAATTCAATGTCTATCTCGAATAAATTCTATAATAAAGGAAAGTACAAGAAAGGGGCGATTAGTATGATAGCATTAATCAATATTGATTACACATATGACTTTGTGGCGGATGACGGTGCGTTAACATGCGGGAAACCAGGGCAGGCGATTGAAGAGAAAATCAGCCAACTTACAAAAGAGTTTATTCAGAACGGTGATTTCGTGGTTTTTGCCATTGATGTCCATGATCAAGGGGATGAATGCCATCCGGAGACAAAATTGTTTCCGCCGCATAATCTAAGAGGTACCGTTGGTCGTGACTTGTTTGGTTCCTTGCATGCAGTTTACGAAGAGAATAAGCAACGTGAAAATGTGGCGTTCATGGATAAAACAAGATACTCCGCATTTGCAGGAACAGACCTTGAAATAAAATTGCGGGAGCGCGGAATCACCGAAGTTCATCTAGTCGGAGTTTGTACTGATATTTGTGTCCTTCATACGGCCGTGGATGCTTATAATAAAGGCTTTAAAATTGTTGTTCATAAGGATGCCGTTGCATCTTTTAATCCGGCAGGACATGAATGGGCACTCGGCCATTTTGCACAATCCCTGGGAGCTATGGTTAAATAGTCTTATTAATGATAATATTGGTTATAAAGTTGAAAAGCTGTAATAGTATTTCGGGGGTCGAATTATGAAACACTTTTATCATGATGATAGTTTAACTCTGCATACTGATTTGTATCAGATTAATATGGCAGAGACGTATTGGAGAGATGGAATACATAATAAACGTGCGGTCTTCGAACTATTTTTCCGCAAGCTTCCGTTCGGAAACGGCTACGCAGTTTTTGCTGGTTTAGAGAAAGTCATTCAATTTATCCAAGGCTTCCGCTTTAGCGAAGATGACTTGGAATATTTAAAAAATGAAGTCGGATACCATGAAGATTTCTTGGAATACCTTAAAAATTTGCGTTTTACGGGAACCATTCGCTCCTTGAATGAGGGCGAACTTGTTTTTGGCAATGAGCCGATTATTCGCGTAGATGCTCCATTGGCTGAAGCACAGCTGATTGAAACAGCGTTGCTTAACATTGTGAATTACCAAACATTGATCGCTACGAAAGCATCAAGGATCAAGCAGGTTGTCGGTGATGAAGTGGCGATGGAATTCGGAACCAGACGGGCTCAGGAAATGGATGCAGCCGTTTGGGGTACGAGAGCGGCCTATCTCGCCGGTTTTGAAGCCACAAGTAATGTTAGAGCTGGGAAAATGTTTGGCATTCCTGTATCCGGAACGCACGCTCATTCGATGGTTCAAGCCTATAAAGACGAATATACCGCCTTTAAGAAGTATGCCGAAACACATAAGGATTGTGTCTTTTTAGTTGATACATATGATACATTGCGACTCGGCGTGCCAAATGCTATCAAAGTGGCAAAAGAGATGGGGGACAAGATTAATTTCCTTGGAATACGACTCGATAGCGGTGACTTAGCCTATCTTTCAAAAGAAGCCCGCAAATTGCTCGATGAAGCAGGCTTTAAGGATGCAAGAATCTATGCCTCCAGCGATTTGGATGAGCAAACAATTATGAACCTAAAAGGGCAAGGCGCCAAAATAGACAGCTGGGGAATTGGGACTAAGTTGATAACGGCTTATGACCAGGCGGCTTTAGGGGCGGTTTATAAAATTGTGGCCATTGAGAACGAAAACGGCAAGATGGAAGACACCATTAAAATCTCTTCCAATCCTGTAAAAGTAACGACACCGGGAATGAAGAAAATCTACCGGATTATCAATAATAAAAACAACCATGCGGAAGGGGATTACATCGCGATGGAGGATGAAAAGCTGCCGGAAAAACGGCTGCGAATGTTCCATCCAACTCATACCTACATGAACAAAGTGGTGACCAATTTTACCGCAAAAGAGCTTCATGAAGATATTTTTGTTAACGGCAAGCTTGTCTATGAACTTCCATGTCTGGAGGAGTCCCGGGATTACTTAAAGCAGAATCTCAATGCGCTTTGGGACGAGTACAAGCGTACATTGAACCCTGAAGATTATCCGGTCGACCTAAGCCAAAAATGTTGGGATAACAAAATGAAAAATATTGAAGAAGTTAAGGAAAAAGTTGCAGCAATGAAAGAGTAACCGTTAACGGCGCCTGTTAGGCGTCTTTTTCCTTTTGGCCTTTAACAGATCCCTCCTTTTATAAGCCGATAATAGTATTAATCACAGATTTTATAGACTTCACTTTTTTCACTTTTTCCTAGTAACTCTACTTTGTAAAAAAGTGTTTTTTCCTTAGGTAAAACATCAAACCAAAAAAGGTAACTCTGAATAACGTAGGATAGTATAAAAAAATATTTAAGGAGTTGAAACTATATATGTCTTTCCCTAATACCCCTCCAGAGGGTATAAATCCAATCGAGGGATTAGATTCTGAACAGGTAGCCCTTTTGCTTCTTGTAAGCATCGCATTTGAAGAGCTTGGACTAGCCCATTTAATTAATACTGAAGCAGAAAAGCTTCAAGGGGCTATTGGTACGCTTGTTGATGCTGATGGGTATAAGGGAGTTGCAAGCATGTACGGTTGTGAAATAGCGGCTAACCATTTCGTTGAACAAATAAAAATCGATGGAGCGAGACTTGATTATGGTAGTGCTTCATCGGAATCAATCGATAACCACCCACACATACACTGTTGGCATACAGACAATATGTTCTCTAAATTTCAATTCACTGCAGGGAACTATGATCACTTGAGTAAAGATCATTTAAATGTAAATACAATTAAGGATTATTGTTTATATATAGCCCTAAAATCAAAAGAATCTTTCCATGTAAATTAATTTTTTCCTCCGAGCATTTTTTGATAATATTAGGTTTGACCTAAGGGTTCCACTAAACTTATTTGGGCATAGACTACATGAGAAAGCAAATTGTTAAAAGGAGGTTTTCCTCAAATGAGTATGCCTACAATCCCACAAGAACCGCATCGCCCTAATAAGAATGAAGTAGTAATTGATTTGCTCGAATCGATTGCGCTAGAGGAAATTGCTTTGTCCCACATTATGAATGCGGAAGCAGAGAAAATCCAAGCATTTGTTGGAAAAAATTTGAATTTCCCTACCCAACCAAGAACTGGGGATATTATAAAATTTATTAATGGCGTCAACCGACTGCTCGAAACGATTGTGATGAAAGAATGGCTTTTACTTAAGAAATTAGAGAATGTGCTGGATTTCATTGAAGATGAGATGGATGAAGAAGATGAAAACAGCAGCGGCAGTTCAGGCAGCAGCGGCAGTTCAGGCAGCAGTGGCAGTTCAGGCAGCAATGGCAAGTCGAGAAATAAAGGTACTGAAAAAAAGGGTCCTAGAAGATAAGGTGAAAGGAGTGATCAGAATTGAACCGCCTAGAAAATGAAAAAATCATACGTTCGTTAAGGTCGGTTTCCTATTTACAATTGGCACTTACAAACTATTTACAATCTTTTCTTACCTTGTTAAAGGCGGAATTCATCATACTAGATCAAGAAACAATTGCAGATAATGTTCACAGAATAAAAAAGAACGTCAATCAATTACAAAGTTTAATAGATGAAAAAATCAAGATTTATTCAAAAGATTACTCCGAAGCTGAAATCAATAATATGTTAAAGAAGTATCAACCATTAAATGAGAAGATTAATTATGAATTTAATCAATTTTTTTTGACACTCCAACAACAAAGAAAAAATTGAATGGAATTTATTCCGCTCGTACAACTTCGTTAATATTATCAAGAAGCTCTCACAAGAAGGGGACAAACTCCTGGAACTAGCAGTATCGGTATAACGAGAAAAGGACTGTTTGCAAACAGTCCTTTTTTAATATTGGGGTAAGATTATCGTATACTTGAGGCCCCTAATAATGATTCAGGAGAATTCCCTAATGCTAAAAGGCTGATTTTTGCATAGCCGGTACTTTTAAATTTTGAAAGAAATTGTTTTAGGACGTGGGAATTAGGGTCATCTTTAACCCTTTGTAATTCTTTTTTATATAAGCGGAGAACAGAGCCATACACAAAAATCGGGGTATATTGGCCTGGGTCTTCATCCATAATTAAACTTCCCATGTAATGATATTTGAATTGGAAAGCCCGTGTAAGATTAACTGCTTCCAACAGTTTTTCAAAAAGGTTTGGATAGTCCTTTTTTAGCTGGTCAATGGCATTTTTTGCTGATTTTAATTCTTCAATACTAGATAAAGTTATCATAAATCTTCCTCCTCTTAATTGTCCCAAGGTTTTTCAAGTGAAATATACTCGGCTAATTCTTTACTTTTCTGTCTTCTAAATTTACGAATTTCTGCTCTTTCTTTTCCAGTTTTGTAAAGGAATTTTTCCTCTTCTGTTTCTGGTATGACACTTGGAACGATAACAGGATGTTTATTTTCATCTAAGGCAACAAAGGTCAAAAATGCTGTTGCAGCGATGCGGCGCTCACTGGTCATAATATTTTCTGCAATAACTTTACAAAAAATTTCCATGGATGTTTTACCTGTATATGTTACAAACGATTCGACACAGACAGAATCCGTTTGGTGAATTGGGCATAGGAAATCAATCGAGTCGGTAGATGCCGTCACACATTCTTTTACTCTCGAATGCCGACGGGCTGATAATGTTGCGGCGTCATCGAGCTTTTTCATTAAAACGCCGCCAAACAGGGTATTGTAATTATTTAAATCGCAAGATAATACTTGTGCGGTATTAACAATGCGGCTTTCTTTTACTTTTTTTGATTGCATTAGTTGCTTCCTTTCGTGGTTGGATTTTAGTTAATAAACACTATATCCACGTTATTAAAAGGTTTTTCGTGCCTGAAACAAGTGTAAGTCGCATTGTAAAATAAGTAAAATGGTTATATTTCATCAACAGTATAGCTTTTATCTATGTAAATGCTTTCAATTATGCAAAGTATAAATAGATAATTTATGGAATAAAAAAACGGATCTCTAAAAAGAACCGTTTAACGCTCATATTTTATTGATAACCCAATGAAAGTCGGCTTTTAGTAAACTCTAGCCACTCTTTGGCGGCATAGGAGAAGTATTGATTCCTTCCCCAAATAATCCCTAGTCTCCAGCTTATCGAAGGATTCACTACATTGACTGACTTTATATGTTTATTTAGGTTGCGGCAAACACTTTCCGGCAAAAGAGATACTCCAAATTTGCTAGCAACCATCTCTTCGATAAACGGGCGCTGCGAACTTTCTGAAATGATGTGGGGATTAAAGCCTGCACTATTACAAGAATGAATAATCCTGTCGTTTAAGACAAAGTCTTTATTAAACAATATGAACGATTCATTTTCCAAATCAGCTAAATTAACTTGCTCTCTTTCTGACAATGGGTGTGATGAGTGCAGGATTACTTTGAGGTTTTCTTCCATAAAGGAAAAATGGTCGAAAATTTCGTTCTTAGTTGGAAGAACCACCACACCAACATCAAGAAGATTCTTTTCTACATTTTCCTCTATTCTTTTTGAACCTTCCTCAACTAATTGGAAAGTGATACCAGGGTATCTTTCGTGAAAATCGCCCACGATTTTAAGGAAATGTTGGGCATTGAAAATAGGCGGCAGGCCGATGCGAATATGCCCTTTTTTCAACCCTGTAAGGTTGTCCAATTCCATTTCTAAATTCTTAAAGGCTTTATCAATTAATTTTGCTTGTTCCAAAATGATCCGTCCTGCATCGGTTAAGATTAATTGCTTTCGAGACCGATCAAAAAGAGCCACTCCTAATTCCATTTCAAGATTCTTAATCATTTTACTAATCGTGGGCTGTGTAATAAATAATTGATTGGCGGCACGCGAAAAACTACTATAATTCGCAACCTCAATAAAATACTGTAAATGTTTGATATCCAATTCTACTGCACCTGCTTGTGAATGATTTATGGTTAATAAACCTTTTTTTACTGTTGATGTTGTCAATCTAAAGCTCAACAAGTCCAATACTTTGAGGCATATTTATATCAATTAAAACTCATACTTGAAAAATTGTGTACTATTTGGCCTAATCATTAGATTGGGCTTTTTAAATTTGGATTAATCAACTTTTTCAATAAAAAACTTGAACTATTATTTAGATTCTTGAATATATTTAAAAAAAGTAAAAGTTAGGAGGGCCGCACTTGAGTTTCCAAGCCAATCATTTATCAGAACCAAGACGGAGAATCATCCATGCTATAAAAAGTAACCAGGCTTCATCGATGAGCGAAATAGCGTCATTGCTGGACATATCTGGTGAGGGGGTTCGTCAGCACCTTCTGCAATTAGAAAAGGATGGATGGATTAGTCGTTTTGCTGAAAAAGAGAAGAATGGAATTGGACGCCCTCATTTTCGCTATCGTTTAACCACTGCAGGCGAGCATCTGTTTGAAAAAAATTACGATTACTTAACGATTGAAGTCCTTGATACAATGGTCAATCACCTTGGAGAAAGGGCACTAAAACAAGTACTTTCTGTGATGATTGAAGAAAGAATCCGTCAATGGGAACCAAAATTGGCCGGATTAGGCACAGAGGAAAGATTAAGGGTTCTCAAAGATTTATATTTAAATGATGATTCTTATATGGAAGTTGTGAAGAAAGGGAATGAATTTTATCTAATCGAGCGCAATTGTCCTTTTTATAATGTGGCTTTAAAGCGGCCGATACTGTGCAGTGTTACTGTATCTGTTCTAACTCATTTACTAGGATCCAAGGTAAATAGAGTCCAGCGTCTTCAGAATGGGGATGGCTGTTGTGCTTTTCTAATTCGAATAGAAGAGCCTATTGATGAAAATATACCTCGAATCATCATAGAGGATGAAAAGTCCAAATGATAAAAAAGGAATGATGTGGAAATGACTCAAGATCAAGTACTTAAATTGAGTGAGAAATTCCCAAAATTGTTTACCCCTTTTGTAGAAGAGACGAATGAAACCCTTAAGGACGTTCATAGAATTACTAATGGAATAAGACAATTAATCAAACTATGTGGTGATGATCCTGATCGGGATGGATTGCAAGAAACCCCGTTTAGAGTGCCTAAAGCTTTCCTGGAATATACGGAAGGATACCAAGAGGATCCTAGGCTACATCTTGAAAAGACGTTTGATATTCATCATAAGGGCTTGATTATAATAAAGGATATCGAGTTTTATTCTATGTGTGAACATCATTTTGCCCCTTTTTATGGTGTTGCCCATGTCGGGTATATTCCTAATGAAAAAATAACGGGGCTATCTAAAATTGCCCGCATGGTGGATGGGTATGCCAAACGATTCCAGGTGCAAGAGAGACTGACCACACAGATTGCTGCTGCAATGGATGAGATTTTAGAGCCGGAAGGGACAATGGTAGTCATTGAAGTGAAACACATGTGTATGTGCAGCAGGGGAGCGAAAAAATCGGATGCAAGTACAACTACTACCAGCATTCGAGGAGTTTTTGAAAATCAATCAGATTTGCGTGCGGAATTTTTATCATTATTAAAAAGTTAGGAGATTGGTAGACATGGAAAATCAAATTAAAATCTCGGACAATGGTCCACTTGCTGTAACAGGCGATTTCCAGTTATTCGATACAGAAGGCAATGAATATCCGAAAAAGGCCAAAGTGTATCTCTGCCGCTGTGGTCATTCCAATAAAAAGCCATTCTGTGATGGATCTCATAAGAAGGCGGGGTTTGAAAGCAGTCCTCGGGCATCTGAGGGAAAATAAATTGAAATTTAGCTTCTAAGCCAGGCAGAGCTGCCTGGCTTTTATTCAGTTACGGGAGTCTAAGTTTTTCCTTGTTGGCGAAATTAACAGGAAGAACGGCGGAATAGTAGTGACGTTTCGCGGAATTTCTGTTGGTTTTTCGCGGAAAAAAATAAAAAGTTAGCGGAATTAACGCCGAATTCTGCGGAATGCCAGGACTCATTTCGTATTCTTCTTCATTCTGTGATACAATTCATCTAGTTAAAACGGAGAAAAGGAAGAAATGAATGAGCAAAACATTGCCGGTTAATAAAAATGATTATATAGATGTAGTTTTTGAAGATTTAACCCATGATGGGGCTGGAGTGGCCAAGGTAGAGGGCTATCCGATTTTTGTACCAAACGGGCTGCCAGGTGAAAAAGCAAAGGTGAAAGTAATCAAGGCCAATAAAGGCTACGGCTTTGGCCGCTTGATGGAGCTTTATGAAAAAAGCCCATTCAGGGTTGATATTCCCAGCAGTGAAAAGCATAAATACGGCGGTTGCCAACTTGAACATATTAGCTATGAGGGGCAACTTCAATACAAGGAAAATCAGGTGCGTCAGGTACTTAAGCGGATTGGAAAACTCGATAATGTAGTAGTGCATCCCATTCAAGGGATGGACAATCCAGGGTATTACCGGAACAAAGCCCAGGTGCCGGTCGGAGAAAAAGATGGCAAATTGATTGCCGGATTTTTTAAGCCGAGGAGTCATGAAATTGTCGATACAAATGAAAGTGTGATTCAACTGCCGGAAGTGAATGAAGCGGTGCAGACGGTGAAGGAAATCTGTAATGAGCTCGGTTTTCCGGCCTATCAGGAAGAGTCGCATAAAGGTGTTCTACGTCACATAATGGCTCGGTACGGAAAGCAAACTGGAGAACTCATGGTGGTAATCATCACCCGGACAGAGGATATTCCTCATAAAAATAAACTAATCGAAGCAATCCTCGCCCGCCTGCCAAAAGTAAAGTCGATTGTTCATAATGTCAATTCCAAGCGAACCAACGTTATTTTAGGAGAAAAAACGACTGTCTTATGGGGGAACGAAGTCATTTACGACTATATTGGTGATGTGAAATTTGCGATTTCTGCTCTGTCTTTTTACCAGGTAAATCCTGTTCAGACAAAGGTGCTCTATGATAAGGCGCTAGAATATGCAAACTTAAGCGGAGAAGAAAATGTCATTGATGCTTATTGTGGAATCGGAACGATTTCATTATTTTTAGCACAAAAAGCTAAGAAGGTTTTCGGCGTGGAGGTTGTTCCAGAAGCTATTGAGGACGCCAAACGGAATGCGAAATTAAATGGGATTACAAATGCCGAATTTGCGGCAGGGGAAGCGGAGGTTGTGATTCCCAAGTGGTATAAGGAAGGCAATATGGCCGATGTACTCGTTGTCGATCCACCACGCAAAGGTTGTGATGAGGCATTACTTCAGACCATTATTGACATGAAGCCGAAAAAGGTGGTCTATGTATCCTGTAACCCGGCAACATTAGCGCGGGATTTACGGATTCTTGAAGATGGAGGCTATCAAACCGTAGAAGTGCAGCCAGTGGATATGTTTCCGATGACCACGCATGTGGAGTGTATCTCGCAACTCATTTTAAAGAAAGGCAACTAACCCTCCGGGCGTTGCCTTCTTACGTTTCTTGCAGCGGATTAACAAAGCTGTATTGAATATGGACAGTTCCATCGTTCTTACAGGTGATCTTCTCAACTAGGGAATGAAGAACCTGCGGCGTCAATTCCTTTAGGTTGAGGACATCTTTTAGCTTTTTGCCGATATTAATGGCGTAATCCTCGTTGTCGCATTCCTGTAGTTTCTCATTAAGTTCGGCCTTTTTGATTTGAAGATCCTTAATTTTGTTTTCCGTTAATTCTCGATATTCAACCAAATCTTCTTTTGTCAGGACATTTTCAGTATAAAGATCTACGTACTCCAGCTTTTTATTCCGTAATGTTTCTATTACGGATTGTACCTTTTCTAGCTCTTTTAGAACATTGCGTTTTTTGATATTTAACTTGTTCATTAGAGCATTCAAAAAGGACTCTTCTTTTAAGGAGTTAAAAAGCGTTTGTAAATCCTCCATGATTACATGAATAAGCTCTGATTGCTATGAAAGATAAATCAGATTCGCTCAGAGTTGTTAAAAAAATAATGCAAACTTATATTCAGAAATATGCATAAATATTAGATGTTATTTTGGGACCTTTATTAAAGTAACTGGCAGATTAGTTTAAGTACAATCTTTCACAAAGTTATAGAAAAAGTCGATCATTCTTAGGAAAAGAAAATCGGCTTTTTTTTAAAAACTAATTCATTTTAAATTATAAACAAATATAATACGAACAAATTCAGGAACACATAGGTCCACAAATTGTGAAGCAATTCTCACCTGTACTTAAATTTACATATGCATTAATTGTTCCTATTAGAAATTGTTGATTTAAAGTAAAAGAGAAAGTGAATGTAGTTTGAACAGGGTTAATTATAGAGGTGAGTATACCCAGTGCTTCTGGTAAAAAGTCACAAATACCGCCAAAATTGCCAGGGGAACAAAATATGGGCGGCAGATTCGAAGTGCAAGAAACAAAGCTAGTGAGTGCTCATTTAAATAATGGAATAAATTGCACAAAAGATTGTGGAGATGGTGATACAATTTCATAATTCTAAGTCAGACCGCCATTTGTTAAGCCAGTAAATCTAATCGTTGCTCCATTAGAAAATTCTACAAATTCTGGACAACTTGACGGTACTTGTAATGTTTCTATTAAATCAATAACATTTTCAAATTTGAATTCTAAGCGTATTTCTTTCTTGATGACGTCACGAAGGTTTCTTTGAACACTTGCATTGACATCTAGTGAATCTCCTGATGAGACCTCTGCAGGAGAAAGAGTAACAGTTGAATCACCTAGTGTTCCAAGAACAAACTGCACCTTCTCTGCCTCTGCGTACATAATATGAGCAAAAGCCAACTCCTCAAGAGTTATGGAACTGTGAAGTAAAGGAATAGTTTGTTCAACAGAAACCGAAATCAACGGTGTGATATTTGGTATATTCGGTAAGACAAATAATCACCACTATTTCTAGTAAAAAATAGGTACATAACTAGTCCGCTTATACAAAAATCCACATAGACTGTTGATGTAGCAAGACATATTCACATTGAGGTCATTTAACGATGAAAAGAAACTCTCCACCATCAAACCTGATGCCGAATATAATACCGCGCCTGTACGACCATTGCAAGCCCAATACTGCACACCACAACTATGTCCGCCTCTAGCGTTTCCTGTACAGGATGACTCACCACAACAATGATGTAAAAACAAATATATTTAATAAGGTAGTCACACATGTCCATCCTCCTCAAACGACAACAGTTTACAAACTTCATATTAATCATCAACATTATTTTCCACACACAGAATCATGTGTAAATGAGTGTTGTGAGACACATACGATGTCGGAGTACCGGTTACCCCATGTTGTCCTCAAGGACCATTCGGATTTTAATTTACTAAACCTCCCATTCCTTTGAATATGATTACTCAATAGACGAATCATTTTCGTATCCAATCAATAATGCCCTAAAATATCCGAAAAAAACAGGAATCATTTCACTCATTAGGAGTCTATTTTCCGAGGTTGAAATTAACAAAGTTTCTTCTTATGGACTCGTTGCTGTTGAGGAAAATGTGATTGAATAGTTTTTATAAAAGCAGATGAAATACCAGAAAATAAAAATAGAAGGCAATGAAATTGTTGATAAGGGGGTAAACAAATGGATCATACCAATGAATCGTACTCATCCATCATGAAGTATTGGGGTTCCATGATGGAGTCCACACAGGAATTTCAACAGGAATTGCACCAAGAGATTCAGAGTCTAATACAAAAAATTGGTAATGAAAATTTACCTATAACAAATTTTTTAACTGAAAAAACTGATCTTGTTAATAGGTTTCAGGAATTAGAATTTGAGAGAAACCTATTATTTTATAAAGAACTACAAAATAAAAATGCCCAACTAAATGGACTATACGAACAACTAAGAAAAGAAAATGCTCAAATAGCAGCAATATATGAAGAGTTAAAAGAAGAAAAAAGGCGATTAGCAAGTTCATATGAAGAACTAAAAGAAGAAAAGGCTCAATTAGCTGACTCATATGAAGAATTAAAAGAAGAAAAAACTCAATTAGCTGATTCATATGATGATGTAAAAGAAAAATATACTCAACTAGCTGACTCATATGATGATGTAAAAGAAAAAAATGCTCAATTAGCAAGTTCATATGAAGAACTAAAAGAAGAAAAGGCTCAATTAGCTGACTCATATGAAGAATTAAAAGAAGAAAAAACTCAATTAGCTGATTCATATGAAGAATTAAAAGAAGAAAAAGCTCAATTAGCTGATTCATTTGAAGAATTAAAAGAAGAAAAAGCTCAATTAAATCATTCGTACAAAGAATTACAAGAGGCAAAAGATGAGTTAACCATATCCAGTGTTAAACTTTTACAAACAAGTGTACAAATGGATATACAAATGAAAGCACTTAAATCAACAATCAATCGTTTTGAAGAAGTATTTATGACCCCGCTAAGTCCATTATTGAATGGATTACTTGAAACTGAATCGATAAGAGAAGATTTACCAAAAGTAGGGATAGAGCCGCTCGATGGAATGTCTCCAAGAAATTACTTGGCTCTTTCCAAATTAACTGGTCAATTGTATTTAGCACGTTGGGTTCAGGAGTCCCTTTTAGAATCCAAGAAAAAACATCTGGTCTATTTATCAGATAGTGAGCTTGGTCTGATTGCAGAAATAAATCAATATTATCGTGCTGAAGGATGCCAATGGGATATTTTAGTAGTACCTGAACCTGGCAGATTTAATAGTTCCCTAGTTCAAGATTTTTATACACCATTACGTAATTATAAAAAGTTCTCAGGTGTGTATACACCGGCTTTCTTTCAAAAAGATAATGATCCGCCAACCTTTAAAGCACGAGTAAAAGGTCAATTATACTAAATTTCATTAGGAAGGCAAACGGGGCTTAAGCACTTCCCTTTGCCTTTATTCCTTTTCTTATTTTAATCAAAGGGTACAGAAGGTGAATAATGAAAAAGATAAAAAACATCAATTGTTTGTGTACCATTGGAAGCTGGAATAATGGAAACCTAATTTAAATTAACAAATGAGGTTATCCTGGGTAAAATTAGCTTATTCATTTGTACTTTCTTCAAGTGTGGAGGGTGTATTAGGAATCCCTTCAAACAATGGGGGTTAAATAGGGGGGAGACTAAATCCCGACTTCTCACCCTACGAACGTACTGCCAGGTAAACCGCAAACCATTACATGGAATATGATTTCAGTTAAAAATAGACTTGTGAAATTTTTCACTTAAACTAACTGGCAGGATAGTTTAATAAGAAATTGGAATATTTTAAGTTTTTTATACAAAATACCATCAGTAGAAAGGGTTTAAATTATAATATGGATATTAAATAAAGGAGGAAAAGGATGCAAATTTATAAGCAGTGGATTCAAGAAGATAGTGATTATATACGAAAAAAGGTAATTGAATACAACCTTTCGTTACTACCTGATGAAGTAAAACAGCCATCAATGAAAGTTAGCTCCGTGCTTAGAAATGATGAGGGACAAATTGTTGGGGGGATTACTGGAACGATTGTCTGGTACCATCTACATATTGAGTATCTATGGGTTGATAATTCGTTAAGAGGAAAAGGATATGGAAAAGAGTTATTAAATCATATTGAAAAAACGGCAATAGAAAATAATTGTAGGTTAATATTATTAGATACCTTTAGCTTCCAGGCACCAGACTTTTATCAGAAATGTGGATATAAGATTGTTGGAAAAGTTGAAGATCACCCAAAAGGATATAACCAGTATTATTTAGAAAAAAAATTGACCTAACAGTTATTAACAAAAAAAAAATTACGATGCTTCAATAACGAAGGAAAGCCTTTTTTTTATTCAAGTAACGGGGTGCAAGAGTTTAAGATTGGGTTGCTACGGCAGCCCTTTTTTCTAGTTCCGCTAACGGTAGCTGTTTAGTGGAAGAAGGAATCTGAAAGGGTACAATGGAATAATCTGATATATAGGTGTAGATGCGAAGTAAATCAGACTTATAGGAGGCTTAAAATGCAAAGTGCTAATAAATCCTTTATTTGCCTCATATTAGGGATATTATCGATTGTTTGTGCTCCAGCTGTGCCAGTTCTAGCAAATTTACTTTACCAAAACCCTGTATTATATTTTGGTGTGCTAAGTATTGGTTTAGTTCTTGCAATTATAGGTCTTTATTTCTCACGAGTAGGTATAAAAGGAAAAGATATTCATAATCAAAATGCTCAAACGTTAGGTTATGTAAAAGCAGGAAAAATTTGTTGCATTGTAGGAATATGTTTTAATTTCTTTTTAGTTATCCCAATATTATGGTTTTCAATTTTTGGGATTTTTGGACCGTAAATTATAGATAGGAGGTATATAATGGAAAATGTTAATATTTGTCCAATTTGTGGGTGTAATGAGATTGCAAAAGGAAGGCAGACAGGGCAAGCAGCTATGTATCCTATGGCGAGTCTTTTCAAAGCCTCTATAATCGTTTCAGAAATTTGTACAGAATGTGGTCATATTCTTTCTTCAAAAGTAGAAAAACCAGAAATATTTAAAAGTAAAAAGTAAAACACAACATAAAGACTTGTTATTTTTTTAAAATTGGCTTATTAAACTAAAGGGTGCAAGAGTTAAAGAAGGTGACCGCCGCGGCGGTCCTTTTTCTTGTTGTACAAACGAAGCAGTTTAGTGCAAGAAGGGATATAAATGAGAGAGATGGAATATATCTTGTTAATAATTTGTTTTGAAAGGGGGTAGTAAATATTGGCGGATTATTTTTTTAATTTATTTATGTATTTATTTTTTATAATTGTAATCCCAGTTTCTATTTGTTTTTTTCATGAAAAAGAGAAAAAAAGAGGTAAATCGAAATATATAAAGACTCCGCAAAATAGAAAATCGTATCAAATATTCTTAAAGGAAAAATTCGGAATATTAGTTGGTATATTTGTTTTTTTGTTTTCTAGTATTTCTTTTATTTATCTTGTCCAAGATTTACCTGACGCATTGTCTGAACATACAAAAATATATCAAGGAAAATGTGAAATTGATATAGAGACTGGAAGAGGAGGTGGAAGTTTAGAGGCTAATTTTCGTAATCATAATATAACGTTCGGTAACAACCCATATTATAAAGCTCATAAAGGAAACTATTATTGTAAAGTTAAATATCTTCCTCATTCAGAATCAGGAATTTCATTAATACTGTACAAATCAAGGGGCGGAAAAGAAGTAGAAACGAACTAGCATATAAAATTTATTTATATTTCACTAATGTAAATCCATTTTATTGTAATTTACAGAAGTGGATTCCGTTTATTCAACAAACGGGTGCGATGCTTCAATAACGAAGGATCGTTTTTTCTTATTGAAGTAACGTAAGCAGGATAGTTGAACAAGATCAATGAATATATATCAAATACAACAATATCTGTGGGGGGAATATATGAAGAGAATTAGAAATAAATTTTCAATTATTTTTTTATCAATAGTATTTTTCTGCCTTTACATTAATGTTCTTAGAAATATTTGTAACCACTATATTCCGTTAAGTAAGCTTCGTGATGTCATATTTGCTGTTATATTAGTATGTGTCGTTTGCCCTCTATCTGTTTATTCATCTGACAAACTTATTAAAATTTTTAAGAATACTAAACGGGGACTATAGGCATAAAAAAGCTAAAGGGGAAGCAATTGTTTACCGATATAAGTCGGTTCTTTTTTGTTGGTGTTGAAACACTAACACAAGATTGTGAAGTGATGTACTTAAAGTAACGGGTGCTTTAGTGTAAAATGATCAACCATAAATAGGCAGAATATATACAATAATTTATTCATTAATTAAACCCACCAACATCTCATGTGTTGCCACATACACTCAACACATGTGGAGTGCGTGGTACAGCTCATTTTCAAGGAAGGCAACTAACCCTTAGGGAGTTGCCTTTTTAACATACTATAATGATTTACTAATATGTTCACATAATTGTAGAAAAGCTTTTGAAAAGTCTAAATTTACATGAAATCTAATGTGATATTATTTTATCTGTAGGAGGTAGCAAAATGGAAACATGACAATAAAGATAGTTACTTTTTCAAATTTTGGCGTTTTTTTCTCCACCATTTTTTCCATCAAAACATCGTTTTTGGACGACTTCCTTGTTAAATCCTTACATTTTTCTACAATAATACTTATCTCTTCCATGTTATTTCAAAAAATTGTTTAATAAAACAAAATAGGCCTGAAAGGATAGGTAAACCATGTAAACAAATTATCATTATAAGTTTCCTAAGACTAAATATTTCTGGTACGTAAAATTATTTTAAGGAGGATTTTTAATGGGCCATGATATATCAGGATACAATAAAGCAGGAAATGAAATTGCTTATGCTCGTTTTAGCATGGGGAATTATAATGCTATCATATTGTATAATTTACTTGATGCAGAAAATTACTATGCAGGAGTTAGTGGATCGGGCGACAGCTCTACCTTCTCGATACAACAATTTGAAAAGGCTTTGAGGGCCTACAAGCAATTTTATAAAAATGGTGATTCACTGTCAGATAGTGATTCCTTGACTTGGGATCAAAAACAGATCCATACTTTTATACAAAATTGTTTAGCAACTGCAAAAATAGAAGGGAATGTAAAAGTGTATTTTGGCTAATGTTTTAAGACTGTTTGCTGAATTTTTTAATCCCGCTGCCGTATAATACAATCTATAGTAGCAATTACCTTCATATGTAACAACTTGCATTCCATCTCCAGATAATCCTATGAAATTCTTTTATCCCCCAAAAAACACCTGCTAAATTTTACCATTTATTTTCTTATCGATAAAACCTATCCATGTCCCTATTTAATATTAGTATTCTTCCACTGTCGGTGGTAGTCTAATTACCGTGATAAGAGAGATTGGTTTTAAAGTAGTATTGAATGTCCTAGCTGTCCATGTGAGCAAGTTACTTTAAATTTGAGTAGGAATAATCAACAAGTATAGGAAGCAACCATTCGGCTGATTAAAGATAATTAGCTTTAGTTAATGCAATGCTATAATGGAATGAGTAAAACCACAAGGCGGTGAAAGGTTTGAGTGTAAATCGCGAAGAATTAAAGCGAATGATTGATCAAATTCCTGAACAAGATGCTCTTGAGGTGTATGATTTTATTGAATACTTAAACATGAAACGGGAAAAAGAAAAACTAAATGGGATGATAGTTGAATATCTTGCAAAAGATGAGGAACTTATACGTCAGGTTCAAAAAAGCCTTGAGGACCGTAGAAATGGACTTTTTTACAGCAAAGAACAGGGACTTGAGTTTCTTAGAAAAAGTTTCGAAGAGTCTTAAGCAAGGACAAAGAATATAGTGTTTTTTGGTCGCAAACGGCATTAAACGAATTGAGTAATATTCTTGCATACCCTTCAGATGTAAAGGAAAGAATTTTTTTGGACTCGTTTAATCGATTATCATATACGCCTATGCTTACTGCAAAGAAAATACTTAATGGTATGTTGGAAGGATATTGGGTTAAGCTGGGACTTTATCAGGTTATGCTAGTATTTGAAGTTAATGAAGAGGAACCTATCGTTTGGATTGACGGTATAAAACATAGGCGGGAAAATGTTTATTGGAAAAATAAATAATATTGGTATAATACACGGCATCTACATACCTAAAAATGTAGATGTTTTTTTGTGGATATACGTAAAAGATTGTGAGGCTTGGATGGTAATTAAGAAGAAGTCGACCAATTTATTCACCTGCGTCCCATATGTTGCCACATACACTCCGCACACGTTGAAGTAAAATCGAAAATAGTTTTAAAAGAAGAAGCAGGCTCCCTATAAGGGAATACCTGCTTCTATCCATTTGGGGGAGCCGGGAATTATAGTGAATTCTCAATGTTTAAAAAGCAGCGAAGTCCTAGTTGTGCTTCCTGATATTGTAAATACCTTGCCCATCTTATATCATTAAATATAAATAGAATGTTAAAAGGGGGGGGGAAACACATAAATGATCTCAGCAAAAATAGATTCCAATTCAATCACTACAATAAAAGAAAAGGGTCTGGAATCTATCGTTGATTGGTTCGATCAGCATATACAATCGTTTTATACACTTGGTTGGTCCTATCTTAAGAATCAGCAGCAAATGGAAGAGCTTTTTTATCGGTCCATTATTAAAGTCCATAAAGAATTGCCACGATTTAAAAAAGAAACATCATTCGAAATGTGGGTTACCTCCATATTCATACATACCTGCCGAGAGCTTTCAGCAGATAGAAGTTTACAAGCTTCAGAGGAAAGTGAACCAAGTCAGGATTTATTTAATGCACTTAATCAATTGAAAGAGTACGAGAAAGAAGCGGTGGTCCTTATATATGGAAAGGGAATCTCTCAGGAGGAAGCCGCACATCTTCTCCAAGTTTCAGCGGAGAAGATGAAAGAGGATTTATTTACTGGAATCCGGTCACTTAGAAAAGTAATGGGGTACGGGTCATCCTTTAATGGTTGTAAAGAGTATTATAAGAATTACATCGATTATTTAGAAAGAACCTTGGATCGGTCGAAAAAGATTGATTTCGAGATACATATTTATCATTGTCAAGACTGTCAGGAGGATTTGGCTGCCTTTCAGGATGTCATGTTAAAAATGAAACATCTAACTGAAAGGATGGCGGATCTCCATGTGCCAACTAATTTCATGGAGAACGTCAGAGTTAGGCTCG
Organism: Neobacillus pocheonensis; assembly: GCF_050477905.1. Taxonomy (NCBI): domain Bacteria; kingdom Bacillati; phylum Bacillota; class Bacilli; order Caryophanales; family Bacillaceae; genus Neobacillus; species Neobacillus pocheonensis. Next base: position 121,004 of record NZ_JBCNAD010000018.1, on the reverse strand, counting down.
CTGAAAAGGAAAAGCACAGACAACTGAAGAACAAGAAACGTAAAAGATTGGGAGTTATTTTTGCAAGTATTCTAGCACTATTAATGAGTATAGAAGCTTTTACAGGGTCTTTTACCAACCTCTACTATACATGGACAGAAGAAAATCAGGAATTACGTGCCTTTTTGCAACAGGATCTGGGTGAAAGGCTGAACCTGGAATCGGAAAGCGATGGGGTGAAAATTAAGATTAAGAGTGCGATTGCCGATGATGTTCAGACGCTTGTTTTTTATGAAATAGAAGATACAGAAAAAGACAACCAATATGTGATGAATTATGAAGATGGGGTTTCTGTGGAGAACGAATATGAAATCATGAGCCGTGAAGCTAATCCAAGGTACTATCCTCCTGACCATAAATCGGATGTAAATAACAAAGAAAAGAACATTTATCAAGGGAAGATTAGTCTGCGGCCACTCACAACGGAAAATGGAACAATCAAACTTAAGATCACAAAGCTTCAGAAATTGATTCGTGATTCCTCTGATCAGAATGGTTTTACGGCAAACGGGAAAACGGGGGAGTGGAGCTTCAAGATCCCTGTAACAAAACAGCCTTCCGTCGAATATGCATTGAATGAAAATACAGTAGTCGAGGGGATCCCGGTTCGATTTGAAAAACTAATCATTGCTCCAACTGAGACGATTCTGCAATTTGGCATTAATAATGAAGTTTCAGAGAAACGGATAGAAGTTCTTAATTTTGACAATCTAGAAGTGAACAATAAAAAGTTGAAAGCCGATATGTATTCTGGATTCACATCAAGACTTAAATTGGACTACTTTTCAATCACACTTTGACCCTCTTTTTGGAGAAAAACCAAAAGAGGTCAACGTTCAATTGGAGTCTGTTAATTTAACGGTTGAGGACCAAAAAAACATCGAACTGGATGCATCACAGAAATATCCCCAAACCTTTGAATATGCAGGCAGTACAATCTCCATCGACAAGGTGGAAGTTGGACAGCCTACTAATGTAGTCATAAGCAATCATGAAATTGTGAACCGAGCATTTGAGACACTTGAATTCAATATTGTGGGTAAGGATGAAAATGAAATTAGCTCGATGGAGATGAATTCTGAAGGAATGATGGTTGATAAAAACGGGATTGAATACGATATGAATGAAAACCCTGTCTCCTATGAAGAAATCGAGCAGCCCCGTTATTTCACTACAGTTCAAAGCTTCACTTTACAAGGTAACAACGCTGGAGAGAAAGTGATTCCAAAGAGGTTGGAGATTTTTGGATATACTACTACAAAATATTTGGATAATGTTGTGAAGATTTCGGTGGATTAATAGCATTTTGATAGAAGTAAGAAATGGCGCTTTTCTTAAAGTAAGAAGGCGTCTTTTTTTATTGGGAAAAATTAATTTATGAATAGAATAGTTACTTTATGACAAAAATGAAATTTGACAGGACACCAATTAGTGTCATATAATAAGGACACTAATTGGTGTCCAATTTATAAGGTGGAGTGATTTTGAACGAGAACAATCAAGATCGTGATGTTTATGTAGCCATCGCTGACCCAACAAGACGTAAATTGCTACATTTGTTGGCAGAGGCAGAAGAACTGCCTCTTCACGAATTAACCGCTCAATTTCAAATGGGTCGTACGGCTGTTTCTAAACATTTGGCTATCCTTAAAGAAGCTGGTCTAGTTGCCGACCGTAAAGTGGGTAGAGAAACAAGGTATCGACTAAATGCAGCCCCCTTAAGGGAAATTAAAGATTGGGTATCCTTTTACGAGAAATTTTGGAATGAAAGAGTGCTACTTTTAAAAAATTTATTAGCGGAGGAATAAATAATGGCAGATGTATCATTAGATTTTCAGTTTTCAAATTCAATTAATAAGGTGTGGAACGCATTAACCGATTCGGATACTCTTGCAAAATGGATAATGGAAAATGATTTTAAACCAATCGTAGGACATAAATGTCAATTCCGAAATCCGCAGTGGAATCTAATTGTAGATTGTGAAGTATTAGTAGTGGACGAGCCTAATAAGTTATCTTACACATGGGTAGGTGGTCCGATAAACACTACAGTCACTTGGACATTGAAGGAAGAGGATGGAACAACCACCTTACATCTTGAACAAGCAGGATTCGAAAAAGAAGACCAAGCGTTCAATGGTGCGAAATATGGTTGGGCGAAAATGGGCGAAGATCTTAAAAAACTGTTAGGTGAAATGTAAGAACAAACCTAAGCTAACGTATAGAAAAAGCAAACGGCTCAGTATAGGACTGAGCCGTTTTGATTCGAAAAAGCTCAGGTAAATTCATTTGAAATTGTGATAACATGGCAATACTAGTTTTATAGAATGGGGAGGATATCCAATGAAAATAAATCAATTGATTGCCAATAATATTAACCGTTTAGACTGCCAATTGCCTGAAGATAAATCGTTAGGTATTGCTGGCCTGTCTGGGTCTGGTAAAACCACTTTTTGTCAAACTATTGGTGAAGAATCCAAGAAGCGTCTCGTTTCCTTATTGCCTAAGGCTGAATATCAGTATTTATTTCCTAACATAATGGAAACTAATTTTAGTGCTATCAAGATGGAAGAAATGCCACTTGTACTTTTTCTGGGAAGATCGTCCATTTCTTCCAATCCACGTTCGACAATAGGAACCCATACCGGCGTGTTTACAGAGATTCGTGTTACTCTTGCTGAAAAATTTAATCTTTCTCCAGAAGTTTTTTCATTTAATAATCCGTTGGGGTGGTGTCCAGATTGTAAAGGACGCGGTATTACCAAAAATGTTGAGTGTAAAAAATGTGAGGGCAGGCGCTATAATCCAGAAGTTGAGCAAAAAAGAATAGAATTATTGGGTCAACCACATAGTATATCCGATATCAACAACTTGAGCGTTGAATTGATTTTTTCCCTTGCAGAGGAATTACATATTAGTGAAGCCAAACAACATTTACTTAAAAATATTATCAATATGAATATTGGTTACTTAACATTAAATCGCATTATGGGTACATTGTCAGGTGGGGAATTAACAAGGCTTTACTTGGCAGAATTCATGGCAACAAGTGAAAATACGGTTATTATCATTGATGAAATTTCTGTTGGTCTTGACCACCAAACTCTATTGAAAATTTTAGAACAGATTAAACAATTAGGGTATAAAAATCAAATTTGGCTCATCGATCATTCTGACACAGTGCTTGATACTTCGGATGATCAATTGTTTTTTGGACCTGGCAGTGGTAAATATGGTGGAAAAATTGTCGAAGAATCACCGCGTCCAAAACCGATTCCCTGGGAACGAAATCAGGCAATACCAACAGAATACTATCAATTTAAGGACCTTCACTGTCGTAATATTCAAATGGCTGAAATTCGGCTTCCCAAAAATAGACTTGTTACCTTTACGGGTGAGTCTGGATGTGGTAAATCGACCCTTGTCAATGAGTGTATCTCTAAGGATTTTCTGAAGCGCTATCCAAAAGATAAACTGGTCATGGTAGGGCAGGATCGAAACCAATCGATCACCAGTCGGTCAACTGTTGCGACGTTTCTTGATATTAAAAAGAAACTCACAAAATATAGTGAAGATATTGATGATATTTTTCAGCGCTCGATTGAAGATATTATTGATGAACTGCCAAATGAAGATATCGCTCATAAACGCTTGAGTTTATTGATCAAACTTGGACTCGGTTATTTGACGTTAGAAAGAAAAACACAAACCTTATCGACTGGTGAATTTCAATGTGTTCATCTAGTTTCGGAGCTGTTTGCGAACTCAAGAAACCCGCATACGCTGTTTATTTTTGACGAGCCTTCAAAAGGTTTATCACAAAATATATTAAACCAATTCATTGATAGTGTCAGGGTCATTCTTCAAGATGAATCTGTCTCCATTATAATGATTGAACATAATTCTTATATGCTAGAAAACTCTGATTTTATCGTCGATTTTGGTAAAAGACAGAGTGCACCTGTCACGCACCTTGATGTTGTCAGTCATGATGAGTATTACCGTCTTCAAAATGGGGAAGATATCGCTAGTCCATCGCCTATTTCTTCTACGCTCAAGCAGCAAAATGGCATTACCTATCTAAAGGAAAATCATATTGACTACTTTAAAAATGCTGAAAACATCTATAAGGGCGGCATCTTAAAAAGCTTATCATCAATGGCTCGTTTGATATATGGTGAATACGAATCTGATACCATCGCACCCGTCATTGCCATTGATCTGGAAAGGCATTTGTATAGCCAATATAGTTTTCTCTATGAAATAGGCGGCGTGATCAACCATATTGTGGCGGCGCATCCGACCAATAAAGATACGAGAAGCTTTGATTTCTATTCATCGGACAATCATTGTCCTTCATGCTCAGGCCGCCTTAAGATTGAAATATTTGATAAAGATCTGGTCATTCAGGACAAGACTGTGCCATTCTGGGATGGCCTATTGCATCCAGATGTGATGGAGGTCTTAAAATACTATCAATATCCAAAATTAGAATTTATCTTTGAGGAAATTAAGAATGAGCTAGGGTATGATCTGACGAAAAGCTACAATGAGATGTCAGAAGAAGAAAAGCATACGTTTTGGTACGGGTATTTTGAAAGAACATTCTATGATAAAGCAGGTAAGACACAGAGGACCTGGGTAGGCTTTAATACCATCCTTGGGATGTATATGGTCATTTCGAAATCGGTGATTAAAGAGCAAATGAGAGCATCTAAGGAAAAGATTACCTGTCCGATTTGTCATGGAACTGTACTTAATCATCATAAACAGCTTAAATTTGGTGACACAGATATTCGCGAGATTATCAATCAGCCACTTGATCAAGTGTTACAAATAGTTGGTGAGTTACCTGTACTCGTAAAGCTAAAATCTATTGTTGGCGGCGATATGACTTTGACAGAAGATGTCTCCCTGCTGTCTAGAAAAAAACAAGTCGCTCTGAAAATGTTTGAATTGGAACTCGCAAGCTTTGTTGGGTATGAAATGGTATTACAAAATGTCTTACCATTTTGGGACAGCATTAAAGACAAGATCGAATCCATCAGCATCAATAATCAGATTACCATCTGTGATTTTCCTAATATCAATGAGACGAGAGAAACCATCATTGATAAGTATTTTACTAATGGAAAATACAAAAAACTAACGTATGTTTATGAAGCATTTGGTTATAAAAAAATAGTCACTCAAATTAATAAAATTATAAAAAGTCATCCATGTCCATTCTGTAAAGGAAAAAAAGTCATTACAGAAGAGAATCTCCATGATGGCGTGTTTAAATTAACGATACCATGTGTGAGTTGTCAGGCGAGTGGCATCAATGATGAAGGGCGTAAGGAAATCGTCGATGGCATACCAGTCGAAACATGGCTAACTGGCAAAGTTAGAGATGTTGTGGATGAAAGCTTACTTACAGAGGCTGTTGTCGATATTCCCATTTTCAATCGTATTCGAGAGTTAAATAAACGAGATATGATGGCGGTTTATCAATGCCTCGGGCAAAATAATTAAATTAAATTAAAATAGGCAGGCCCCTCAAAATAAGGGGCCTGCATTTTGTATATATGATTTGAAATTAAATGAAACGGTGTTTTCACATAATTGTAGAAAACTTTTAGTAAAGTCAAAATTATTAGGCAATGTAGTGTGATATAATCTTACCGAAAAGGAGGTAGAAAAATGTCGAAATAACAAGAAAAATATAATTAATTTTGAATGTTAAATTCCTTTCTTTTAAATCTGCAATTTTCCCCTCAATTTTCATCATTTTAAACCCACTCTCATGCCGACTTATAATAACTTCCTGTTAAAATGCTGAAGCGCATAAATTCATTAATAACTAGAATAAATGGGAACGTTGTCAGTTCTATCGAAGTTATAAAAAAGGAGCGGTACTATGAATGCAGTGCTGAGTAAGATTGCTAAAAGCATCACAGTTTGTTATTCAGAGGTTTTCCCTGATCAAGACAACGAGTTTCTCCACCATGCTTATATGGGAAAATTATTTTTGATCGCTGACTCTTATTGTATGAATCCTGATTGTACATGCCAAGAGGCAGTTCTTCATTTTGTCCAAGCTTATCCGAGAGAGAATAGGAAAGCTGACAGTTTTATGGTAAGGTTTAAACTTAACGGCAGGGGATATAAAATACATGACTATGGCAGATTCACTAAACGTGAAATACAGGCCATCGTTATGCATTTTACATCTGGCACTGACACCATGATCCTAGAACTTTTAAATGAACGGTACAAGGAAATGAAGGAAAAAGTAAAAGAAATTCTAAATTGAGTGCCAGACTCAAGTTGCCTAATCCTGGTAGAGTAAACTATTCCAAGGTTACTAGCTATTTAGTTAGTAACCTTGGTTTATTTTATTGTAACCTTTTTTCATAGACGCTTTTTTAAAGTCAATCTCCGCAGTAAATACACCTAATAATACTAAACTTGCGCCTACGTATCCTTTTGTAGTAAGGATTTCTCCTGCAAAAGCAAACGCAAAAATTGCTGCAAAAACGGGTTCTAATGAGAATAGCAGCCCAGTATGGGTTGGAGTGGTATATTTTTGGGCGATGGTTTGGGTGACAAATCCAATGGCACTACAAAGTACACCTAATACTAGAATAGAGACCCAAGACTCCGTTGTACTTGGAAGTCGTGGTGTTTCCAAAAAGATTGAAAATAATAGCCCCCATGCTCCCGTAAAGCCGAGTTGAAGAACTCCTAGTGTAATGGAATCGGCATTCTTCGTTAATTTTCCAGTAACAATGATGTGAATGGCATAAAATAGTGCGCCTAGGATACATAAAAAGTCCCCAATACTGATTTTAAATTGATGATTTAAAGTTAAGAAGCCAATACCTGTTAAGGCTAAAGATACCCCAAAAATAATCCTTTTTTCAGGCATCTTTTTAAAAAAGACAGCTAACAGCAGTGGGACAAATATGACCGTGAGGCTAACCAAAAATCCAGCATTTGATGCAGATGTAGTTTTTATTCCATAAGTAATCGAGGCAAAAACTGAAAATAAAATAGTTCCTAATACAAATGCATATTTGATTGTTTTGAAATCTGCCTTTAAAATGCGGCGGTAAAAGACAATTCCGGCTAAAAGAAACGCAATACCAAAACGTAATGCGATCAGGTTAAATTCCGGGATGGAAACGAGACCCATTTTCATAAACAGATAGGATGAACCCCAAAAAATCGTCACGATTAACAGCATTAGATTGGCTTTTAATTGAGTGCTCATATCTGCTCCCTTTGTTTTAAAAGATTTAATAATGTTTTTACATTGCTTACTTTGTAGTATACGTGTAAATTATAGATAAGAAAAATGAATGTTATTAATAATTTGGTTGAAAAAAATTCATGTAAGGGGTGAGTAAAATGTCTCTAGCAAAGTTTGAGGTTTTTAGTACTGTGGTAGAATTAGGGAGCTTGACTGAAGCGTCGGTGAAGCTTGGTTTAACTCAATCTGCTGTAAGTCATGCCATTGCCAGTTTGGAATCAGAATGGGGGTTTTCTATTCTCAGCAGAGGTCGTAATGGGATCCATTTGACAAGCAACGGAGAACTTGTTTTGCAATATATCCGTGAAGTTTTAAAATGGAACGAACAATTGGTGCAACAAATTGCAGGCATCAATGGGCTAGAAGTAGGAACCGTAAGGATTGGCACCTTTTCAAGTGTAACCATTCAGTGGCTGCCTGAATTCATGAGTCATTTTAATGAAAGCCACCCTTCTATAGAAGTTAAACTGTTGGAGGGGGATTATGATGAAATCGAACACTGGATTTCCAGTGGTGCGGTTGATTTTGGTTTTCTTTCTTTACCCACCTTGAAGTCATTTGAAGTGATTCCACTCAAAAAAGATAAAATAGTCACCATCGTCCCTGACAGCCACCACCTCGCACATCTAAGCGAGGTTTGTTTTGAACAAATCAAAGATGAGCTGTTTATCATGCCAAAGATCAGTTGTGATAACGATGTAAGACGGATATTGAAAGAAAACAATGTTACCGCCACTATCAAATATGAGCTAGAAGATGATCAAGCCATCATTTCAATGGTCCAAAATGGAATGGGGATAAGTATTCTCCCTGAAATGGTGGTGAATCGTGTTCCAAAAAGTGTACGTATTCTGGGGCTCGAAGGAGATCATTATCGCTCCATTGGTATCGCAGCTACATCGTTTAAGAACATGTCTCCAGCAGCAAGAAAGTTTGTTAAATATATTCAATCGTGTTTTAAAGCACCTACACAAGATTAAAGAGTGTATTTATTTTATTTAATCTCAAAAAATACTGAGGATAAAACAAAAAATGGACTGCGTACATAGGAGGATTATAGATGGAAAACAACGATATATTAATTCGATTGAGATATGCTTTGGAAATAAAAAATAAAGAAATGTCAGAGATCTTTAAACTTGGAGGGGAGGAAGTAACAGTACCTGAGGTGATAAAGATTCTAACAAAATCAGATGATGATGAAAGTGAATTTGACGAACAAATAAAATGTAATAACGCTATGTTTGATTCATTTTTGAACGGCTTTATTATTTTTAAAAGAGGAAAACAAGAGCCGAAACCAGGACAGCTGGACACACAGGAACCAACTGTAAAGAAAACCTCAAATGTTAATAATCTTTTGTTGAAAAAAGTAAAAATAGCGCTGGCATTAACTACTGAGGATATGCTGGATATATTCGAAAAGGCAGGTATCACGGTAACAAAAGGAGAACTCGGCGCTTTATTAAGAAAAGAAGGGCATAAGAATTATAAAGAGTGCGGAGATAAATTCGCCAGAAACTTCTTAAAAGGACTAGCTATCAAATACAGGGGATAACAGCATCTAAAGATTCTACAGGTGATGACATGATACATACCTACTCAGGTAAGACAATACGATTTGAGATAAAATATAAAAACCGAACCTCATTCGGAATAACGATAGATAACTATGGAAATATTGAAGTCCAGGCTCCGAAAGGTACACCTGATGAAAGAGTGCTTCATTTATTAGAGGAAAAATGGGAGCTTATTCAGCAAAAATTAAATGAAATGAAGGATAGGCTGCAAGGTCCACAGGAAAAGGTCTATGAGCATGGCGAAGGCTTTCTTTATTTAGGATCCACTTATCCTATACAGATTTTTCAAGACAAAAATATCGAACAGGACTTTGTGGTGTTTGAGGAAGATAAGTTACAAATATATGTGAAGCTGCTTGAGGATGAGAGAATAAAACTAGCGCTAAAACGGTTCTATTATCAGCAGTGCAAAGCCTTAGTAGAGAAGAGTATCACCACATATCAAAGCCACTTTAAAACAAAACCGCGTTCTGTACGTATCTCGGATAGCAAAACTACCTGGGGAACTTGTGATTCAAACCAGAAGTTAACATTTAATTGGAGGCTGGCAATGGCACCCCGTGAGGTAATTGACTATGTAGTCATTCATGAAATGTGCCATATGGTTCATCTGAATCACGACCGTTCCTTTTGGCGCCTTGTTGGAAAAATAATGCCTGATTATAAGGAAAAAGAAAACTGGCTATCTTTATCAAACTGGAAAATGACGGTTTAGTAGTAAGAAGGTAGAAAAATTAAGTTAAGAGGAAAGGGGTCTGACCATCATCGCGTTAAAGCGACGGAGGCTAGACCCTTTTTTATTCTAAAACGCCAACCAACGGCTTCAAACTGAAATAGTCCAAAGCTTGGTTGACCGAATGGATATCAAATATTTTCTTCTCGAGGCAGAATTGAATAACTAAATCTAATGTTTCACTGTCAGACAAAGAGTAGCCAGCAGAACTTAAGAGTTTATCGGATTCTCTTTTATTTAACTCAAGCGCTAGCGCCAATGCAATCACGGTATTTTTCCCAGGCCGATATTCAGGATTCGAACGTATTTTGGAAAAATGCCTGCGGTCAATTCCTGCTTTTTTGTAGATACTGGAGTCAGTGGCCCCTTTTTTATCGATTAAATGGAACAATGTTTGGTTAAAGGTTGGCTTCCGGTTCATTTTAATAAAATCTTCGATGTCTGCAGAAAAAATGCTTTCTTCCATGCTTTCGGATTTACGTATATTGAATACCAGAGTGTTTAAGTGAAGTTCTACATACTCCTGCAATTCTATTAATAGCTTTCCATCAAGCATATCTAAACCCCCAAGAATGTCGCTTTCGAAGCGACCAAATAATGGCTGAACTCAAATATTATTATAGTATAAACAAATTGAAAGGATGATAGGAATGAACAAGAATCTTACAGAAATTATTTTTTTACTAGATCGCAGCGGGTCGATGGGAGGCCTTGAAAGTGATACGATTGGCGGTTTTAATGCTTTTATTGAAAGACAGATTCAATTAGAAGGTGAGACCATAGTAACAACCGTGCTTTTCGATGATCACTATGAAATTTTATGGAATGGTATCGATGCCAAAAACGCTAGATTAACTGATAAGGATTATTATGTAAGAGGGTGTACGGCCCTGCTGGATGCAGTTGGGAAGACAATATTGGATGTTGGGTACCGATTGTCACACACAAATGAAGAAAAAAGGCCTGGTAAAGTCATTTTTGTTATCACTACAGACGGTCTGGAAAATGCCAGCCGTGAGTTCACCTATAAAAAAGTGAAAGAGTTAATCCAGCACCAGCAGGAGAAGTATAATTGGGAGTTTATTTTTCTAGGTGCAAATATTGATGCTGAACAAGAAGCAGACAGTCTTGGAATTAACATGGAAAATGCCTATAGCTTTGAGGCTTCTGAAAAAGGTGTTGAAGAAATGTACAATATGGTATGTAAAGCAGTATCTGAAAAAAGACAATGAAATAGAAAACAAATGCCCTAATACATTATAGTAGTAGGGCATTTGTTTGGAATAGGAGTTTGATTTAATAAGATAAAAACCAATATTATTCTATTTTTTAATATCTAATAGTAATGATAAATAAATTTATTTTTTATTCAAGAAAATCCCTTGAAACAAGAGTGATGTTAATATTTATTTACTTAAAAGAATTTATATTCCAATAATTAATCCTTTTTAATTGATTGATAATTATGTTATATTAAATATTGTGATTTTCGTTAAATTCTGTAAAAAAGAATAATCAAAATATAGGAGTGATTTTAATGAAGAAATTGGGTTTATTTAGCTTGTTTCTGATTCTATCAATCTTTATTGCTGCTTGCGGAAGCAAAGAAACAGCAGGGGAGACAGAAAAAGGCAGCAAAGACAAAGTATATAAAGTTGGTGTCGATACAACTTATCCTCCGTTTGAATTTAAAGAAGGAAACGATTATAAGGGAATTGATATTGAATTAATCAATGCAATTGCGAAAAACCAGGGCTTTAAAATAGAACTTTCTCCAATGGATTTTGGTGGAATTATTCCAGCAATGCAAGCTAATCAATTAGATGTTGCCATTGCCGGTATGAGTATTACTGATGAAAGAAAGAAAGTAGTCGATTTCTCAACACCTTATTTTGATGCAGGGTTAACAGTTGTTGTTAATAAAGATAATTCAAGTATTAAATCTGTTGATGACCTAAAGGGTAAAAAGATTGCTGTTAAAAAAGGAACTACTGGTGCTAAATATGCACAGGATAATGCAGCTAAGCTTGGAATCACTGTAGTTCAATTTAACGATAGTCCTGCTATGTTCCAAGAAGTATCAAATGGAAATGCTGATGCGCTTATTGAAGATTATCCTGTAATCTCTTATGCTATTGCCCAAAAAGACCTTGGCTTAAAAATCGTCGGTGATCGCTTAAATGGCGACCAATACGGAATTGCTGTATTAAAAGGACAAAACCAGGATCTTTTGAAAAAAATTGACAAAGGTCTTGCTGAGCTTAAAAAAGATGGAACTTACGATAAAATCATTAAAACTTATCTTGGTGAGTAATGGATAAGTGACGATAAGGCGCGCTTAATTGCGCGCTTTCTTTTTGAAAGGGGATGATAAGGATGGATATAATTTCTGCAGCTTTGCCTATGTTATTAAAAGGACTTCAAGTAACACTTTATATATTTGTAATAGCAATTATTCTAGGTTTTTTAATTGGGTTAGTAGTAGCCTTATTACGATTGGCGCCGATAAAGATTTTGAATGGGATTGCAAAGATTTATGTTGACGCGATTCGAGGAACACCATTTATTGTGCAGTTGTTTTTTATTTATTTCGGTGTAAATTCCCTTCATTTGGTATCTCTGAACAGCACAACAGCCGGAATCATCACTGTTGCCATTAATGCAGGGGCGTATTTTGCTGAGATCATCAGGGCCGGAATTCAATCGATTGATAAGGGGCAAACGGAAGCAGCAAGATCGATTGGATTTACAGGCGCGCAAACAATGCGCTATGTGGTGCTTCCGCAGGCTTTTAGAAGAATGCTTCCTACCATTACAAACCAGTCTATTATTAGTTTAAAGGATACTTCGCTTTTATCCGTTATTGGAATCGCTGATTTAACGCAACAAGGACAGATTCAAGCTTCGGCAACCTTTGAAGCATTCAAAATTTGGCTGGCCGTCGGTGTTATTTATTTTATTATTATTTATCTATTAACCATGCTTGCTAATTTCATCGAAAGGAGGATTCAGCTTCGATGAGTATCATAACTGTTAAAAACTTAAGAAAATCGTTTGGAAGCGTTGAGGTTCTAAAAGATATCAATGCTGAAATAAAAGAACAAGAGGTAGTTTGTGTAATTGGTCCATCCGGGTCTGGAAAAAGTACCTTTTTGCGCTGCTTAAATCGTCTGGAGGAAATATCAGGTGGCGAGGTAGTGATTAACGGACATGATGTAACCGATTCTAAAATCAATATTAACAAAGTGCGACAAGAAGTTGGGATGGTGTTTCAGCAATTTAATCTCTTCCCGCATAAAACGGTTTTAGAAAATATCACAATGGGTCCTATAAAAATTCGCGGAACAGAAAAAGCAGATGCGGAAAAACTAGCACTTGAATTACTGGATAAAGTGGGCCTTCGTGAAAAAGCAAACAGCTATCCAGGAGAACTTTCCGGAGGACAAAAACAGCGTGTAGCGATAGCAAGAGCGCTGGCCATGAATCCGAAAATCATGCTATTTGACGAGCCAACCTCGGCACTAGACCCTGAAATGGTTGGCGATGTTTTGGAAGTCATGAAACAGCTCGCTAAAGAAGGGATGACTATGGTCGTTGTTACCCATGAAATGGGCTTTGCTAGAGAAGTTGGCGATCGAGTCATTTTCATGGATGGGGGATATATTGTAGAAGAAAACAAACCAAATGAACTTTTCAGTAACCCTCAGCATGAGCGAACCAAGGCGTTCCTAAGTAAGGTGCTTTAAGGAATAATAGAATAATTTCAAAAAAACCCAGTCATTGGACTGGGTTTTAGTTTTAATTAAGGCACTGTAGCATATGATTGAATATCTATTCGTTTTTGGAGGATTGCTATGAAGTCTTACCGCTTACTTTGGCCGCTGATTGCTGTGTCATTTCCCTATTTATTATTTGAAGTACTAAATCAAGGCATATTAAAGGATGAATTGTTTCGGCTGCCAAGGGGGCACTTTTATATCGTCAGTCTCGTTTCCCTTTTATCTAGTATCATTGCGATTGCGGTAGGGATTGCTGGGGTCAGAATCCGAAATATAAAAGTTAGTTTTCTGTCACTCTCTTTCTTTTCTCTTGGGATTATGTTTTCGATTCATGGGCTGGCAACTCCTGATATCTTTCTCCATGATTACCATTTACCTGCAATCGCTGCACAATTAAGTATGTTATTAGCAACGATCTGGGTGTGGTTGTCATCACTGCCATCTGACAATCCGATCGTAGACTTTTTGGCAAAGCGGCAGCGGTGGCTGCTACCAGTATGGACGATTGGATTAGTTATTTTTGCTATCATTGGGATAATAAATCCGCATCTTACCCATGTCATTCCATTACAAGTAATGCCGTTGAATGTGATTTTGACGATTGTCATCCTGTTATTAAATAGCATGACGGCATTTCGCTATTATCAATCCTATCTATTTACACGGTTTCCGTTACAACTATCGATTGTTTACTGTTCTGGCTGGTTCATAGTCTCGCAGCTGATAATGGTAAGAGGGGTGGAGTGGAACCTAAGTTGGTGGATTTATCATTTCTTATTACTCGCCTCCATGATTGTCATGATTTCCGGCCTTATCAAACAGTACGGCGTAAAAGGGAACTTGACAGAATCGGTTCGTTCCCTCTATACAAACGATCCTTTTGAACGAGTGATGAATAGCATTGGACAAAGTGTCAAAGCTTTAGTAAATGCTACAGAAAAAAAGGATATTTATACAGCGGGCCATACCTTCAGGGTCACTCTGTATGCATTGAAGCTTGCAGAGGAGCTAGGGTTGAAACCGGAACAGCTGCGCGCGATAGTTCAGGGCGGTCTTGTTCATGATGTTGGAAAAATTAGTGTTCCTGATGCCGTTCTTAATAAACCTGGAAAACTTTTGCCTGATGAAAGGGTCATAATCGAAAAGCATCCATTGGATGGTTATGAGATTTGCAGGGAACTTGGTTTTATGAAGGAAGAGCTGGGAATTATCCGGTCCCACCATGAAAAATGGAATGGCAGTGGGTATCCTGATCATTTAAAGGGGGAGGACATTCCTTTCTTTGCTAGAATTGTAGCTGTTGCGGATGTCTATGATGCCTTAACGTCAGAACGTGCTTACCGAAAAGCGTGGCCGCATTTGGAAGCGATGAAATTTTTAAGCGAAAACAAGGGCTCCCATTTTGATCCGATTTGTGTGGATGCCTGGGAAAAGTTATGTTTGCGGAGTCCATCTGTCTATCAATATCCTTCGCAAGTAATTGAGGATGAATTGGCTATTCGCCAGATTTCTTCATAATAAATAAAAACGGCATGATTCCAATGAAATGGAATTATGCCGTTTTTTATTGAAATCCTTAATTAATTCTTAAAGAAAGTAAAGAATCAGGTAGTTTTTCTAATTGATTGAATTTTGTACGTTAGAGGAGTAAAGTGAAAAGGAACCTTATTAATGAGAGAAGGGTTTTTGTGGGTAAGCTGCAACAAGGGACAACGGCATTTCGTAAAGCAAATATCGCCCTTTTTGCCGGGGGCTTTATTACATTTTCCATTCTTTATGACGTACAGCCGCTTATGCCGATTTTTTCGAAGGAGTTTCATGTACCGGCCGCCACGGGGAGTTTAACATTATCAGTGACTACGTTCACCCTCGCTGTTTTTATGCTAATTACCAGCACATTATCTGAGGTATGGGGACGCAAAATCATCATGACTGCTTCACTGCTATTGTCATCCCTGATTGTTATATTTACCGCGTATAGCCCTACCTTTGGGTCATTACTCGGATTTCGTGTTCTTCAAGGTGTTGTTCTTGCTGGCCTTCCCGCTATTGCCATGGCCTATCTAGGAGAAGAAGTGGAACCAAACAGTTTGGGTGCGGCAATGGGACTTTATATTAGCGGTAATTCCATTGGCGGCATGGCTGGGAGAATTATAACTGGCACTGTTACGGACTTTTTTTCGTGGCGGATTGCCATGGGCTGTATCGGTGTCATCAGTTTATTACTAAGCATCTGGTTTTGGTGGAACTTACCGAAATCCCAAAACTTTAACCCCAAACCGTTGATATTAAAAAGTTTATTTGCTTCTTTATATCGCCATTTGAGGGATCCAGCCTTGCTGTGTTTATTTGGGATTGCATTTATCTTAATGGGAAGCTTTGTTACCTTATTTAATTATATCGGCTTTCAATTGTTGGAGCCGCCTTATAAGTTAAGCCAGACCATCATCGGATGGATCTTTATCGTCTATTTAACAGGTACCTTCAGTTCCACTTGGATGGGACAATTATCAGATTCTTTGGGGCGACGCAAAGTCCTTTGGATTGGGCTTTTGATTATGCTTTTTGGAGCGGTGTTAACTCTTGGTGAACCTTTAGTATTAAAAATCGTCGGGATTGCCGTTTTTACATTTGGCTTTTTCGGTTCTCATTCCATTGCCTCAAGCTGGGTGGGACAAAGAGCAAAAACGGAAAAAGCTCAGGCTTCCTCACTTTATTTATTTTTTTATTACAGTGGTTCAAGTTTAGCAGGGTCTGCAGGCGGCTTTTTCTGGACTCAATATGGATGGGGTGGAGTCATTGGTTTTATCATTATCCTGCTCCTTTGCGCTTTCCCTTTATCCGTTAAGCTTTCATCCGTATCTTCGAATTCCTTACTAGTAAAAAAATAATCTTTTAGATGTTTATTATGAGTACACAGGGGTCATCAATGAAAGAACATTATTACGACAAATTGTTTAATATAAAAACGAAAGAATTTCAAAAGGATTTCCATAAATCCCTCCATTATCATCGGTATGAGCCAACCCCGTATAGTGCATTAGAAGTGCTTTTTCATCATTACAAATTGAAAAGCAGCGATTATATTGTGGATTTTGGCTGTGGAAAAGGCCGTTTGAATTTTTTTATCCATTATCTATTTCGGGCCCATGTTCTTGGAGTGGAAATGGATGAGACACTTTTTCAAAAGGCGATTGAAAATCGACAAAGTTATGTGAGGAGATATAAAGGAAAGGATCAAATTCACTTTGAGTGCTGTTTGGCAGAGGAGTACCAGATTAATCCACTAGATAACCGTTTTTATTTTTTTAATCCATTTTCGATTCAAGTTTTCCGTAATATTGTTAATAACATATTGCGTTCTGTGGAAAAAGCAGACCGGGAAATAGAGTTGGTTTTATATTATCCTTCTGAGGAATATATTTATTTTTTAGAAAATCAGACTGCCTTTGAAATGATTCTGGAGATCAAATTACCACATGTATATGAACAGAATGCCAATGAGAGATTTTTAATCTATCGATTAGAATATTAGGAGATCGTTTGTTAAGTATTGTTTGCAGATATTATACAGAACGAGTATGGGTGTTAGGTACAGTATAAGGAGAATGTGATGGAATTAAGTAATCGGATTGTTACGCTTGATTATTTACGGGGATTTGCTCTTATGGGAATCATTCTGGTGAACATTGTTCCTTTGCTGTCCATAACCCCGCCGGAGCCTAGTTCCCTGAATGCTTCCTATTGGAAGTTTCTCTATTTTTTTGTAGAAGGCCGTTTTTACACCATATTTACCTTTCTGTTTGGC
This sequence comes from Neobacillus pocheonensis, assembly GCF_050477905.1. Taxonomy (NCBI): domain Bacteria; kingdom Bacillati; phylum Bacillota; class Bacilli; order Caryophanales; family Bacillaceae; genus Neobacillus; species Neobacillus pocheonensis. Next base: position 103,771 of record NZ_JBCNAD010000018.1, on the reverse strand, counting down.
GTGGGATTTTACCTTTTTATCAGCAGGGCTAACGCCAAAGGGAAAAACGGCTATGTTTTGTTTTTACGGAGAATTTTGGCGTTGTTTATCTTTGGCTTAATCCATGTACAGTTTCAGCAAGGGGAAGCTTTATCGATTTATGCTATTTGCGGACTTTTTATTTTACCATTTTACAAAGCAAATAAAATCATGAACCTCGTATTTGGAACCGTCATGCTATTTGTTTTAAGCATCTTTTCGAACAAAATATTCATGGTCGTGCCGCTCATGTTATTAGGAATCGCCGCAGGACAGTTTCAGGTGTTTGAACGAATTTCTTACCGTTTGAAAATGACCGTTATTTTTACAATCATACTGTTTGTTTTAAGTGGATTGGGATTGATTTATCAATATCAGTATTTACCGTTTTCAATAGAAACGTATAACTTAGAGATGCAAAGGTTCTTAAGTATTGGAATCACAATTGGTCCCATTGTTTCGGCTTTTTATATTGGCTTTTTTATTTTACTGTTACAATTTCCAATTGTCCGCAAGGTTCTTTCCCCTTTAAAAAGCTACGGTAGGATGGCGCTGACAAACTACGTTACGCAGACAGCCCTTATATTAATGGCTGGGAATGTCTTAAATGCATATCATCGAATCACGTATATTCAGTCTCTTTTGCTGTGTATCGTTATCTATACGATCCAGATTCTTTTTAGCATCTTGTGGCTGCGTTCTTTTCGATTTGGTCCACTTGAATGGATTTGGCGGATTGTGACTTATCTTGAAGTACCGTCCATACGGATAAAAGAATGAGGTCAGTTTCTTTAAGAGAAACCGCCTCATTTTTTTAAATGTAGTAATGGTAAAACAATTTTAACAACCGTCCCTTTATCAATTTCACTTTCATATTCTATTGACCCGTTCAGTTCTCGGATGATTTTGTTGGTAACCATACTACCTAAACCAGTTCCTTTTGACTTGGTGGTATAAAAAGGCAGGCCTATCTGTTTTAACTGTTCAGGAGACATCCCCTTACCGCTGTCCTTTATTCTAATCTTAACCGTGTCTTTGAGCACGTCGGCATTTAAATCGATCTGAATGGTTCCTTTTTTGGGTATGGACTCAATTCCATTTTTGATTACATTCATAAGAGCTTGTTTTAAATGGTGCTCATCCCCATACACATAAAATTTATCATTATTTTCATAATCAATGATGACATTTGAATAGGAAGCAAGGGGTCTCAGTAATTGGACACAATCACTTATCACAGCATTAAGTGAAATAGCTGATAGCTGAAAGGGTTCTGGCTTGGCCACTTTTAAATAGTTGGTAATAATACTGTTGGTTCGATCTAATTCTTCCATAATTAAAGGAGAGAATTTTTTTAATTGTTCATCGCTGGTATCTGCACTTAAGTATTGGATAAATCCTCTAACAGTTGAGAGGGGATTTCTTATTTCGTGTGCGATTGAAGCTGTAAGTTGACCAATCATATTCAACTTATCGAGATAAACCATCTCCTCAAACTGCTTGTTTATTTTTATCAAGTGCTCAATCAGGAAGATTAAGGAAATAGTAGTTAGATAAAAAGCAATAAAGTAAACAAAGTAAAAAGCAAGATCTAAAATATGGACAGTAAAAAACAGGATTAAAATATAGACAATAAAATAACAAATTACAATTAGTGACCCAGCGACTAACTTAGACTTTGCTTTAAGAAAAATGTCTCTTAGTACAAAAGCAATTAGGAAAGAGGCAAGGGAAACCGTGATTCCGATGAAGAAGAATTTCCCTCCAATTACATAGCGAAAAATGCACGCACATACTAAAGCTATGCCTCCTGGTACCCACCCGCCATACAGAGTTAAGATAATGATGGCACACATCCTTAAATCAAAATGCGTCTCGCCTAGGGTTTCAATAGGATAAAACATGCAAAAAAGTGCCCCAATTGAACCGATTAAACCATAATTCAATTTTTGCTTTAAAGACAGAGGAATCTTCGTTTGAAACGGAAAAAATAGGTTTGCATTAAAGGTAAAAGAAAATAATAACGTGATGTTAACCAATAGTGGTTTGATTAGAGTAATCAAGAGATATCCTCCAAATAAATAATTGTAACAATTCCATATTTATCCTTCCCCCAAACGAAAATAAAATTTCATAGCATCATCAGAAAACCAAAAAGTGTCCTCTTGAGGAGGACAAAAAGGGTGAATTTGTCTTTTTGTGGTGCCTGTCACCATAAAAAAATCTCTTTTCTTTACCGAAAAATTCTGTAAAATGAAGAATGAATGGAAGAGAATATTTGATGTGTTTGGAGAGATCTCTATGTTGAAGAGTTTTCAAATTTTTGGGGAAGCAAATGAATCTGCAATTTATAATCCTGATGAGTTAATCGATTTGTTTCTTGACTGTACAGCGGATGGAATTTGTTTAGTTGATATGGACAATCGATTTATTCGCGTAAACCGTATGTATACCAAAATATTCGGGTATACGGAGGAAGAAATTATTGGCAAGAGATTCACCGAATTTCCGAATCCTGACATAGTGAACGAAATAATAAATGCCGTCAAACTCGGAAAAGCCTTCCATAATATCGTTACACAGCGTTTCCATAAAGATGGAAGCGTTCTTGATATCGCTGTATCCTATTCTCCCTTTCGAAATTCAAAAGGAGAAATAATCGCCATAATGGCTATTTATCGGGATGTTACGGAGCATTTGAATATTGAGAGAGAACTGAAAAAAACCCGCGAACTATATAAATTAATCACGGAAAATACCACTGATATGATAAAGGTATATTCGAAAGATAAAAAGATTATCTATGCGTCACCTTCTCATGAGAAAGCGATTGGTTACACCCCAGAGCAATTAGTAGGCAAGGATGTTTACGATATTATCCCACCTGAAGAAATAGCACGTTTTGAAACCATGGTTCAAAATCTAATCAAAACGGGTGAACCGCAGTTGTTTCAAATAAGGATTAATACTGGTGATAACGATGTCATCTATTCTGAGACCAATATTTCGCCAATTTTTAATGAGAGAAATGAAGTTGATTCATTTGTGGCAGTTGGAAGGAACATTACGGACAGGGTAAAAAACGATGATGCGCTTCGGAATTTAGACCGCCTATCGATTATTGGCCAATTGGCTGCGGGTGTTGCTCATGAAATCCGGAATCCATTGACTTCATTAAAAGGTTTTTCAAAACTATTAAAAAGTACAAATGTGAAAGAGAAGCAAGAACACTACCTAGCTATTATTATGAACGAACTAGACCGGATTGATATGATTGTGAATGAGTTTATGTCACTGGCAAAACCTCAGGCCATCCAATTTGAAAAGGAAAATTTAATCTCTATTTTGGATAGCACAATAAATGTTCTTCATCCTCAGGCCTTACTTCATAATGTTCAAATCAAGAAAGTGTATCCAATCAATGATATTAAATTACTTTGCAGCCCGCACCAATTAAAGCAAGTATTTGTCAATTTCCTTAAGAATGCTATAGAGTCGATGACAATCGGGGGAAATGTCCAAATTGAAGTTCAAAAAATAGAGAACAATCGAGTACAGGTAAGTTTTAGAGATGAAGGTGTTGGTATAGATTCTGAGCTAATGGGTTTTTTGGGAACTCCATTCTATACCACAAAAGATAAAGGAATCGGGCTTGGTCTAACCGTCAGTAATAAAATTATCCAAGAACATAATGGTATTATGAAAATCGAAAGTCAGCCTGGTGTTGGGACGATAGTCAAAGTAGAGTTAGAGTGTATATAAAAAATGGTGTCAGGCACTGCTCGTGGACAAATGTCCATCTACGGTGCCTGACACCTTATTTTTGTATGCCTATTTTGTGTAGCGATTTGCATAGCTTGAGGCTACAAAGGCGTCCGGTTTGATTTTCGGCTCTACCCCCATGGATTCGATTCGTGTGACCATTTCCTTTACAAATTCACTGGTCTTGTTGCGTTTACCGGCGCCGATATCGATATGACCTTCCATTGTAAAGGTTGCCCCTTGATAAAGAAAGGGGAGGACAATGTTAATCAAATCATTTTTTCTTTCTTCCGTAAACAGGGAGACAATTTCCTCTGTTAAAGAAAGCTCAAGGGATATCCGTTCATGTAAATGCGTCATTTTTCTAGGAACAATCACCTTTCTAATGCAAGCCCATACACCATTTCCCTCATTTTGAATCACTATTCCAGTTATAAAGATAGTCTGGGATCTATGAACCTGAGAATCTGTTCCAACCATTAAACGGTAATTCCCATTCGGGTTAATCTTCATGAATTCAATAATTCGATCAAAGACCTGTTCAAACGACATCCCATTTTCCTGAAGGTTTTGAAACGAATGATGATTAGTTTGGGACTTTTTCATTTAAAGCACCACATCTTTCCCTTCCAATCAGAAAGTTTTTGTTTCGGTTCTTATTCCTATCATATGGGAAGGAATTTATAGTCGTGCAAGACGATTAAGACAATTTATATCAACTAATTTGCGATTTGATTTCATTGATTTGTTCAATGTGCCGTTGTTCGTGCAAATAGATTAGTTCAATCCATTGAATAAGGGGGAGTACGCCAAAGAGAGGATGCTTTGCTGATTTTTCACGTAATATGGAATCATCTTCAATTTTATTTAGAACGTTCAACAGCATCGTCCTTGATTCCTTAAGCATATTGTGGATGTGATGAATTTCAAATGGTTCTTCACTTGGAATGACAAAAGGGGGTGCGTCTATCTTCTGGGAACGGTCAGAAATACGGTCAAGCGGTTGTCGCCCTACCTTTGGATTATCCTTTTGTTTCAGTGCATAATTAATCCCATGTACGAATGATTTTTCCGCTAAATATAGGTGATGACATACTTGGGCAACGCTCCACGTATCACTACCTAACGCAGTATTTAATTCTTCAAAACTGAGTGAGGTAATTTCATTTACTAACTGCTTCCTCGTTTCCACTAAATTTCCATGAATAATTTGATTCATAAACAATCTCCCTTCGATCATTAAATGTCCATATAGATTCCCTACTGTGTTATATTCGGTTCCTTGGAAAATATTCCTTTTAATAAGGATGTAGGGCGCTTATATTGGACATTTGTGCGTGATCAATGAATGGTAAAACAATAAGTACTTTTGTTTCAAAAACAATTATATGCCTATCAATCTTTATGCCTGTTCAACATTAGATAAAGAAACGAGAATTTTTTTGGATAGGGATGGATGGAAATGGCGAAGAGAAACCGGGGAAAAACTATCAGCTACCTGCCTTCGAACGGCCGGGGGACATGCCCATTATGCGGCAGAACAAGAATAAAACTCCTATACCCACACACAACAGAAACAAACGAAAAAATCAAAGTCTGCAAATACTGCCGCGAAAAAAAATATTAAATAGTCTGCTGGCAGTCTGATATATTTGGATGTCCACCCCATATGGACAAAATTAAAATAATGTCTTTTTGTGGTGCCTGACACTATCACCATCGACAATATAAAAAAAGTGGTCTAACCTATGACAAACAGGTTAGACCACTTCTTTGTTTAGAAAGCCGTTAATGACGGATACTTTGTTTCTTCCTAGTTGTTTTGATTGGAGCATGAGTTCATCGGCGAGGATATAGCCTTTTTCCATTGAGATGTTTTCGTTTACTTTGTAGTAATAGAGCCCAAATGAGGCTGTATATGAAATGGCGGTCTTTTCTCCTGTATACTCCACTTGAACGGAATTGTTGGCAATTCCCTCTAGCATCCTATTCACCAAGAACATCGTCTCTTCAAAATTTCTCTTTCTCAGGCAGAGAGTAAATTCTTCTCCACCACTTCTGAACAGAAAATCATTTTCATCCAGATAGCTTTTTAAAGTTGTGGCAAAGTGCTGGATAACCTTATCGCCCACAGCGTGATTGTAGCTGTCGTTAATACTTTTAAATTTATCAATATCGGCCACGACAATTCCAACACTTTCCCCAGTTTGGTTGAGTTCAGCCATCTTATTATCCATAAAGGTTCGGTTGAATACTCCAGTCAGAAAGTCTGTATAAGCCATTTGTTCGAACTTGTCCCGCTCAACCTTGTTTTGAATACTTTGAGATTTTGAGTAGAAGGAGCGGCTTACAATATAATTCAAAATAAATACGATAATCAGCATTTCCCACTGTTTATCTTGGAGAAAAATGAAAAGCATCCCATTCGATATAGCCACTTTTCCATAGTCGAGAAGGCTAATCCCTCTAAAAATAAAATCGATTCCCTCTTTGAAGGATTTTAATTCTCCTAATATTACAAATACAATCACCATAAAGGTACCTGAAAGATAGGAAGAAATACAGACTAATAGATACATTAAAATCCAAAAGCCAAATGGGAGCGATTGAAAACTCTCGTGAAAATGCTGAAATAAGAAATAGGCAATTGAGTTGGTGATAACAAAGCATCCAATATTATAGAATGTATCCGATAATTCATTTGGGTCTGCAATTTTTGTCCATTTACGGTAAGCGAAAACGGTAAAACGATAAATAGTCTCAAATAGTAGCAATCCTAATGGTGCTGCAAATAGTACCAATGATAAATCATAGTTAATTCCATATTCAATATTTGTACTTCCATTTTTATAAAATACCCGCAGGCGAAAATATAAGATAGAAAAAAACCAGAATATAATAATGGTTTTAATGTAAAAGGAGTTTATGGACAGAGCATCGGATGAACCAAAAGCTATGGCCAATGCTATAAAAAATAACGAAAAGTCGTATAACCTAGCCTTCAGCATGATCGTTCAAGTCCCTCCATCAAATGTCTTCAAAAAGCTCTAAAATTATTGTCCAAAAACATATTTTTAAGCAAAATTAACCTATAATACCATTGTACAAAATTTCAGACATATACGAACTAATTTTTATTGGAAATTTAAAATAATAATGAATCGTCTCATAGTAAAGCAGTTATCTAATGGCTAGTAAAGGCAGATTGGTTAATCCTTTAAAAGTAGTTTTTTATTTGTTGGATCGGTTAAACTAGTCTGTTGATTTCCGCTCCAGGCGCGAGCGGTTCGCGGGCGTGCCGGGGAGCCTCCTCGTCGCTTCGCTCCTGCGGGGTCTCCCCTGCCCCGTACTCCCGCAGGAGTCTTCGCGCCTTCCGCTCCAATCAACGAGCTTAGAAAATCAACAATGTTCTTTAACATAGCCTATTTGTGTTAAAACCTTTTTTAAGATGAATTCTTAATTCTTTTTCGCGAAATAGATTAATAACTTAAGGTAAAAGGATAAGTAATTTAGGGGGTGGATTATGAGAGAAGAAGATTTAATGAAAATGGCGGTAGATATTGCTTATGAAAATGTGATTTCAAACAGCGGAGGTCCATTTGGAGCCATTATCGTAAAAAACGGGAAAATTATTGGAGTGGGTAAGAATCAAGTAACGTCAACTAATGACCCTACTGCACATGCCGAGATACAAGCTATTCGGGCTGCATGTCAGTATTTGGATAGCTTTCAATTGACTGATTGTGAACTGTATACAAGCTGCGAGCCATGTCCCATGTGTTTGGGAGCTATCTATTGGTCGAGACTGAAGACCATCTATTATAACTGTACAAAAAAGGATGCCGCACAAATAGGATTTGACGATCAATTTATTTATGATCAATTAGCCTTACCAATGGAAAAACGCAGTATCCCAATGATCGAATTACTCCCCAACAGCACTAACTCTCCATTCGAAGCCTGGAAAGTTTCCAATCAAAAGAAGGAATATTAAAAGGTGTCAGGCACCGTCCGTGGACTTTTGTCCACGAGTGGTGCCTGACACCTTTTTTACGTTTTTCCTATTTAGTTAAGGCTTTAACAACTTCATCGGCTGTTTTTTCACTTGCGATGAGTCCGTTGATGGTCCAATTCGTCGGGTCGTTTATTTCGTAAACATGACCGTTTTTGACAGCGTCGAGTCCATTCCAGATAGAGCTCTTGGCTAAAATGTCTAATCCGGTTTCGCCTTTTTTGCTCACAAGAAAGATGTGATCAGCTTTGATTTCTGGTAATTTTTCTAAAGCAATCGGGTCCCACTGTACAGAGGCTGGACCTAGATTTTCTACGAATGCAGGCTGTTTAATACCTAAATCCTTATAAAGGACGTTTGCACTAAAACGATTGTTTTCCATGAGATAAAATTTATCGGCCATGACCCAAATGATGGCCGCTGTTTCATCACCAATCGAGTCATGAATTTTTGTTTTAGCGTCTGAAACTTTTGTATCATATTTGGCAAGCGCGTCCTTGGCCTCTTTTTGTTTATTTAAAATTTCACCCATTTGCGTAAGCTGTTTCCGCCAATCGGCACTAACCTCGTCCTTAAACACGTAAGTTGGAGCTACCTTTTTATATTCTTCATATTGTCCTTTTTGTATTGCTGAAGGAGAACTGAAAATAATTAAATCTGGTGTGTTGCTGATTGTCTGTTCGAGTGGAAGATCCCAGCTGATTTTTGGGACATCCTTTAATTCTGGCTGCAAATAATCTAATACTGTATCCCCAATCGACCATTGTGCAGCAGGTTTAACTCCTAATGCAACTAAGGAATCCTCTAAATAGGGAGCGATAATTCGCTTTGGATTTGCTGGAATGGTGACTTCTCCCATGGCATCAGTTAATTTAACTTCTACATTTTTATTTTCTGTCTTCGTGCTCTCATCTGTTTTATCAGAATTAGAATTACTACAAGCAGTTATCAAAAATAACATCAGTAATAATGAAAAAGATATATAAAGGCGTTTTTTTAACATGGTTTTTCCTCCTAAGGCAGTGTTTACCTGTGTTAATGCAAATGATAATCATTTTCAACGCGATAGTCAATAACCTAATTCTTAAAATTTGTGAATAGATTTTGAAGGAATTTTCTGGAACCTGCTTTTTACCTATATACATATTGAAAAATCAAGGGCTCCTCTTTATACTTAATGATAATGATTATCATTATTTTTATTCCAGCGAAATATTTTATATAGCAAACCTCGTCTTTTTATCGAGAAAGGGTGTTCATGTTTGAACGAAAATGCCATACAACAAGAAGGAAACTCCTTAATAAATCCCACTTCGCTAAGAACATCCATTAAAGGAACCATAATATTATTAATTGGTGTTTTATTAATCTTGTTTTCAATGGGTTTATCAATCTCTTACGGTGCTGCAGATATAAAGCTTTCAACCGTTTGGGAAGCTGTCAGCCGATTTAATCCAAATGTGGCCCCCCATCAAATCATTCAAGAAATCCGCATGCCAAGAGCCATTAGTGCAGTGTTGGTAGGTGCATTACTTGCGGTATCTGGTGCTGTCATGCAAGGTTTGACCCGGAATCCGCTCGCTTCTCCTTCGATTATGGGAGTGACAGATGGTGCTGCATTTGCGTTAGTCATCACTCTTGCATTTTTCCCAGCAGCAACCATTTTAAGTCTTACTTTTTCTTCCTTAGTGGGAGCAGGACTTGGCGTAATCCTTGTGTTTACGATTGGTGCTTTTTCAAAAGGAGGTCTGACTCCAGTAAAACTAGCACTTGCCGGAGTTGCCGTTGGATCGATGCTGAATGCCATATCGAATGCCATTGCTCTCCATTTTCAAGTGGCTAAGGATATGAGCTTTTGGTATGCAGGTGGATTGACGTCCACTAATTGGGGCTCCGTTAAAATTTTACTTATCGCGGGCGGGCTTGGGCTGCTGCTTGCCATGTTTATTTCACGCTCGATTACGATTCTAAGCCTTGGGGAAGAAGTGTCAAAAGGACTTGGACAAAATACACTTTTAGTAAAATCCCTTGGAGTCATCGTTGTCCTAGTCTTGACAGGAGCAGCGGTGTCGATAGCAGGCGCAATTGGATTTATTGGTCTAGTAATCCCACACATTACCCGGTTTATTATCGGATCGGATTACCGATGGATAATTCCTATTTCAGCCGTATTAGGCGGACTGTTATTAGTTCTTGCTGATATTGCTGCAAGAATGGTAAATGCCCCGTTTGAAACACCAGTTGGAGCAATTACAGCCATCATCGGTGTTCCCTTTTTCTTATACCTGGCACGCAGGGAAAGGAGAGGGTTGTAATGAATGTACTAAAAGTTAAACAAAATAAGTTTATCGCAACCATCTGCATTTTAACCTTGTTAACAGTTTTCCTATTTATCATAAGTTTGAATTTAGGGGTTATCCGAATCGGACCACTTGATGTGTTTAAGACATTAGTTGGGCAGGGGACGGCTCGTGACCAACTGGTATTGGTGGATTTCCGTCTGCCCAGAATGGTTTTATCCTTATTAATTGGTGCAGGGTTAGCCGTAGCTGGAGCCATTCTCCAGGGCGTATCAAAAAATGATTTGGCTGACCCTGGTATCTTGGGAATTAATACAGGTGCAGGTTTCTCGGTCATTCTTTTTATTTATTTTTTTCAGGGCTCCATGAATAGTGTAAGTACGTTAGGTACATTCTTAATGCCGCTTTTTGCCTTTGTTGGAGCGGGAATAGCGGCACTTCTGATTTACGTTTTAGCGTGGAAAAAAGGGATAGACCCTGTGCGGTTAATTTTAGTCGGCATAGGAGTTAATTCCGGCTTTGGCGCTGCGATTGTTATTTTTCAATTAAAAATGAATCCTCAGGACTTTATGCAGGCGGCAGTCTGGCTCTCCGGAGATATATGGGGTGCAAATTGGAAAATGGTTAGTGTGCTGGCGCCATTAATTCTGTTGCTTCTTCCTTTCGCGATCTATAAAGGGCATATCTTAAATCTGTTACATTTAGGTGACCAGGTGGCAACCGGACTCGGAATCAGGGTAGAAAAAGAGAGACGGCAATTGCTTCTCGTTGCCGTGGGGCTTGCAGGATTCAGTGTCGCTGCAGGAGGAGGAATTGCCTTTCTTGGACTGGTGGCTCCACATATTGCGAAGCGATTAATCGGACCAAGGCACCAACTGCTGCTTCCAGTTACAGCATTATTAGGTTCCTTCTTAGTGCTGTTGGCAGACACGATTGGTAAAAATCTGCTCGCACCAACGCAAATTCCGGTTGGCATTGTCGTGGCGGTATTTAGTGCTCCGTATTTTATTTATTTACTAATGAAAGCAAAATAAAGGGGGAAATGATATGGTTTCTCTTTCTACTGAAGATTTACAGATTGGCTATGGAGATAAAATTATAGTAGAAAAGTTGAATTTGAAGATTAATAAAGGGGAAATCACCACCATTATCGGGGCAAATGGCTGCGGGAAATCGACTATTTTAAAAACAATTGCCCGTGTTCACCCTGCAAAATCTGGTTCTGTCTATCTCGATGGAAAAATGATTCATAAAATCCCGACAAAGGAAATTGCCAAGAAGATGGCCGTTTTACCGCAAAGCCCTGAGGCACCAAGTGGTTTAACCGTTTATGAGTTAATTTCATTCGGACGATCCCCGCATCAAAACAGCTTTGGAAGACTTTCTCATGAAGATAAAAAGGTGATTGAGTGGTCTTTGGATGTGACAGGATTATCAACACTAGCCAACCAACCGGTTGATGCTCTTTCAGGAGGACAGCGGCAGCGTGCCTGGATTGCCATGGCTATTGCACAAGAAACGGACTTATTGCTGCTAGATGAACCAACTACTTATCTGGATTTGGCCCATCAGCTGGAGATTTTGCAACTGTTGGAAAAATTAAATAGAGAAGAAGGAAGAACGATTGTGATGGTTATTCATGACCTTAATCTTGCAGCCCGTTTTTCTCATTATATGGTATCCCTTCGCGGAGGAAAGTTGGTTAAAGAGGGGACAGCTGAAGAAGTGATGACCCACGAAGTATTAAAAGAAGTTTTTCAAATTGATGCGGAAATTGTAAAAGACCCAAGGACGAAAAAGCCGGTATGTCTTTCCTATGATTTAATACAAAAAGAACAAGCTACAGAAAACCGAAAAGTAGTGAATTTCTAGAAGTGCGAATGGATGGGGAAAAGATGAAACTATACGATGTGACCATCATCGGCGGAGGCCCGATTGGCCTATTCACCGCATTTTATTGTGGAATGAGAGAATTAGAAACAAAGATTATTGAATATTTGCCGTTTCTAGGAGGAAAGGTTTCCTATTTCTATCCGGAAAAGACAATCCGGGATATTGGCGGAATTCCTGCCATTTCGGGCGAGAATTTGATTCGACAGTTAGAATCACAAGCCCGAACCTTCGACCCAACCATTGTCATGAATCAGCAAGTGGTTGGATTAGAAAAATTACCCGACGGAACGTTTCTTTTAACTAGCCACAATGGGGAAAAACATCATACTAGAACAATTATTTTAGCCACCGGATTCGGTGCGTTGAAAAGTTCGAGACTGGACCTTAAGGATGAGGAGAAATATGAGGGGCGGAACCTGCATTATACGGTAGAATCCCTAAAACACTTCGAGGGCAAGCACGTGTTAATCTCCGGTGGTGGTAATTCTGCTCTGGATTGGGCAAATGAGTTGCTGCCAATCGCTAGACACGTAACAGTTGTCCATCGCCGCAATGAATTTTCAGGATTGGAGCGGTATATTACTACTTTGAGAAACTCCACGGCGACCATCTTGACCCCATATGTGATAGAGAAACTTCATGGGGAAAATGCTCGACTTACTAGTGTGAGTGTTAAAAACATGGAAACAGAACAGGTCCAAGTCATCCAGGTGGACGATGTGCTTGTTAACCACGGTTTTTCAATCGATTTAGGCCCAATCAAGAAATGGGGCCTGGAATTCGAAAAAGGCAGTATCAAAGTGGACGAGTTTATGCAGACCAATATCGAAGGAATCTTTGCTGCAGGCGACATTGCCAGCTATCAAAATAAACTGCACCTAATCGCAGGCGGATTCTGTGAAGGCCCCACAGCCGTTAACAGCGTAAAAGCCTATATCGAGCCAGAAAAAGAACTAAAACCCATCTATTCCACCACCCATTTTTAAAGTAGGGTGTCAGTAGGGTGACAGGCACCGTTCGTGGACATTTGTCTTCTGGTGGTGGACATCATAAAGAAGGCACCATCCCCGAATAAAGAAGGCACCATCCCACTTTATTCGGGGATGGTGCCTTTTCTGTTTATTTTTCTTGTTGAACTGTTCGGGTTTGTGTGTGTTTGTACCTTGTATAAAAGATAGTGGTTATGATGATCGATAGACCTCCAAAAAGAACACACATGAGCTGTAGGCCAATCATATCCAGCAGGAAGCCGCTAATGAGTAAGACAATCTGAAAGCTTATTCTGTCAAGCATGTTTCGGAAGGAAAAAAATCGACCGTGAAAATCCTTTGGCACACTTGTTTGAAAAATGGTGGCTGCAGTTGGGAAAAAGCAGCCCACTGAAAAGCCAAATAACAAAAATGCTGCAATGGTTACTACAGGAAGTTCAGCTAAATAGAGCAAAAACTGAGACAATCCCACCATAAATGAACAAGCAAACAAAATGATATAAGGGGATACCTTGTCACTGATTTGTTTAATGAAGAGAGCACCAACCATAAAGGAGGTTCCTTCCGCGGTGTATATCCAGCCTTTAATGGCCGAACTATCCTGTATTTCACTGATATTTATGACCATAAGATTAAAGCTGCCAAGAAATAGAACGGGTACCAGTGTCATGATGAGAGTCATGGAGACAATGGGCAGCCCTTTAATAATGGGAAAAACATCTTTAAAACTCGTTTGTTCTAAAGTACTTTTCATAGCTTGCTGCATGCCTTTGCTCTCATCAATATCTAAGAAAAAAGTAAGGATAAACAGACCAATATACGCTGCTAGTGAGCTAACGTAGAGCATGGATAGCGGCATAATAACCAGCAATAATCCTGCCAGTGCTGTTCCAATAATCCGTGAAAGGGTCGAGACATTCATATGAACTCCATTCAATCGGAGCAAATCCTTATCAGCGACCACAAGCGGAAGGGCTGCCTGCAGGGCAGGAAAATAGAAAGCAGCAGAAATTTGAAGCAGGACTAGAAAAACAACCATCCACCAAATGGAACCCGTTGCAATGGCAATAAGCATAAACACAACACTGACAGCCCTCACAAACCCAGCTATCAGCATAACCTTTTTCTTACTTGATTGATCGGTAAGTCTGCCTGCATATGGCCCAACCGCTATTCCCGCAAGAAGTCCTCCGGCTAAAAGGAGGGATTTTAAGAAATCCGAGGGAAGCTTCGCCTGCATGAATTCCAAATTACCAATGACTCCTAGCCATAGACCAAGACCAGCGATAAATTCCCCTGTTAATAAAATCCAAATATTTCTATTTTTCCACATAAGTTCGCCTTTCGAAATAAAATGATTTCCCTATAAAAGATACAACAATATGCCTGATATTAAAAGAAAAAGATGACAATTTCTAATTGTTAGATTTTTGTAAAGAAAATATGAAGAAAAGCAGGAATTTAGATGGATAAAGAATCCAATAATAAACGAAATATAAGCAGTTTTTTCAAATAGGCTTAGTAGAAATAGGAATAATTAACCATTATATAAGATTATCACATTTACAATTATTTACATTTACTTAAAATAACCCATCTATAATGAGAACCGTACTAAAACTTTATCTGAGGGGGAGAGCAAATTGTTTAAGAAAAAACTGGTGAAAAAGATTCTTCCATTAGCGATGGTCTCTACGGTAGTTCTTGCGGGTGTAGAAGGAGCGGGTGCTGCGAAGGCACAGACGAATAAAACCGCAAACAACAATGCAGAGATTAAAAACGTTATTTTTTTAATTGGCGATGGAATGGGTGTTTCCTATACCTCAGCCTACCGTTATTTAAAGGACAATCCAGCAACAAAGTTTGTTGAATCAACTGAATTTGATAAATACCTCGTCGGGCAGCAAACTACATACCCAGAGGATCCGGCGCAAAATGTAACAGATTCGGCCTCTGCAGCAACGGCTATGGCAGCAGGTGTAAAAACGTACAATGCCGCGATTGCGGTTGACAATGATAAAGCAGAAGTGAAAACCGTGCTTGAAGCTGCGAAGGAACAGGGAAAAGCCACTGGACTTGTCGCGACATCGGAAATCACCCATGCTACCCCAGCTTCCTTTGGCTCACATGATGTTAATCGAAACAACATGAATGCGATTGCTGATGATTATTATGATGAAATGGTGAACGGAAAGCACAAGATTGATGTCCTTCTTGGCGGCGGATCTGATTTATTTATCCGTAAAGACCGTAACCTTGTCGAAGAATTCAAAAAGGACGGCTACAGCTCCGTTTCAAACCTTCAAGAATTGAAAAAGGACAAAAATGACCAGGTGCTCGGACTTTTTGCTAAGCGCGGCATGCCGAAAATGATTGACCGGACAGAGGAAATCCCTTCACTTGCAGATATGACCGCTTCAGCAATCGAACGCTTAAATCAGAATAAACAAGGTTTCTTCTTGATGGTGGAAGGAAGCCAAATCGACTGGGCCGGCCACGATAACGATATCGTCGGTGCCATGAGCGAAATGGAGGATTTCGAAAAAGCCTTCAAAGCTGCGATTGATTTTGCGAAAAAAGATGGTCATACGCTGGTAGTAGCAACAGCGGACCATTCCACTGGAGGTTACTCGATTGGTGCTCGCGGCGAATATAACTGGTTCAGTGCTCCAATTCAAGCTGCCAAGCGTACACCGGATTTTATGGCTGAGCAAATTGCGGGCGGTGCCGATGTGAGAGCAACCTTGACCAAATATCTAGATCTTCCTTTAACTGATAAAGAAATTCAGTCCGTAAAGGATGTTGCTGCTTCCAAAAGGGTTGTAGATATCGATAATGCTATTGAACAAATTATCGACACTCGTTCATTCACTGGCTGGACCACAGGCGGTCATACGGGTGAGGATGTTAATGTTTATGCATTTGGTCCTGCCCGCGAGCGTTTTGCCGGCCAAATCGATAATACGGATAATGCAAAAATCATTTTTGATATTCTTGAAAAAGGCAACCAAAAGACTGTAATTGATGATAAGTAATATTTCATCCCGCTCGCTTCCTTTTGGAGCGGGATTTCTTCTAATATAGCCTTTCTACTAGATGGGGGGAATCAAAGTTGAAAAAGGCATTTATAATAATTTCATTTGTTTATCTACTTGCAGGCTGTTCATTATCTTCCATTCAACCTATTCCGAAAGCAGAGCAAACCCGCGAAACAAAGATTTCGGAGGCGGAACATGACGCTTACTATAACAATCCGCAGGTAACGGACGATTCTACTTTACAAAAGCCAGGGCAGACGGTTACGGACGAAAAAGGGGAAGCCACCCTAAAAGCGGTGAAGCAGCTCAATCAGGTTTATCATATAGGCGATATCGAATACACGATCAGAGAGGTAAAACTTCTCCATTACCGACCGGATTACAGCCTAATTGATTATTTCCATCCTTTAACGGAAGAAGAAGAATTTGATTTTATTAAAATAAGCGTAGATATTAAAAATCTATCAATAGAGAAACGGAACTTTGCCCCAATCGCCTTATTTGAAACAAACACCGGCGTGAAGGCAGACTGGAATCAAGATATGTATCTTGAGCATCTTAACGGAGTTTTAGAAGGAAAGGACAGCAAACGTGGCAGCCTAGGATTCATTGTAAATGAAACAAAAAATCAAAAGATAGAATGGATCAAAATCCTAACAAGCGATGTCTATAACGAAAAACAAGAAAGACTCGAAGAAGCACAAACAATCAAAATTAATTTTTAACGGGTGACAGGCACCACTCGTGGACAATTGTCCACGAGTGGTGCCTGTCACCTTTTAGAAAAAAGAAGTTAGAGGACCACCGCTAACTTCTTTTTCTCCCTAGTTTAGTAGAAATACGCATTCCATATTCCAGCACTTTATTTTTCAAAAAGCTTTCCCGTTCCTCAGTCACATTAAAGCTAACATACCCGATACTGATGGCACCAATCAGGTAATTGGAATGGTCAAAGATTGGGGCAGCAACAGATGAAGTGCCTTTTGTTTTTTCTCCGTGACTTTCCGCAAATCCATCGCTTCGAATCTTGTTCAGTATTTGTAAAAATGCCTCTTTTTCTTCCTCCACAGAAACCAACTTTTTGACGATTTTTAAAATCTCATTTTTAGGCATATGGGCTAACATGGCTTTATTAGCGGCACCAATATTCAATGGGATGCGTATTCCAAGCTGGTCGTAAATTCGGATGGGATTATGCGGGCAGTCAATTCTTTCAACAATTAACGATTCCAGACCAATCGGTTTACTAAAATAAACACTCTCCCCGCATTCATGCATCAGTGCCTCCATTTCAGGGCGGATAAGCCCGACAAAATCAAAGGTATCATACATCTGCAAGCCATACTCCAACCAAGCATTCCCCATTGAATAAAGCTTTGTGCCCGCCTCCTGCTGAATCAGCCCATGCTGCATCATTGAATGTAATAAACGGTGCATCGTGCTGACAGGCAGGCCGCATTCCTTTGATAAATCGGTAATGGATTTCCAGTTCTTCGTGTCGTTTCCAGCAAGAACTTTAATCACTTGCATGGCTCGGTCAATCGTTTGCATCATATCATCCCCAAAAAATATTTTTCAGTAAATTCTAAATTTATTGACATGGAAAAATAGCTGCATTAATATCATAAATATAACTTTTCCACTTATAAGAATTATATTCCACTATGCGGAAAAACGGAAGGGGGAATTTCATGTTAGCATCGATGTATAAAAAGCTAAACAGTGTGATCATCAAGCATCCGAAAGACGCTTTTCTCAATCAGGAGCATTTAAATAAGGAATGGAAGAGATACAACTATATTAGCGAGCCTGATTTTTCAAAGGCGGAGCAGGAGTATGAACAATTTCTCTCTATTCTGAACAAACATGTTGAGAAAATTGAGTATTTACCAGCAACTGAAAGTGTTGGTTTAGATTCGCTGTTTGCCCATGATCCCGTTAAATTTACGAAAAAAGGCGCAATTATTTTAAAATCAGGAAAAAAATTACGTCAGTCTGAGGCCGCGGTCTATAAAAATTTTTTAATAGAAAAAAAGATTCCTATATTAGGTGAGCTAACGGGTGAGGCGGTAGCTGACGGGGGAGACCTTGTATGGCTCGATGATCGCACTCTATTAATTGGCCGAGGCTATCGAACGAACGATGAGGCAATTGAACAAATCAAGGAAATGACGAAGGACTTAGTCGAGGAATGTATCGTGGTCCAGCTCCCGCATGATCAGGGGGAAGACGAATGTCTTCATCTCATGTCGTTTATTAGTATCGTCGACGATAATCTGGCGGTTGTTTATTCGCGTTTAATGCCGGTATTCCTTCGTCAGCTGTTAATTAAGCGCGGTTATCAGCTCATTGAAGTACCAGACGAAGAATATCACAAGCTCGGCTGCAATGTTCTTGCCTTAGCACCTCGAGTATGTGTGATGGTTTTTGGAAGCTCTTCCACAAAGGAAAAATTGGAAGAGGCTGGGGCAACCGTTTATGAGTATGAAGGCAATGAGATTTCTTATTTAGGAACAGGCGGACCGACATGCCTTACATGTCCAGTGATCCGCGTCTAATAAAAGGAGGAAATAATCATGTTTAAAAACACAATTGTCAAAACACCTGGAGAGAGTTACATCAACGGCTTAACGACATCCGATTTAGGTACACCTATTTTGGAAAAAGCTTTAGAGCAGCACGCTGCCTATATTGAAGCATTGAAAAAATGTGGAACAGAAGTAACAGTCCTTCCAAGTAATGATCAATTTCCGGATTCAACCTTCGTAGAGGATACCGCTGTCCTAACGCCTAATTTTGCTGTCATTTCAAATCCTGGAGCCTTAACCCGTAATGGAGAAATCGATGAAATGAAGTCGGCAATCAAGTCCTTCTATGAAAATATCTATTATATTAAAGCACCAGGGACACTGGATGGCGGAGATATATTGCAAATTGAAGATCATTTCTATATTGGTATCTCAGCTCGCACAAACAAGGAGGGTGCCGAGCAATTAAAAGCAATTTTAGAATTAGAGAACTACCAGGCAACGATTGTTCAGTTGGAGGAATTCTTTCATTTAAAAACTGGAATCGCCTACTTAGGCAATCAGACCATTGTCGTTGCCGGGGAATTCATCGATCATCCAGATTTCAATTCTTATAAAAAAATAATTGTCCCGCCTGAAGAGGAATACGCAGCCAACTGTATCCAGGTAAATGATTTTGTCATCATTCCGGCTGGGTATCCAATTACAAAACAAAACCTAAACGAGGCTGGCTATCAAACAATTGAACTAGAAATGTCAGAATTCCGTAAATTGGATGGTGGATTAAGCTGTTTGTCACTGCGTTTTTAAGAGGATTTTAGGTTCTGCCAAAATATAAGGGGTGTGAGAAGGTATGGTCGAACAAGGGGAGCAGCAAAATCAGTTAAACCGATCCATGAAACGCAGACATTTGTTTATGCTTTCGTTAGGGGGAGTCATTGGAACGGGTCTGTTTTTAAACGCTGGTTATACCATCAATCAGGCAGGGGCGGGCGGAGCATTAATCGGGTATTTATTTGGGGGTATCATTTTATACCTTGTCATGGTGTGCCTAGGGGAACTAGCGGTCCATATGCCTGTAACGGGTTCGTTTCAAACGTATGCTAGTAAGTTTATTAGTCCATCTGCTGGATTTTCGCTTGGATGGATGTATTTCATTGGATCTGCAACAACGGCAGGCGTAGAATTTACCGCCGCAGGAATATTGATGAAACGCTGGTTTCCAGACATATCAGTTTGGGTGTGGTGCGCCATTTTCATCGCCTTGCTTTTTGTGCTCAATGCCCTCACGACAAGGGGATTTGCTGAGGCAGAATATTGGTTTGCTGGGATTAAAGTAGTAGCTGTTATTTTCTTTATCATTATTGGTTTTGGCGCCATCTTTGGGGTTATTCCATTGGAAGGTCGCCCGGCTCCCTTTTTAGAGAATTTGGCTCCATCTGGGTTGTTTCCAGCGGGGTTTGTCATACTTTTTGTGACCATGATGAACGTTATCTTTTCCTATCAAGGGTCAGAATTGATTGGTATTGCAGCGGGTGAAAGTGAAGAGCCGCAAAAGAATATTCCTCGTGCCATCCGAAACGTCCTTATTAGAATTATCGTCTTTTATTTAGCTTCGATTGTCATTTTATCGGCGATTTTTCCAAATAAAGAACTGGGGTTATTGGAAAGTCCATTTGTGACCTTGATGGATTTAGCAGGGATTCCATTTGCACCAGATATTATGAACTTTGTCATCCTGACAGCTATTCTTTCGGTAGGAAACTCTTGTATTTATGCATCGACTCGGTTGCTTTGGGCGATGGCGCATGATGGAATGGCACCGAAGGTATTTGGAAAACTGTCAAATCGGAAAGTTCCTTTCACAGCCTTGGTGTTTACGATGATCTTTTCTCTTTTATCCTTGTTAACAAGCGTAATTGCAGCAGACACGGTATTTGTCTTACTGATGTCAATTGCAGGTATTTCCGTTACGATTTCTTGGATAGGGATCGCTCTTTCCCAGCTGATGTTCCGAAGAAAATATCTGCAAATGGGCGGGAAATTAGAGGAATTACAATACAAGGTTCCGTTTTATCCATTAATCCCGATAGTTTGTATCGTATTCTGCGTGTCAATCTTACTATTCCTTGCCTTCGACCCAACCCAGCTAGTTGGTTTACTAGTAGGATTAGGATTCTTGGTGGTTTGCTTTATTTTCTACCATTTCAAGAATAAGAAAAACACCGAAGTAAACATAAAAACAGGCCTTTAACTAACACTATCACACTATTAAAAGGGGTTATTTATAAAATGGAACAGCTTAGATGGGGGACGCCGGATGCGCTTCGCAGGCTCCTGTGCGAAGTGGTAAGTTGGAAAAGCATGACATTAACAGAGGGAGAGCGAGAATTTCCTTTCAAAGTGCATGCAAAGCTTGCAGAAGTCACCTATTTTCAAGAAAATCCTAATCACTTAGGGCTTCATGATGCCGATTTTGGACGGAGGTTTTTAACGGCATTATATAAACACCCGAGTGCGGAGGAGACCATCGTCCTTATTAGTCATTTTGATACAGTGAACACGGAAGAGTATGGCGACCTTGAGGAATACGCCTATAAACCGGAAGAATTAACAAAGCTCCTTTTAAACAGGATGGATGAACTTCCTGGGGAAGCCAGGGAGGACCTTCAATCAGGTGAATATCTATTTGGCAGAGGCACGATGGATATGAAAATGGGGCTTGTCATGCACATGGGCTTGATAGAAAAAGCTGCAGCTGAGAAATGGCCGATTAATCTTCTCCTGTTGACCGTACCGGATGAGGAGGTCAATTCATCAGGGATGAGGGCAGCAGTTACGAAGTTACTAGAAATGAAGCGTGAACATAATCTCATCTACAAACTTTTTTTGAACGGTGAACCGGTATTTTCTCAAGAACCTGGTGACAAAAATTATTATATCTATTCAGGTACTATTGGCAAAATCATGCCGTCAGCGCTTTTTTATGGAAAAGAAACACATGTTGGTGAACCGCTGAGCGGGATAACAGCGCCGTATATCGCATCATTTTTAACGCAGCGGATGGAGTGGAATCCAACTCTCCAAGAAAGGTTTATGGGTGAAACCACCCCTCTTCCAGTAACTCTTCTACAAAAGGATTTAAAACTGGAATATTCGGTGCAAACACCATATCGTGCATCAGCCTTATATAATGTGTTTTTAATGAAGCGGAATGCCGATGAAATCATGGATATTTTTGAAAAAATAGCCTTTGATGCTGCAGAGGCCTGTAACGCAGCTTACAAGCGGGTCTGCAAGGAACTCTCTGCAGATCATGTTGGCACTTTACGCGTTTTACGATATGAAGAATTAGTAAAGCATGCCACTCAAAAGCTAGGTACGAAAAAAATAGAAGCAATCAAGTCAGCCATTCATGCTAACAATGGTTGGGATGACCGTGAAAAATGTTTCCGTATTGCCGATACATTCATGATTCAGTGCCAAGAACTTGCTCCGGCCATCGTCTTGCTTTTTGCTCCCCCTTACTATCCGGCGGTCAATTCATCAGAGGATGCGCTCGTGAAACAATGTGTGGATTACGTGAAGGAACAAGGGCTCACAAAATTTGATTTGCCCGTCAAACAAATTCATTATTTCAATGGCATTAGCGATTTAAGCTATGTGAATTATCGTGATGAAGGAGAAGGATGGACTACTTTCCAAGCAAACACGCCTGTATGGGGCAAAAGCTACAGCATTCCCTTCGTCGAAATGACCCAACTCCAGGCACCCGTTTTAAATGTAGGTCCTCTTGGAAAAGATGCGCACAAACGAACGGAACGTCTCCATATGAAAAGTGCTTTTGAGGAAGTACCTGCACTCGTTGAAGGTATGGTCAAAATGATCATGAATACGTAAGTATAAAACTGATTCACTTAAGGTGGATCATTTTTTTTTGTTTCATTTCTAATCAAACGTTTGATTAAATAAGGTTGATCTATTGATAGGCCTGGATTAGCCCATGTTACAGGAAAACTAATTAAACGATTGATTAAACGAGGCTGGATCCTAGATAGAATTGGATTAGCCCATGTTACAGAAAAACTAATTAAACGATTGATTAAACGAGGCTGGATCCTAGATAGAATTGGATTGGCGCATGTTACAGAAAAACTAATTAAACGATTGATTAAACGAGGCTGGATCCTAGATAGAATTGGATTGGCACATGTTACAGAAAAACTAATTAAACGATTGATTAAACGAGGCTGGATCCTAGATAGAATTGGATTGGCGCATGTTACAGAAAAACTAATTAAACGATTGATTAAATGGTGCTGAAGCCAAGATAGACTTGGATTAGCATATGTTACAGAAAAACTAATTAAACGATTGATTAAATGGTGCTAAGGGCTTGGAATATAAAGCATCCACAATACATATTTATTAACTATCAAACGTTTGATGAGGTTCTAAACTTATAATTCCGACTTGATTGATGGGAATTGGTGTATTGGTGATTCCAAATTATTAGAAGGAGGAATAAAATGAATACCTTTTTAATCATCGTAAATGTTGCCGTTCTGGTATTACTTATGGTTGGTTTGTTCATGATGCAAAAAAAACACGTTTCTTTTTCAAAGCGTGTTTTCACAGCACTGGGTTTAGGTATTATTTTTGGATATATTATTCATTTAATCTATGGAACAACCTCCGAAGTGACTACTGGTTCTATCGATTGGTTTAACATTGTCGGCAGCGGATATGTAAAACTGTTACAAATGGTCGTGATGCCGCTTGTATTAATATCCATAGTTGCGGCTTTTACAAAACTGAAATTAACGAAAAACATCGGAAAAATCAGCTTCCTTGTCATTGGAATACTCCTTGGGACTACAGCCATATCTGCAGCGATTGGGATTGGATCGGCATTAGGATTTAACCTTGATGGGGTTCAGTTAACGGAAGGTGCAGCTGAAAAAGCCCGGAATGCTCAGTTAGAAGAAAGAGTCGCCGGGGTTGAAAATATGACACTTCCACAGCAAATCATCGAGCTTATCCCAAGCAATCCGTTTCAGGACTTAACCGGGGCTAGGGCAACCTCCACCATTGGCGTCGTTATTTTTGCAGCCTTTGTAGGGATTGCCTATCTTGGAGTGAAACGAAGGGAATCAGAGCATGCAGAATCGTTTGCGAGAATAATAGATACACTTTATTCCATAACCATGAGGGTGGTTACACTCATTCTCCGGTTGACGCCATACGGAATCCTCTCCATTATTTCAAGGGTTGCAGCAACAAGTGATTACGATGCAATTGCGAAATTAGGTAAGTTTGTCATAGCCTCCTATGTGGCACTGATCATTATGTTTATTGTTCATTTACTGTTACTATCATTGGCGAAGCTTAGTCCGTTTAACTATGTGAAAAAAGCCTTACCAACCTTAACTTTTGCCTTTACTTCCCGAACTAGTGCGGGCACGCTGCCGATGACACTCAAAACGCAGACAAAGGATTTGGGAGTATCCGAAGGGATCGCTAACTTTGCGGGCTCTTTCGGACTTACCATCGGTCAAAATGGATGTGCCGGAATTTATCCAGCAATGTTAGCTGTCATGGTCGCGCCAGCGGCAGGTGTGGATCCAACGAGTTTTTCATTTATATTGACACTTATTCTAGTGGTGGCCATTAGTTCCTTTGGTGTAGCTGGGGTTGGCGGCGGAGCCACGTTTGCAGCATTAATCGTTTTATCTGTTATGAACCTGCCTGTAGCGATCGTCGGTCTTTTAATCTCTGTAGAGCCTTTAATTGACATGGGCCGCACCGCCTTAAATGTCAGCGGTGCCATGACAGCTGGGGTCTTAACAAGCAAAGCAACCGGTGAATTTGAAAACGAAGTCTATCAACAGCCGGATATAGTAGAGGCGTAGAAATATCTTATTATTACAAGCTGGATAGTCATCAATGGCTACCCAGCTTTTTCAATATTGCCTGTCGACCTCACGATGTTATATTCAGACTATTAAGATATCTTTCTTTACCAGTCTTAAGGAAATTGGTAAAGTAGATAGTAAGAAAATTTGAATTGCTGATGGACTCACAAATATTAATAGATGTGAGTTTTCTAGGTGAAGATGAAGGGGTGGATACTATGAATATTTACATAATTCGTCATGGAGAAGCGGAGCATAATGTGGACCGTACTAAGATGGCACATACTCATGACTCACAGCATAGTTTGACCGAGATTGGCCACAAGCAAGCCCAAATAACAGCTGAATTTCTAAAAGACAAAGTAAATGAGAACTCGGTGGTATTCTGTTCACCGTACTTACGGACGATGCAAACGGCACAAGCGATTCACTCGTTGCTGCCTGAGAATGTTCCTTTCTTCGAAAACCCGCTGCTCAGAGAGTGGGAGTTTGGGAATCTTTATGATTTTAACAATCGGACTCCGGAAGCGAAGAAGGAATTTAAAGCGGCCGGGCAATTTTATTTCCGCTTTCAAAATGGGGAATCATTGGCGGATGTATACTTGCGCGCGACTATGTTTATGAACACCGTCTTAGAGCGGGCAAAAAAGCAGGGAAGGTATGAAAATGTCGTAATTGTTACCCATGCGGCCTTTATTCAGATGTTTCTGACCTTCCTTATGAATTGGCCAATCGAGTCGCTAACCAAATTTAAACCAGTTGAAAATGCAGCGGTCATTAAGATCAACGAAGCCGATTGGGACTATCAATACGAAAAGATTTTTGTTCCATTCGTCTAGGAAGACAATGTTAAAAACATCCACTAGACTATTAGCTTAATAAAGAGATAATGAGGGTATATGTTTATAAAAGGAGAACTGGATGAAAAATAATAACGTTCTTTTTCAAATAGGGGAGATAGACCGAGAAACATTGCCCTATTATTATGACTTTGGCAAGATTGTTTCAACTATTCAGGAAAAGTTGTTAGCTGAAATTGGGGTCGAATTTCAAATGTATTCTGACCAAGATACATCCAATGAGATTTGGGATATCCTTGAAGAGGATTTGAAAGAGGAATCTCCTGAATTACAGCTGATTAGCTATATTTATAAGGAAGGCGAGACCAAATCGATTTCGTCGAACCATACTGATAAAACGATGGAGTTCATCGTAAAGCCGCGTGTCGAAAACGGACTGTACTATTATCCTAACTACGAAGTGGCCTTATCCAGGGTGCTTATTTTCCAAAGTGATGGGGAGATGAACCGGGATCTTATTTTTGCCAAGAATGATGCCTGTTTAGTGTCGTTTTTAAAGTATGTTTTAAAGCGGAAAAGGGATTATATCAAAAATTATGTCACAGTCTTCACGGATACAGATGATGGGGTGGAAACACAAATCGAAAACATTACTAGTTTGGTAAGCAGGGAAGATGTTTTTTTAGAAGAATCGTTAAAGAAAGAAATCTATCGATCGATTGATCAATTCTTTTCAGATAGCGGTGAATTTTACAAAACTTATGATATTCCCTACAAACGGGGGATTCTTTTATACGGAAAGCCGGGGAATGGAAAGACAACACTCGTGAAATCTATTGCCAGCAGTATAAACGCTCCTGTAGCCTATTGGCAGATTACTGAATTCACCTCGAGCTATACGATAAAAGAGGTATTCACATCAGTTTTAAAATTGACGCCTATGGTATTGGTGATTGAGGACATAGACTCTATGCCTGCCGAGGTAAGGTCTGTCTTTTTAAACATTTTAG
Source organism: Neobacillus pocheonensis (assembly GCF_050477905.1). Lineage (NCBI taxonomy): Bacteria > Bacillati > Bacillota > Bacilli > Caryophanales > Bacillaceae > Neobacillus > Neobacillus pocheonensis. Next base: position 77,506 of record NZ_JBCNAD010000018.1, on the reverse strand, counting down.
ATGGGGCAACCTCAAAAGAGGGTATTTTCCTTATTGGTACGACGAACTACCCTGAAAAGATCGATCCGGCATTGATGAATCGATCAGGAAGATTTGATCGTGCTTATGAAATTAAGCTGCCAACGAAGGAACTGCGCTATCAGTATGTAGTGCGTAAAAAAATCGATCGGATTCTTTCAGAGGAAGATATTCGTGAAGTCATCGAGGCAACACAGGATTTTTCCTATGCCCAGCTCAATGAACTGTACGCCGCCATTGCCCTAGAATGGCATTACGATCAGAAAGTCGACATTACCCAGCTTTGCAATGACCTGAAATCCGCCCAGCGCAAACAACGTAACCAAAAATGGGATGAGTCATTCTCATCCGCATCCATGGGCTTTACAGGCTTAACAAGCGAATAAATTGATTCAGTTTTGTCCTTCATTTAAACATGTGAAGGACAATTTTTTTGTTTATCCGTTAAATCTTACAAACTATAAAATAATTGGGTTGAAAGATTTTATGTTCTGTCTAATGACAATTATAGGCTGTACAAGTTATGATTAAAATGACTGAATTTTCCCGCTTTTGTACTCTTAAAGATTTATAAACATGGAAAGAAAATAGTTAAACTCATTTTCTAAAAGGGAGTGTTGTAAATGCAGAAACAAAAGTTATTGATTAACGGGGAAAGATTGAAGAAGGAACTGGAACGATTTGCTGAATTTGGCCGAACTGAAAACAATGGTGTGACGCGCTTGGCATTATCAGAGGAAGACCGCCGTGCAAGAGACTTTTTCCGCTCCAGCTGTGAGGAATTAGGAATGACAGTCAAGGTGGATGACATGGGCTGTATGTACGCAACATTGGAAGGCACAGAAAATAAACCTCCCATCGTCATTGGCTCCCATTTAGATTCTGTAAAAAAGGGAGGACGCTTTGATGGCGTCTTAGGGGTGCTAACTGGGTTGGAAGTGGTTCGAACATTAGTAGAAAATAATATCAAGCCGCGGATTCCGATCACGATTGTGAACTTTACGAATGAAGAAGGGGCACGATTCGAGCCTTCGATGATGGCATCAGGTGTACTCTCAGGTAAATTTGACAAGTCTGTCATGCTAAAAAAGAAAGATGCAGAAGGAATCACGTTTGAGGAAGCACTAAAATCGATTGGTTATGAGGGGGAAGTAGAGAATCGTCTGAAGGAAGCAACTGCCCTCCTAGAGCTACATATTGAACAAGGTCCAATTCTTGAAAAGGAAGCTCTTTCGATCGGTGTCGTTGAATGTGTGGTGGGGATGGCTTGTTATGAGATTGAAGTGACAGGGGAATCCGACCACGCTGGAACAACTCCAATGGATATGAGAAAAGATGCCCTTTTCGCCACCAATAACTTAATCAATGAAATTCGCACACGATTAGGTTCATTAGATCCTGAATTAGTATTTACGATTGGCAGGGTGAACGTGTACCCAAGCATCCACACCGTCATTCCGAATAAAGTGGTTTTCACCCTTGAAGCACGGCACAAGGATATGGAAATCGTCGGCACGGTGAAAGACTTCATTCAAGGCTTAACCAATTTTTCAGATAATGAAGGCTGTGAAATTAATACGACTAAGCTATGGGAACGTGACACAGTCTGGTTCAATCAAGAAATTTGTAATCTGTTTGAACAATCCGCTCAATCGCTTGGGTATTCCAATAAACGAATGGTCAGCGGCGCCGGTCATGATTCACAGTTCATCGCCAGCTACGTCCCTACGGCCATGTTGTTTGTGCCAAGCATGAATGGAAAAAGCCATTGTGAACAGGAATTAACGACGTGGGAAGAATGTGAAAAAGGGGTAAACGTAATTTTAGATACCGTGTTAGCTCTATTATCGAAATAAATAATTCAAAGACCTTTCCACCACTATTAGGCGGAAAGGTATTTTTTTGAAAAATCAAAATTCTTAATTGACAGAATGATAACCTGCTGGTTACTATAAAGACAGGAGTTAAAAATTTACGAACGTTGTTCGACAATGTCGAACGAAGAGAGGTTATAAAATGGCTGAACGATATATTCAATCCATCGAAAGAGCAACAGACGTCCTTGAATTGTTCTTAGCCTCACAGCAAGAACTCAGCGTAAAGGAAATAAGTGAAAAGCTAGGTCTTTCTAAAAGCACCATCCATGGAATCATCAAGACCCTTGAATATAGAGGGTACCTTCAACAGGATCCGGATGATCTGAAATACAGACTTGGCCTAAAACTTTTCGAACTTGGAAACAAAGTAAGCAATCAATTTGATGTTGGAAAAATTGCCCGCCCAGTTATGAAGGAATTGGTCGAAACACTAATGGAGACCGTTCACCTTGTTGTGTTTGAACGCGGTGAGGTCATTTATATTGAAAAATTGGATGGCCCTCAATCATTACGGATTTACTCACAAATCGGTAAAAGAGCCCCGATTCACTGTACAGGGGTTGGGAAATCCATTCTAGCCTTCCAAGCGGAAGAAGAGATAGATAGAATTTTAGCAAACGAAATTTTGGAATCGTTTACCGAGTACACCATGACTGACAAAGCTGCGATAAAAAGTCACCTCGAAACCATTAGAGAGCAAGGATATGCGATTGATGACGAAGAAATTGAATTAGGACTTAAATGTGTGGCAGCGCCGATTTTTAATCATCAAGGAAAGGTCATTGCTGCGATTAGCTGTGCATCACCTAAAGTGAGGCTGACCGATGAAAAGCTGGCTGAAGTGATTAAAGAAATTAAACAGGCAGCATTAGTAATTTCAACAAATATGGGATTTAAAACTCAACCTGCTCTAGCGTAGGCTGGGTTACATAAAGGAGGAGAAGGAAAATGTCAAAAGTAAAGGTTGCTGTTCTTGGTTCAGGAAACATTGGAACCGATCTCATGATTAAATTAGGCCGCTCAGAAATTTTGGAACTTACGACTGTCATCGGAATTGACCCGGAATCAGATGGTTTACGCCGTGCCAAGGAATTAGGGTATGTAGCGATCGACACAGGGTTAGAAGGATTTCTTGAACGCCCTGAATTAGCGGATATTGTCTTCGATGCCACCTCAGCAAAAGCCCATATCCGCCATGCCAAACTTTTAAAAGAAGCCGGAAAAAAAGTCATTGATATGACTCCCGCAGCAAGAGGTCCATTTGTTGTGCCTTCAGTTAATATGGGATCTAACATTGAGGCAGAGAATATTAACCTGATTACGTGCGGTGGTCAGGCGACCATTCCAATGGTTCATGCTGTCAACCGTGTTAGCCCAGTTGAGTATGCAGAAATCGTTGCGACTATTTCCAGCCAAAGTGCCGGCCCTGGAACTCGTGCCAATATTGATGAATTCACGGTCACGACTTCTCGGGGAATCGAAGAGGTTGGCGGAGCGAAGAAAGGAAAAGCGATCATTATCCTGAATCCTGCTGAACCGCCGATTTTAATGCGAGATACCGTGTATGCCCTTGTGGAAGAAGGAACGATGGACGAGGCGAAAATTACTAAATCTATTCAAGATATGGAGAAAACCGTTCAGTCTTATGTTCCAGGCTACCGCATCCGAACTGAACCAATCTTCGATGGCAATAAAGTGACGATTTTTATTGAAGTAGAAGGTGCCGGTGATTATCTGCCTAAATACTCTGGTAACCTCGACATTATGACAGCAGCAGGAGTAAAAGTAGCGGAAGAGTTTGCGAAAAATCTATTAGCGAATCAGCTAGTTTAAGAGAAAGGGGAGTACAACAAATGACAAATACCCGAGATATTTTTATTACTGAAGTGGCTCTTCGTGACGGAAGTCATGCCATTGCCCACCAATTTACGGTTGAACAGGTTTTAAAGGTCGCAAAAGCATTAAATGATGCCGGTGTTCCTTACATTGAAGTATCACACGGTGATGGTCTTGCTGGTTCCTCTTTGCAATATGGTTTGTCCCGAACAAACGAATTAGAATTAATTGAAGCGGCTGTTTCAGTGGCAGACAAGGCGAAAATTGCCGTCCTTCTTCTGCCTGGAATTGGTACGGTTAAGGAATTAAAGGAAGCGGCAAAGCTGGGAGCAAAAATGGCGCGCGTTGCGACTCATGTAACGGAAGCGGATGTTTCCTTACAGCACATCCATGCTGCGAAGGAACTAGGAATGGAAACGGTAGGATTTTTGATGATGTCTCATATGGCACCGGTTGAAAAATTAGTAGAGCAAGCGAAACTAATGGAAAGCTATGGTGCTGACTCGGTTTATGTTGTTGATTCGGCAGGCGCCTTGCTGCCTGATCAGGTTCGTGAACGGATTCGTGCTTTGAAACAGGAAGTTGGAGTAAACATTGGCTTCCATGGCCACAATAACCTTTCACTAGCGATGGCCAACACATTGGTGGCCATTGAAGAAGGTGCGACCCGCATCGATGGAAGTGTCCGTTGTTTAGGCGCAGGGGCAGGTAACACCCAAACCGAAGTGCTTGTTGCCGTCCTTGACCGCATGGGTATCAAAACGGGTGTAGACGTTTATAAAATGATGGATCTGGCGGAAGAAATTGTCGCTCCGATTTTGCAAACTCCACAAGAGATTACTCGTGATAGTCTTGTGCTTGGTTATGCCGGCGTCTATTCAAGCTTTGCCCTTCATGCCAAGCGCGCGGCCTCCAAGTTCGGCATCGACTCTCGCGATATTTTAATAGAATTGGGCAAACGTAAAGTGGTCGGAGGCCAAGAGGACATGATAGTGGATGTGGCCGCAGAAATTGCCAAAGCAAAAAGTGTAGAAACAGTACGATAATTTATATTCAGTGAAGACTTTTCCGCAAGCGGGAGAGTCTTTTTTTATTAAAAGTAACAATTCGCCGATAAATGTCTCGGATTCGCCGATATAACGTAAAATTCGCCGATAAAATAAAAAATCCGCCGATAAATGGCTATAATCCGCCGATAAGTGTGGTAGTGCCAGCTATTTATAGCAAAAAACTAGATTATTTTTATAAAAACTTCTATCTTTCACCAAGTTTTCACCATTCTCTATTAATATTCATTACATCAAGGAACGAAAGGAGGAAAATAAGATATGAAAAAGAGTAAAGTTTTTTTCTGGGGTATCATCATTGCTTCTACCGTGTTGGTGATCAATGTACTCCACTTTCTTCTAGGAGGGCATAGTGCTTTTGCTAGAGGTCAGCATGGTCATGGCCCTGGAGGAATGGGACAACAGGGAATGGGTCCACGAGGGGGCGGTTTCGAATCGCACCAGTTTATGAACGGCCCTCATCATGGAGGAGGATTCCCGTGGCTTGCCCTTATTATTGGACTAGCTGTCCTAGTTCTACTAGTGAGATGGCTAAGGAAAAAAGCAAAAACATCTTCTATGAATCAGTTTATTGACACATCACTTGTGGGTTCACATACACCTGTTATCAATCAAAATGCAGCTATTTTAGATAAATGGGAAAAAAATATTATCAATAAAAAGGAGAATGAATAGAATGGGTATTTTTAGAAGAATTAAAACAATTACAATGGCAGAAATAAATGGTCTACTAGACGGTATCGAAGATCCGATTGCTATGTTAAATGAATATTCAAGAGAAATGGAGCAAGAAATTGCAAAAGGCCAAAAAGCGTTGGCACGCCAAATTTTTGTCGAGAAAAAACAAGAGGCACTCATTTCTGAAACACAAACTTTAGTGGACAAGCGTACCCGCCAGGCAAAACTGGCCATCGAAAAGGGTGAAGAGGCAATAGCGAAATTGGCTGTTCAGGAAAAGCTTACACATGAAAAGCAACTAGCTGTTTACCAGGAACAATATGATGCGGTAAAAGCACAAACGAAAATCTTACTTGAAAAACTGGATGAACTAAGGGAAACCTTCAACCAATTGCAGCAAAAGAAAATCCTGTTAGCATCCCGTGCTAATGTCGCTCAATCGATGAAACAAATTCAAAAAGCAACCGTATCCTTCCAAAAAGACACTATTGCAAGAGGGGTAGCCCGTGCCGAAGAACGGATATTACTAATGGAAGCAGAGGTTCAAGCAGGCAGTCAGTTTTCCGCACCGCTAGCACAATTTGATGCAACTTATCAAACTTTCATTGACGACGAAGAATTAAATAGGGAAATTGAAAAACTAACGAAAGAAAAAGTGAATATTTAATAGACGAAAAAGGAGCACCTCCAGCATGATGGTGCTCCTTTTTAAGTTAACATTAAGGTTGCTGCGTTAAACTTTCATTTGTAAAGAAAAAACTCTATTAAGGAGTCAAGTAAATGAATATTTTACTAGCAGAAGATGATTCACGCCTAGGCGAATTAATCGTATATATGTTAAAAAAGAAAGCTGGATATAAGGTTGAATGGGTGCTTGAAGGGGAAGATGCCTATTATTACGCAACATCTGCACACTACGATGTCATTATCATGGACTGGATGATGCCAAACGGGAGCGGAGTGGAGACCTGCAGACGCCTAAGAAAAAACGGTTATTCCGGCGCGATCCTGATGTTAACCGCAAAGGATACAGTTCAGGACCGAATCGAAGGGCTGGATTCCGGTGCCGATGATTATCTTGTTAAGCCATTTGAGATTGATGAGTTGCTAGCTCGCTTACGTGCGCTCGCACGTCGCAACTACGCTCCCATTATAGAGGAAGAAGTTGAGATGGAAGATTTGGTTTTAAACCGGATGAGCCACGTCGTACGATCAGAGGGCAAGGAGATTCTATTAAGTCCGCGTGAATTTCAACTGTTGGATTTATTGGTGCAAAATAAGGGACAAGTCCTGCCGCGCGAGATCATACTCGAACGAATTTGGGGCTTTGATGCGGATGTAGCCATGAAAACGATTGATGCGACCGTCAAATTGATTCGCAAAAAACTGGTTCCTCTTGGAAAGCAAGAAAGGCTTCAAAGCATTAGAGGGGTAGGGTATAAATTTGAATCTTAAAATAATGTCTTTTATGCGGGCGTTTACCAGCCAGGGTGAAAAGGATGTTTTTAAGCATACACAGGGCAAGCTTACCCGTATTTATAGCGGAATTTTGATGCTATTTCTTATCCTTTTTATTGTCATCGTCTATTTTGTTCTCCATGTTGTTATTATGAATAGTCAAGAAAAAGAGATTCAGACCTTGGTAAATCAAGAAGCCGCCTACATGGAGGATTATTTATTGAAAAATAACCAGACGGATTTGCATGACATGCAAAATCAAGAGGTTATCTTCGCGGGAGTAAATCAATTCTTTTATTATGTAGTCGGCCCTAATGGCGAAATGATTATGGGCCAAGAAGCAAATCGCCGCTTCCGTTCAGATATCCTCCGTCTGTTGCAGGAGGGTGGCGGTCAATCTGAAATACAGAAGAAAACACTTCGTATGGAGGGAAGGGGCTCCAAAGGCGAATTTCATCCACCCACCACAATTCAGGATATTCGCTTAATGATTGCGAGTAAGCCCATTTATTATAAAGGCCAATTTATTGGTCAGCTTTATGCAGGAAAAGACATCTCATTTGTCTATCAATTGTTTCATTGGGTTCTGATTATTCTGTTTGCTTTAGGAGTTATATTTTTCGGAGTCGCAATCGTTATAAGTACATCGATGTCTAAAAGAGCGATGGTTCCAATTAGCGGCGCCTTTTCAAGACAGAGGGAATTTGTCGCTGATGCTTCCCATGAATTGCGGACGCCATTAAGCGTCCTGCTATCATCGATTGATGCGATGGAAATGACAATCGAACCGGAAAAAGAGGACTTCATAGGGAAAATGCTTATGAACATGCGGCAGGAAGTAAAGCGGATGACGAATTTGGTCAGCGACTTATTGACACTCGCCCGGTCTGATTCGAATACTATCGAGCTTAGGACAGAAACCTTTGATTTTTGCCCGCATGCGGAAAAAGCGTTGGAGTCTGTTGGTCCGCTGGCTGCGGCCAAACAAATTAATCTTAGCCTGGAATCACCTTCATCGCTGATGGCAGTGGGGGATCCCGAGCGGCTTTCACAGCTTTTATATATTCTATTAGATAACGCTATTAAATACACGCCAAATGGCGGGAAAGTCACGTTATTCCTTTCAGGGGAAGGGACGGAATTAGGCATAGCTGTTCAGGATACTGGTATAGGAATCAAGCGCGAGGACTGCCAGCGTATTTTCGAACGCTTTTACCGATCAGATAAATCGCGTTCCCGGCAAATGGGCGGGCATGGATTGGGGCTATCCATTGCCAAGTGGATAGTGGATACTCATAAAGGAACAATTAAAGTATCGAGCGAAATTGGAAAAGGAAGTACCTTTATTGTAAGGATTCCATTGAGTTTTAAGAAACAGAAGGAAAAAACAAATGTTGATTGATTACCAAGAAGAGAGGTGCACCACTGAATCATAAATGGTGCACCTCTTTTTAGTAATCAAAATTATGGTAATAAATAAATATCTATTTCAGGATGGTAGTTTATATTAGAATAGTAGCATTAAGTACTTCATTCTTTGTTATCTTCTGGAGGGATGAAAATGACAGTTGGGGAACTTTGCAGAACGCTCATTGTAGACGACGAAATGCTAATCAGACAAGGGATTAAACATTATATTAATTGGGAGCAGGAAGGTTTCTTGATCGTGGGGGAAGCTTCAAACGGACAAGAAGCACTTGAATTGATAGAGTCGACTAATCCCCAAATCATCATTACGGATATTGTCATGCCAATTATGGATGGGGAAGAATTAACTAGAATCGTGAAGGATAAATTTCCTCAGATCGAAATCATCATTCTGAGCAGTTTCGGTGAATTCGACTATGTTCGGTCCACTTTTCAAAATGGCGTGGTTGACTATATTTTAAAACCGAAGCTTGATGCACAAAGCCTTTTAAAAGCCCTGCAGACAGCCTCAAGCAGAATCTCGGGTTTTCAGAAAGTGGACAAGAATACAGATAGCCGGCTCTCAATTGGCCAAACCATCGAAAAACTGATCTCAGGGTATGAAGCAAATTTTGATGTTGAATCAATCGTAAGAGCTTTCCCATACAGCCATTACATCCTATTGGGCATGGACTTAAAAAAGCAAAAGACTGAAGTTCAAAAAAAATGGGAGGATGCGCTTCTCCATTCTATCGATCAAGTTGCCTATTATTCATTTAATGTTGACCACACTATCCCTGTACTATTAGTAAATGTTAACGAAGAAAATATAGACTTAGTGATGAACTCTGCCTCAACATTTGCTAGAGGGAATCCTGGGATTGGCTTTGTGCTGACAGAAGAGTTTTTGGATTTTTCTCAAATTGGAACCGTGTACAAAGAAAGTCTGTTAAAGCTGATAAACTATCGTTTTTATTTCCCTCATAAGCAATTCTTAACGAAACGAGATTTGCCTCAACTGCCGGTCAATCAGGAAAGTTTCAATCTGGATTGGTTTACGGATGAATTTAAACGGAAGAATTTTGACGAGGCTTTCCGTTATTTGCATGATCATGTTTCCTTACTATCAAAGTGTTACACAATAGATGTTTATGAATATAAATCTTTCTTTGGAAACATCATTTTTAACATCACGATCCTTCTAAGCAATATGGAATATAACGTTAAAGAAATAGAAAATGCAAGATATTCGTATTTTAAATCGATTGAGGATGCGAACAATGCGGATGAAGTTGCTGCCTTGTTGAAACAGTTTATTGTGGAAGCGAAGGCATGTATATATTCGACTGAAGATCAACCTGATAATCTGAATATGAAAAAGATAATGGAGTATATAAGGAACCATTATGCAGAACCCATTACTTTAAAGGATGTAGCCAAGCAATTTCATTTTAATCCATCGTATCTATCAAACTATTTTTCTACCCATAATAATGAAGGGTTTATTGAATATTTGAATAAGATTCGGATCGAGGAAGCGGCAAAACTACTAATCCAGGGAATAGTGTCCATTTCTGAAATCAGCGGAATGGTCGGCTACTCGGATCACAGTTACTTTTGTAAGGTATTTAAGAAAATTAAGGGAGTATCACCAAGCCAATACAAACGAAAACAAACCTTAAGATAAGAGATGATATACATGAGGCTTATTCCAAATCGTTTTAAGCATAACAACCTGTTTATCACTATGTTCCTCATTACCGTTCTCATGATTGTAATCGTTTCCGTCACAATAACGTGGATGACCATTCGCATGTCGGAGCAGTTCTTTTTTGAAAAGTTCAGTATTACGAACTCGAAGGTGATGAATCAAGTAAAAGAGAGCTTCGAGTCATTTCATTATTCAATCGTAATTGCGTCAAACAACCTCCTGCAAAGCGGCAATCTCAAGAAAATCCTAACGGAGGAAGGCTCCAATACGGAAAAAATGAATGCCATTTTTACGACAGGCCAGCAAATTGAACATATTCAATCCAATTTAGACGCATATGAGGTTGAAATCATTGTTACCGGGAAAAATGGGCTAAGCTACGCAACAGATCGCAGGTACTGGCCAATATCAGATGAAGAATTAAAGTATAGTCATCTGACTCGCAATACGTTTAACAACCCGAAAAGGCTCTTGTATCAATATGACCACCGATTAGTCCAGACTTCTGAGGATGGTGATGGAAATGTCATTGTTGCCTCCAAAGCACTGATGGACCGTTTATCTGGAACGATTTATGGTTCCATGTACTTTGCGATTCAAGAGAAAGAGTTTAGAAAGTTTTACTCGAGCTACACCACACCTGGAAATAATGTTGTCATGGCAGACAGACAGGGAGTGATTGTGTCGAGTAACCTATCTAAGCTCATTGGGAAAAAAGATGAGCAGCTTGTAAACTTAGCAGCTAAAATTGAAAAAGGCTCAAAGGATTACACCATCGAAAAATTCATGGGAAAGGATCAAATTATCACGATGGAATACCTTCCATCCTTCGATATGTTCCTGTTTAATATCATTGATAAACAAAAGGCGGTCGGCGATCTGATTAATAAAAAGGCGATTGTCCTGATCTCGATGGGAATTGTTTTGGCAGCTCTGATTATCGTGTTCTTAGCCTCTAGACGAGTAACCAATTCGCTTTCGAAACTGGTGAAGCAAATCGGAAATGCTCCGAAACACAACTTCGACCAATATGTTGCTGTTACCGGCACATATGAGACAAGACAAATTGGCAATGCCTTTAACTCAATGCTTAATGAACTGCATGATTATGTGGAGCAACTGGTTTTAGCGCAGAAACAACAGCGTAACGCCGAATTGGCTGCCCTTCAGCAGCAAATTAATCCACATTTTTTATACAATACCTTGACTTCTATTAAATTCATGGTTCAGCAGGGGGTGAAGGAAGAAACAGAGGCAGTTATTAATGCCCTTATATCCTTGCTGCAAAATACGATTGGCAATGTCAGTGAAACCATTACCGTGGGGCAGGAATTAGAGAACTTAAAAAATTATGTATTAATCAATCAAAAACGATATGGTGACCGAATAAAAGTAAACTATTTCGTTACATCGGAATGCAGGGATTATCAAATCCCAAAATTAATTTTACAGCCCTTTATCGAGAATTCCTTTTTTCATGGTTTTAATAAAAAGGCGAGTGGCTATATTAATGTTCTCGTTTGGCTGGAAGGCGACAGCTTAATTTGTGAAGTGGTCGATAACGGAGACGGAATGGAAGTTTCCGCAGAAAATAAACTTCCGAATACGAAGCGGAAACAACAGCTTTTCTCCGGTATTGGAGTCCGGAATGTCCATGAACGCATTCAGCTTATTTATGGGGAAGCATACGGCGTAACCATTTCCAGTGAGCCTGGAAAAGGAACGAAGGTACGAATCACTCTTCCATGTTCGACAATGTAAATAAAGTACTAGATTCTAAAAATAATACAATTTTAGAAAAATGGAAGCGTGTTCAAATCGTAAAAATATTACCAACTCAGAAAAATATCGTCCTAACGATAAAACCCCAGCAGGTGCTACCATAGTACTTGTAAGGTAAATAACGCTTACAAAAACACATTAGAGACGCTTGGGGGGAATATCGAATGAAAAAAGTATTAGCGCTATTTTTAGTAAGTATTTTACTTTTAACGGCTTGTTCTTCTGGATCAAAGGAGAAACAAGTTTCAGGCGAGTCAAAAGATACGAAGGAAATTACCGTATGGGCATGGGACCCGAATTTTAACATTAAAGCGATGAATCTGGCAAAAGATGCCTATAAATCTGAAAATCCTGATTTGAAGATTAAAGTGGTTGAAAATGCTCAGGCAGACATCGTACAAAAACTGAATACCAGCTTAAGTTCCGGAACAACTAAAGGCCTGCCGAATATTGTTTTAATTGAAGATTATCGGGCGCAAAGCTTTTTGAAGGCGTATCCGGATATGTTTCAAGAATTAAACGATTCTTCTTTTAAACCGGAAGATTTTGCTCAGTATAAAATGGCTCCAACCAGCTTGGATGGCAAGAACTACGGACTTCCATTCGACACAGGCGTAACAGGATTATATGTTAGAACGGATTACTTGGAAAAAGCAGGCTACAAAGCAGCTGATTTACAAAACATCGATTGGAATAAGTATATTGAAATTGGTAAAAAGGTGAAAGAAGCAACTGGTAAAGCGATGCTGACACAAGATCCAAAAGATCTTGGACTTATCCGCATGATGATCCAGTCAAGTGGATCATGGTATTTAAAGAAAGATGGGGTTACTCCTGATTTAGCTGACAACGCATCTTTAAAAGAAGCATTCAATACATACAAAGCGATTTTAGACGCTGATCTAGTGAAACCTGTTTCTGACTGGAGCCAGTTTGTAGCCGGCTTTAACAGCGGGGATGTTGCAACTGTTCCAACAGGAAACTGGATTACACCTTCAATAAAGTCTGAAGCTTCTCAATTTGGCAAGTGGGCAGTTGTACCGATGCCAAAACAAGCTGGAATTGCAAATTCCGTGAATGCTTCAAACTTAGGCGGAAGCTCTTGGTACGTCCTAAACGTTCCAGGTAAAGAAAAAGCGGTTGATTTCCTTGCAAAAACCTTTGGTTCCAATGTTGACTTTTACCAGACTTTGAATAAAGAAATTGGTGCCATTGGTACCTACAAGCCAGCTGCAGAAGGGGAAGCCTATAAGGCGACAGATAATTTCTTCGGAGGACAAAAAGTCATTACGGATTTTGCTAACTGGACAGAACAAATTCCACAGGTGAACTATGGTTTGCACACCTATGCGATTGAGGATATATTGGCTGTTGGAATGCAGGATTACCTAAAGGGAAAAGACCTTGATAAGGTGTTAGAAGACGCGCAAAAACAAGCGGAAGAGCAAATAAAATAAATCTAGCATCGAAAAATAATTGAAGTAATAAGCCTCGGAAATTCGCCGGCTTCTCCTATACGGTTTAACGGTAACGGAGCTAACTGTTTTAACAGGCGATTCGTTCTGAGGCTGTTTCTTTTATTGACAAGGTAAGGAGTTGATCGAAGTGATAACCGCTAAAGTTAATCAAAATCAGGCTTTGAAAACAGCAAAATCGGGCCGGAAAATTCGAGCGAAAAATGCTGTAATCGGCTGGTCCTTTGTGACAGTTGCATCCGTCATGATTTGCTTATTTTATTTCTATCCAATGGCTCAAGCACTTATATTATCTTTTCAATCTGGTACTGGGGCAAACCTGGCCTTTACAGGTCTCGATAATTATGCACGGTTATTGAAGGATCCAACATTCTTAACAACAGTGAAGAATACCGTCATTTATCTCATCATTCAAGTGCCTATCATGATCATTCTTGCTTTATTCCTTTCTGTTTTATTGAATAATAAGACGCTGAAGTATAAGAGTTTATTCCGAACAGCTATTTTTCTTCCCTGCGTAACCTCGCTTGTAGCGTATTCGGTTATCTTTAAATATCTGTTTGGACATGACGGCATTATCAACATGATGTTAATGAAGTTATCGCTTATTTCTGAACCGATCCAGTGGCTGACAGATCCCTTCTGGGCAAAAATTGCCATCATCGTGGCAATTACATGGAGATGGACGGGCTATAACATGATCTTTTATTTATCTGCGCTGCAAAACGTCGATGAATCCATTTATGAAGCAGCAAAAATCGATGGAGCTTCATCGATTCAGCAATTTTTCAAAATTACGATTCCGATGCTGAAGCCGATTATCCTGTTTACTTCGATTACGTCAACGATTGGTACGCTTCAATTATTTGATGAAGTCATGAATATTACGCAAGGCGGGCCGGGAAATGCGACGATGACAATTTCCCAATATATCTATAATTTATCGTTTAAATATACCCCTGATTTTGGCTATGCAGCGACTGTTTCATACGCCATTGTCATTATGATTGTCATCTTCTCGATTATTCAGTTTAAAGTGGCGGGTGATAAAAATGAGTAAACGGATTTTCAGCTATACAGTCCTTATTATCGCTTCCATTGTCTCCATTTTCCCATTTTTATGGATGATTGTTAGTTCCACGAACAAGTCAGTGGATGTAACGAAGGGGAAATTGCTTCCAGGCACTCATTTTATAGACAATCTTCAAAATCTGTTGAATACGGTCGACCTAGTGCCTGCCTTAATTAACTCAACCAAAATCTCGATTATAACAACCGTTCTTGCCATGCTGATTGCCTCATTGGCAGGCTATGGATTTGAAATTTTTAAAAGCAGGACAAAAGACTTTTTATTCAATTTTCTGCTCCTGTCCATGATGATTCCCTTTGCAGCATTAATGGTTCCACTATTTCGGATGTTCGGTACCATTTCTCAATCAGTTCCGATGATTGGCATTGATACGCTGGCCGCTGTTATTTTACCAACGGTTACGACTGCTTTTCTGATCTTTTTCTTTCGGCAAAGTACCAAAATGTTCCCGAAGGAAATTTTGGAAGCGGGAAGGATTGACGGTTTAACCGAATTAGGAGTCTTTTTTAGAATTTATGTTCCAACGATGAAAACAACCTATGCGGCAGCAGCGATTATTACGTTTATGGCCAGCTGGAATAGCTATTTATGGCCGCTTGTTATCTTGCAATCTCCTGAAAATCAGACGATTCCTTTGCTGATTTCCAGCCTTGGCTCAAGCTATTCTCCGGACTTTGGAATGATTATGACAGCTATTGTGATTGCAACCCTGCCGGCAGCGCTCATTTTCTTCATTATGCAAAAACATTTTGTTGCCGGAATGATGGGGTCTGTGAAATAGTGAAATAAAAAATAGATAGGAAGTGTAATAGGCTATGACGATTATTCCAACGATAGACTGGCTTACAGATTTGAATGTATTCGCCGTAAACCGGCTTCCCGCTCATTCAGACCACAACTATTACGAGACGTTGGAAGAAGCAAGAGATGCTGTTCCAATGAAGATGCGTAACGAATTGAATGGAAACTGGAAATTTCATTATAGTGTGAATCCGGATAATCGACCGAAAGAATTTTATAGGCCCGAATTCAATTGCTCAGGCTGGGGAGATATTAAGGTCCCTGGACATATTCAGCTGCAGGGATATGGAAAACCGCAATATGTCAATACCATGTACCCTTGGGACGGACATAATGATATTAGACCGCCTGCCATTCCAATGGATCATAATCCTGTTGGCAGTTATGTGAAGATGTTTTCGGTTCCTGCCCATATGGAGAACAAGCCTTTGTATATTTCGTTTCAAGGTGTGGAATCGGCTTTTTATGTGTGGTTGAACGGAAAATTTGTCGGCTATAGTGAAGACTCGTTCACACCGTCAGAGTTTGAGTTAACGCCTTATCTCATTGAAGGAGAGAATAAGCTGGCTGTTGAGGTTTATCAGCGCAGCACTGGCAGTTGGCTGGAGGATCAGGACTTTTGGCGTTTCTCGGGGATTTTCCGGGATGTATATCTTTATACAGTACCAGAGATTCATGTGTTTGATGCTCATGTTCGGACTGAATTGGATTCGTCTTTTAAAAAGGGGACACTTCAAGCGGATCTCAAACTTCTCTCGGTTCATTCTCCGTCAAAAATTGCCGCCGCCTTGTACGATGAAAAGGGCTGCTTGACGGCAGCTGCTGACGGTGTCTTCAGTGAAGGGAAATGGACATTTTCGATGGCGGTTGATGGACCTAAGCTGTGGAGTGCAGAAAATCCGTATTTATACAAACTATTTATTCAAGCCTTTAACGAGTCTGGAAGTCTAGTAGAGGTAATTCCGCAGAAGGTCGGCTTCAGACGATTTGAGCTGGCGGATAAAATTATGCGCCTTAACGGGGAACGGATCGTCTTTAAAGGTGTAAACCGTCATGAATTCAATTGCCGAAGTGGCCGCGCGATTACGAAAGAAGACATGCTTTGGGATATTAAAACACTGAAACAGAATAACATTAACGCAGTCCGCACTTCACATTATCCAAATCAGAGCTATTGGTACGAATTATGTGATGAATACGGGATATATGTTATCGATGAAATGAACCTGGAAACGCATGGATCGTGGCAGAAGATGGGCGCGGTCGAGCCTTCCTGGAACATTCCGGGCAATAAGCCGGAATGGCAGGATATTGTTATGGACAGAGCGATTTCGATGTTTGAGCGGGATAAGAACCATCCTTCTATATTGATTTGGTCATGCGGGAACGAATCATACGCAGGCGAAGTGATTCTGAACGTTTCTAAATATTTTAAAGAAGTCGACCCTAGCCGACTTGTTCATTACGAGGGCGTATTCCATAACCGTGACTATAACGAAACAAGTGATATGGAAAGCCGGATGTATGCGAAGCCCGCTGATATTGAAAGCTATTTAAGCGAAAATCCGGAGAAACCGTACATTAGCTGTGAGTATATGCATGCAATGGGCAATTCCCTTGGCGGCATGTATAAATACACGGATTTAGAGCGGAAATATCCCATGTATCAAGGCGGCTTTATCTGGGATTATATCGATCAATCGATCATTAAGAAGGACCGATATGGAAAAGAATTTTTAGCGTACGGTGGCGATTTCGGTGACCGTCCGACGGATTACGGCTTCTGTACGAATGGCATTGTGTATGCAAATCGAGAGTTATCGCCAAAAATGCAGGAAGTCAAATACCTGTATCAAAACTTCAAGTTGGTGCCGGATCAAACTGGCGTAACGGTGATAAATGACAGCCTTTTCACCGATATTTCTCGTTATGATTTGGAATACGTTCTGTTCCGGGAGGGCAAGGAACTGGCTCGCGGCGTACTTAATGTGGAGGTCGCACCTCTAAGTGAGGGTCGAGCGGAGTTTGCTCTGCCTGCTGATATGCTTAGAGACTCTGGCGAGTATTGTATTCATACTTTCTTTAAATTGAAGGAGAAAACACTTTGGGCAGATGCCGGATATGAAATTGCCTTTGGACAGTATGTGTTTCAGGTAAAAGGGGCAGAAAACCCGGTGTTGGTTCCTGGAGCTTTAAGAGTGGTGGAAGGCGACGTCAATATTGGTGTTCACGGACTGGATTTCTCCATCATGTTCTCCAAACAGGCTGGAAGCTTAATATCGTTGAATTATGCCGGAAAAGAAATGATAGCCCTTCCTCCTGCACCATTATTTTGGAGAGCGACGACGGATAATGATCGAGGCTTTTCTCAAGGCTGTCATTCAGGGCTTTGGTATGCTGCCAGCCTGGCTCGGAAATGTGTTGAGGTTGAGGTGAAAGAAAGCGATGAACAGGTTGGCGTCACATTTACCTATCAATTAGCGATTATCTCGGAAGTGGAAGTGAAGATCCATTATACTGTCTTAGCCAATGGAAGCGTTCGTGTTAAATCGGTTTATCATGGAGCCGCAAATCTTCCGCAGATGCCGATTTTTGCCGTGTCCTTCAAGGTTCCAGCTGATTATGACCAATTGGAATGGTATGCGATGGGGCCGGAAGAGAATTATTCCGATCGCTGTGAGGGGGCACGACTTGGTGTCTTTAACAACACTGTTTCCGACCATTTATCTGGTTATGTCATGCCGCAGGAATCCGGCAACCGTACGGGAGTCCGCAGGGTTAATTTAACGAACTCTATTGGTCAGGGCATTAGGATTTCCTCTGTTTCTGAGCCGCTTGAATGCAATTTTTCACCTTATACGGCATTTGAACTTGAAAATGCGCAGCATCATTACGAGCTTCCGAATGTCCACTATACAGTTGTAACGGTTGCGGGCAAGCAGATGGGCGTCGGCGGGGACGACAGCTGGGGCGCGCCAGTTCACGACGAACACCTCATTCATGCTGGACGAGACTTGGAATTTGAGTTTATGATTCATAGAATCTAGAAAAATCGTTTTTTTTCGTAGACATGCATGGTGGAATTGGAAGGAGACAAATATGCTTATTCATGTTAATCAAGAAAATAAACAGTTTCATTTAACAAATGGACAAGTGAGTTATATTTTCCATGTGATGAAAAATGGACAGTTAGGCCATCTTTATTATGGAAAGGCATTAAGGCATCGCTCCGAATTTTCACATTTACAAACATACAATGTACCAACAGCCGCAAGTTGTCACGTTTATGCGGATGATCCAGCCTTTTGTTTGGAAACACTGCGGCAGGAATACCCTGCCTACGGGAATTCCGATTTCCGGGAACCTGCCATCAGTCTCACAAAACAGAACGTAAACCACGTTCCCGACTTTAAATATGAATCTTTTCGTATGCTGGAAGGAAAGCCTCGTCTTGAGGGCTTGCCGGCGACCTATGCGGAGGACAGCAGCGAAGCCAGTACCATCCAAATCATCTTAAAGGATGCGGTTTTGCAAGCAGAATTAACCTTAAATTATACTATTTTCCGTGAAAAGCCAGTGATTGTGAGAAGTGCCTTCTTGAGAAACAACGGTCAAGAGCAATTGTCGATTGAAAGAATAATGAGTGCATCCCTGGATTTGCCTGATAAGGATTTTCAGTTTATCCACTTAGCCGGGGCATGGTCACGAGAGCGGCATGTAAAGGAAAGAAACCTTGAAACAGGAATTCAATCTATTTCAAGTCTGCGCGGGGCAAGTTCCCACCATCATAATCCGTTTTTAGCATTAAAAAGACCATCTGCGACGGAGCATGCAGGCGAGGTATACGGATTTAATTTTGTATATAGCAGTAATTTTCTGATGCAAGTAGAAGTGGACCATTATGACACGGCCAGGCTGACAGTTGGGATTCATCCATTTGGCTTCAAGTGGTCATTAAAGCCGGAGGAGTCCTTTCAAACACCTGAAGCAGTGATGGTGTATTCAGATCAAGGACTAAATGGAATGAGCCAGGCTTTTCATGCTCTTTATCGGGAAAATTTAATCCCCGCTCAATGGCGAACGCAAGAACGGCCCATCTTGATTAATAATTGGGAAGCCACCTACTTTGATTTCAATGAGGAAAAGTTGGTGAATATCGCAAAATCTGCCAGTGAATTAGGAATCGAGTTGTTCGTGCTGGACGATGGCTGGTTTGGAAAACGAAACGATGATACTTCCTCACTTGGTGACTGGCATGTAGATTTAAATAAGCTTCCCAATGGGCTAGAGAGGCTCGTTCAAAAAATTTCTGCACTCGGCATGAAGTTCGGTCTCTGGATTGAACCTGAGATGATCAGTCCGAACAGTGATTTATTCAGAGAACATCCGGATTGGGCAGTCGGTATGCCGCAGCAGCGTACACTAGGACGCAACCAGCTGGTCCTTGATTTTTCAAGGCAGGAAATCGTTGATTATCTTTTCGAAAAAATCGCCGATATTATAAAACGGACAGACCTTGCCTACATTAAGTGGGATATGAATCGAAATATTACGGAACCCTTCTCGCATAAATTAGCACCAAATCAGCAAGGGGAATTTTTCCACCGCTATATTTTAGGCGTTTATCGACTTTACGAACGGCTAACCAGTGAATTTCCTCATGTGTTGTTTGAATCGTGTGCGGCCGGGGGAGGCCGGTTTGATCCAGGAATGATGTACTACGCACCGCAGGCCTGGACAAGTGATGATACGGATGCCGTCGAAAGGCTCAAGATCCAATACGGAACATCATTCGCTTATCCGGTCTATAGCATGGGATCTCATGTTTCGGCTGTGCCGAATCACCAAACATTAAGGACTACACCGTTATCGACGAGAGCAAATACGGCTTACTTTGGAACCTTTGGCTATGAGCTGGATCCTCTTCATTTAACAGAAGAAGAACGCCTGGAAATTAAAGAGCAGGTTTTCTTTTATAAAAAGCACCGAGGGTTAATACGCGACGGTCAATTTTATCGCCTGAAAAGTCCGTTCAATGGAAATGAAACAGCATGGATGGTCGTCAGCCCAGATCAATCAGAAGCATTAATCGGCTACTATAAGGTTTTGGCAACCGCGAATTCTCCCAAGCAGCAAACATTAAAACTTACTGGGCTGGACGAAGCAAAGGTGTATCAAGTGGCCAATAGAGCTCAGTTTTACTATGGAGATGAACTGATGCGCGCAGGGCTTCAACTTCCAACCGAGTTCAATGGTGTTAACGGCCATGGTGCCGAGCGTGGAGGAGACTTCCAATCACATGTTTTTTATTTAACAAGTACAGAGGACCGTTTCGATTAAATAAAAAGGAGGCTGAGCCCATTTAGGGTCAGCCTCTTATTTTTCGTAACCCGAAAAAATCATTGCGAATACTTGGTTACTAGATTTAAAATGAGTATGTATCAAGATATGGAAGAAGGTTTCAGCATGTGGATTGCTGCAGCATTAGTAACGACTTTAAGCTTCGGAACAAATAATACTCTATTTAAATGGAGTACAAGCCGTGGCTTGTCAAAGGTACATATTCAATTTTTCTTTTATTTTACAGCTTTTATACTTACACTCGGATATGGGATTTCTACAGGGGAATTCCGGTTGAATCTTTATGCGATCATCCTTGGGGGACTGATCGGTATTTTAAATGCCAACGGCAATATTCAAATGTCAAAGGCATTTGAAAAGGGGCCCGCCAGTCTGACTTCACCGCTGATTGGAGCCAATGCCATCCTGCCGATTCTCGGGGCCGCTCTTATTTTTCATGAAAATATCAGCCTGTTACAATGGATAGGAATTGTGGTGATTTTAGGCTCGGCAATCGCTATTCAATATTCACCTGGAACGGGCCGGGGCACAGAGTACGGCCCATGGATTTTCCGGATTCTTTTGGCAATCCTGTCCTTTGGTGTCCTAGGGATATTAATGAAAACGACTTCGTATTTGCATATAGACTCGTTCAATACATTAATTTGTATGTATGGTGTAGGAAGCGTTTATCTGGGAGTAACGAGCATTCGTGAAAAAGAAAACTGGCGGCGGTCTGAAGCAAATATCGGATTCCTTGTCGGAGTGGTCAGTGTCATAGGGTACAGCTGTTATTTTTACGCGCTGCAGAAAGGGACAGCAAGTATTATCTTCCCTATTGTCAGCCTGAATTGTCTTGTCGTGATCCTTGCTGGCTGCTGGTTTTTTAAAGAAAAATTAAAGCGATACCAGCTTGTCGGCATATTTTCTGCGATTCTTGGAATTATTTTTACAAAAATATAAGATCGGAAGCAGCTCTTTGAGGGCTGTTTTTTTTATGATGCTCCATTACTGTTGAAAAAGATGAGCAGAATCAATAAATACGTGCTCACTACTAATCAATCTCTTCCCTGAGCCTTCCTTCAAAATATGATAAAAATCATACCTTCCAAGTGATGATCTAAACCATAATGTGTTCCATCACCATTAATACTAAGTAAAATTTTACTAAATGTTATGTAGATTTTTACAGTCAGATTTTTGGTTGTTAGCTTAAAATGGTAGATTAAAGGGGTGAAATGACAATTATTAAAACAATATATTGAGTTTTTTCAAAAAAAAATGAAATTTTTAGTTAAATTTTTAGTAAAAAATATTGACTGGAGCTCCCGGTTATACTAATATAACACTGAAGGCGCTTTCAGATGAGTGCCATAATGAAAGGTAGAAAGAGGGGTATGCAACATGAAAGTTACAAAATGGCTAGCTTTAGTATTTTCAGCAATTTTAGTCCTTGCAGGTTGTTCAGGTGGCGGATCTTCCAGTTCAGGAGAGAAATCAAAAGACAATGGTAAAGTAAAAATCTCCTTCATTAATGGTTTTACTGGTGGAGATGGCGCTTATATGAAAAAAATTACTAATGGCTTCAACGCTTCGCAGGATAAATATGAAGTAGTTGAATCACAAGAAAAGGACCATTATACCAAGTTTAAAGCTGGTAATTATGATCTTGTAGTTATCCATGGAAATAACCTTGAGACTTATAAACAGGATGGATTAATTCAGAACATTGAACCAGTGCTAGAAAAAGCTGGTATTAAGAAGACTGACTTCCATCCAGCAGGATTGGATATTGCTACATTAGACGGCAAACTATTTGCAGTACCTTTAGATATCCATCCATTAACAATGTTCTATAATAAAGAATTCGTGAAAGAAGCACCAAAAACATATCAGGATTTAGTTGCACTTAACAGCAACCTTCAAGCTCAGAGCAAGGATCTTTATGCACTTGGAGTTCCTTCAAGCGGTTTAGTTGAATTCTATATGCTTATGATTGCAGCACAAAATGATATTGAGTTAAAAGACGGAAACTATTTAAATTTTGCTCAGCCTAAGTTTGCAGATGCCTTAATGCAATTCCATGACATGGTTTGGAAAGATAAAGTTTCTCCATCCGGACTTGGTTTAGATGGTGAATTCCAAACATTTATGAAGGAAGCTAAAGGTGGAAAAGCTTATCAAACAGCGGTAGCCCTTACAGGTCCGTGGTTCTATGGTGCTGCGAAGGAAAAATATGGCGACAACCTAGGCGTAGCGCCAATTCCGCAAATTGGATCAAAACTCGCTTCTTTTGGTAACGCCCACACGATTGCATTATCTTCAAAAGTGAAAGACCAAGAAGTATTGGATGGAATTGCGGCATTCTTGAAATACATGTATACCCCTGAAAATCTAATCAATTGGGCAGACGGCGGACAAGCTCCTGTTCATCTGGCAACGTTAGACAAAATTAACGCTGAACCAGAAAAATATCAAATTGCCTTCCAAAATGCAAAGCAATTTGAAAACTATGTAAAGCCACCGCAAGTTTACCAATATGGTGAGCAAATGCGTTATATGAATGAGTCTGTATTTGGTAAGTTGGTAACAACTGAAAAATTCACAAAAGAAGACTTGATGAAAGA
This sequence comes from Neobacillus pocheonensis, assembly GCF_050477905.1. Lineage (NCBI taxonomy): Bacteria > Bacillati > Bacillota > Bacilli > Caryophanales > Bacillaceae > Neobacillus > Neobacillus pocheonensis. Next base: position 54,339 of record NZ_JBCNAD010000018.1, on the reverse strand, counting down.
ATTAGAAAAAGCAACTAAAATGTCTAAACAAATTGGTGCCACAGCGCCGAAGAAATAATTGAAAAATATTAATGAATGGCCCTTGAAAAAGAGCCATTCATTAATCATAACCTTGAAAATAAAAAGAGTGGTTTTGTCCTTTGGCTAAATCCACTCTTTATTTCTAATAGAGTATAAAAATTGTTTAGTATTCCACGAAAAAATAATGATCCTAACGAAACATAAATGAAGGGACAAACAGTTCTTTCGAATGGAGGTTAAGCTATGTATAAAGGAGCTTCCTATAAACTTTGGTCGATATTTATGGTAGCCCCATTTATTGTTTTCTTTTTATTGTTTTGGGTCGTTCCATTGGTATTAGGCATCTGGATTAGTTTCCATAATTGGAATATATCTGCGGGGGATTTAGGGTTTGTAGGTTTTGAAAACTATAAGGCTATCTTAACACCGGACACTATTTACAATGAACTATTTGTGAAAGGGCTGAAAAATACCCTATACTTTGTGGTTATAAGTGTGCCGCCATTGGTATTAATAGCTTTGGGACTTGCACTCATCATTGATAAACTTCCGGAAAAATTCAAGCCAGTTTATCGGACGATTTTCTTTATTTCCTATTCCATTTCTGTTACTGCTGTCTCGGCTATCTTTCTCTGGCTTTTTAACGCGAACGGCGGGTATGTGAATAATGTCCTTGAGTCCATAGGAATCATAAGGGAGCCAATTAATTGGTTAGGCGAACAGCCAAATGCTTGGATTTCTGTCTTAATTGCAACAGTATGGTGGACGATTGGTTTTAATATGATGTTGTTTATTAATGCTTTGGATGAAGTAGATACTTCTTTATATGAAGCAGCTGACCTAGATGGTGCAGGCAGCTGGGGCAAGTTTATCTATATTACGTTTCCGCAAATCAAGAATGTGGCTTTCTTTATTCTCATCATGACAGTGATTGCTTCCTTTAATCTATATGGACAAACTAAGTTGATAACTGCCGGAGGGCCGGAACAGTCCACTAACTCACTTATTATGAATATCCAAACCTCTGTATTCGGTATGAATCAGCTTGGAATCGGATCTGCCATGGCAATTATTATGGGACTCATTATGATGCTGATTACGGGTGCTCAATATTGGCTTTCTTATCGAAAGAAAGACTGAATAGGATGTGATTAGAATGAATAGATCAACGCGAAAAGCACTTCCATTACTAATATTAGCGACTTTTATAGCAATTTTGTTTCTTTTGCCACTAATATGGATGGTTTTTACATCTTTTAAAACATTGAGTGAATCAATGGCGAGCTCGAGTATATTGCCATCACAATGGACACTTGAAAATTACACTAGCATTTTTTCATCTGTATCAGATGCTCCTATTTTTAGATGGCTATTTAATACCGCATTCATTACGGTTATTGGAACCATTATTGTGGTCATTGTGGACATTCTGGCTGCTTATGCCCTAGCAAGATTAAGTGTGCCTGGGAAAAAAGTGATCTTGGGAATGATTTTTCTGGCTCTTGCCGTGCCTGGAATCGTTACTCTTTTTCCAGCGTTTTATATGTTCAAGAGTGTTAATTTATTAGATACGTTTATTCCGCTAATTCTTCCTTATACTGCAAGTACAATGGGAGTATTCTTAATTTATAATTTCCTTACTTCCTTTCCGAAGGACCTGGAGGAAGCGGCTTATATTGATGGTGCTTCTCAGCCGCAAATCTTGTGGCATGTTATTTTTCCGGCGATCAAGCCAGTGGCAATGACCTTAGGAGTCATTACTTTCCTATCAATTTATAATGACTTCCTGTGGCCTTCATTAGTAACAAACTCTAATGAAATGAAAACTATTACGCTTGGTATTGCTACATTAATTCAAGGTTCAAACTTTGTTAATCCGGCAAAAATGATGGCTTCAACCGTTATCGCGACAATACCTGCCGTTATAGTTTTCATATTGGCAAATAAATACATTGTAAAAAGTGTGACAAACACGGGTATTAAATAAATCTAGACCATATCAAGCATACAAGTATAAAATAGAAGGTGAGTATAATGAATCCAGGGTTTCGGACGATTAAAAAGGTAAAGACAGATATGATTCATTTACGGGATCCATTTATCTTTCCTTACCCAAAAGAGCAAAAATATTATCTCTTTGGTACCACGTTTGCGGATGGCTGCGGTGACAAGGATCCAGTTTTCGAGGTATTTGTCAGTGAAAACCTTGAGGACTGGGAAGGTCCTTATGTAGCTTTTCAGCCCCCTAAGGGTTTTTGGGGAGTAAGACATTACTGGGCTCCGGAGGTATTTGAAATTGACGGCCGCTTTTATATGTTTGCCACATTTAAAGGTGGTATCGGTGAGCATCGAGGAACAGGGATATTAGTGGCAGATCATCCCGCAGGCCCTTATTTCCCTCATAGTGAAGGCCCTGTTACACCAAATGACTGGGAATGCTTAGACGGAACGTATTATGAGGATAAAAGCGGCGAGCGTTGGATGATATTTTGTCATGAATGGACACAGATTTTTGAAGGTAGAATTAAAGCGATCCGTTTATCGAATGACTTAAAATCCTCGGTTGGAGATCCAATTGAAATTTTGAATGCAGCTGAGATGCCTTGGATCAGGCATTTCGGTGATCCTCGCATTGAGAAAATAGGTTATTTGACGGATGCCCCATTTATGTATGAAGCAAAAAATGGTGAGCTCGTAATGCTTTGGTCGAGTTACTCTGTTCCAAACTATGGGGATGTTGGACTTGGAGGCTACACGGTAGCTGTTGCCAGAACAAAGAGCGGAGAGATGACAGGAAAGTGGGTTCACGATGAGAAACTGCTTCTTGACCGTAACGCTGGTCATTCCAGTCTATTTCGGACACTTGACGAACAGCTTTATATTTGTACGCATTATCCAGACACCCCTCATGGAAGTGAACGGCCTTTATTTATTAAAGTTGAAGAATCAGAAAACGGAATCATCATTGCAAAGTAACATAAAGAAATGGATCAGCCCTTTATTCTTTCATCCGAGACCAGAATGGATATGAGTGAAGGGTTCGCTTTTATGTTATCTATCAATTTTCAAGGAGAATTATGATGGCGACTATAAAAGATATTGCCGAACGAGTTGGTGTCTCCATAGCTACCGTTTCAAGGGTGCTAAATAATGATGCGACATTGTCAGTAAGTGATGAAACGAAACAGCGGGTATTTGAAGTCGCTGAGGAGCTTAGTTATCGCAAAAAGGCAGGCCGGCGCCCAACTGTCTATAAAATTGCGATAGTGCATTGGTACACAGAACAGGAAGAACTGGATGATATGTATTATATGTCGATACGCCAAGGAGTAGAAAACCGCTGTGAGGCATTAAGTATCCAAATTACCAAAATGTTCAAGGAAAGCCCCAAGGCCAATGAAGAGATTCACGGCATCATAGCAATTGGTAAATTTAGTTTGAAACAGGCTAAGGAGCTTAGGAAGCTGACAGAAAATATTGTCTTTGTTGATTCTTCCCCTGATGATGACACTTATGATTCTGTTGTAAGTAATTTTACGAAGGCAACTGAAAATGTCCTGCAGCATTTCATTGAACGAGGTCATACAAAGATCGGTTATATTGGCGGCAGAGAAATGTACAAGGACGAGACAGCAGTCATTGATGATCCGCGCAGAGTCTCTTTTGAGCGAATCCTCGTTGATAAAGAAATATATGATCCATCTTTGGTTTATATTGGCTCCTTCTCGGTGAACGATGGATATAATCTTATGAAACAGGCCATTTCAGATCATAGAGAAAGCCTTCCGACTGCTTTTTTTGTTGGAAATGATCCAATGGCAATTGGCGCCTTAAGAGCTTTGCATGAAGAAAACATCCAGGTTCCCAGCCGGGTTAATATTATTGGTGTTAATGATATAAGTGTCTCTAAATATGTCCATCCGCCATTAAGCACGGTTAAAATTTTTACTGAGTTAATGGGAGAAACAGCCATTGATTTATTAATGGAAAGACTGGAAGACCGTAATATTGCTAAAAAAGTAATCCTTTCAACCAAACTTAAAATACGCGGAAGCAGTAATTAGGAAAACCACACAAGATTAGGGGTTCTTTAAGACCTTTATACTAGTGTGGTTTATTTTTTATAATATAATTTTTAGTTAATAAAATAGTTAAAATTTTAGTAAAAACATTGACTGTTTTTTACCCTTTTTATAAAATATACCTAAAGCGCTTACAACTAGTTAAAGTTTATTAGTAAATACTATTAAATATAATCACTTTAGGAACAGAGAAGGAGAGACTTTTATGATTTATCGTCAGGAGTATCCAAGACCGCAGTTAATTCGCGAAAAATGGCTTAATTTAAATGGAGTATGGGAGTTTGCTTTTGATAATGACAATGTTGGTACAGAACAAAAATGGTATGAACTAAGCTGCCGTGCATTCAATAAGGAGATAAATGTACCATTTGCCTATCAAACAAAATTGAGCGGGATTGAAGACCCGACCTTCCATGATATTGTTTGGTATAAGCGGGAATTTGAAATACCCGAAAACTGGAGCGGCAATCGAGTCATTCTTCATTTCGGGGCAGTGGATTACCGTGCATGGGTTTATATCAATGAGCAATTTATTGGTTTCCATGAAGGCGGCAACGTTGGTTTTCATTTCGACATAACTGACCATTTAAAAAATGGAAAGCAGACAGTAGTAGTGAAGGTAGAAGATCCTTCAACGGACGAAACAATACCACGCGGAAAACAGTATTGGATTGAGGAATCCGACAGTATCTGGTATACCCGGACGACAGGGATTTGGCAAACGGTCTGGATAGAGCCTGTAAATCCAACCTATCTATCAAAACTTCGTTTCACACCAGATGTGGATCGCGGGGACATTTGTGTTGAGTTTGAAGTGGCTGGAGACGTGACTAATAAAGAAGTTCAATTGGATATTCAATTTAAGGGCGAGGGTATCGTCAAAGATACTATCAGAATCAATGAAAAATTTAATAGACGTTCGTTTAACTTATACAATCATAAGATTTTCCGAACAAGCTTTCACCATGATGGCTGGAATTGGACACCGGAAAATCCCAACCTTTTTAATGTAAATATAAAAATCCTTGATAACGGTCAAACGATTGATGAATTGGATAGCTACTTTGGGATGAGAAAAATTCATACTGAAAATGGGATGGTCTACTTAAATAATCGTCCATACTATCAAAAACTTGTTCTCGACCAAGGCTACTGGCAAGAAGGGCTTTTAACGGCTCCAACCGATGAGGATTTAAAAAAGGATATTGAGCTTGCCAAAGAGATGGGTTTTAACGGCTGCCGCAAGCATCAAAAAGTAGAAGATCCACGCTTTCTTTATTGGGCAGACAAATTGGGCTACCTTGTTTGGGGAGAATGTGCCGCATCGCCTTCCTACAGTGAATATGCTGCAGCTCGCCTAATGAAGGAATGGATCGAAATTGTTGAACGGGATTACAATCATCCGTCGATTGTGGCTTGGGTTCCGCTTAACGAAAGCTGGGGTATTCCTAATGTGCGTGACAATCGCCAGCAGCAGCATCACTCGCAGGCGATGTACCATCTCATTCATTCGATTGATACAACCCGCCTTGTCATTTCAAATGATGGCTGGGAAATGACAAAGTCAGATATTTCTGCCATTCATAATTACAATCACGGCAATAAAGACGAAGCTGCAAAATACGCCAAATATAAAGAAGATCTGGAATCTAAGGAGGCGATCCTCGCTTCAATGCCTGCTAAAAGATCTATTTATGCGAACGGTTTTAAGCATGAAGGGGAACCGATCATCTTAACCGAATTTGGTGGTATTGGTTTCAAGGTTGGAGATGATGCAGGCTGGGGTTACACTTCTGTAGCGAATGCTGAAGATTTCGTTAACGATTATTCCCGGATCATGCATGCGGTATATGGCTCAAAGATTCTTCATGGTTACTGTTACACACAATTGACAGATGTAGAACAAGAAATTAACGGGTTATTAACTTATAACCGAGAACCAAAGTGTGATTTGAAAGAAATTAGGAAAATAAATGAAATGTGGCATTTAGAGGTTATTGGAAAATAATCTACTGTTACACATTAGATGTGAAAAGAGTTGAGTCATTAGATTGATCCAACTCTTTTTCATCATCCATCAATTGTTTTTAAACATTTTTGTGAAAAGGTGATTATTTTTAGTTAAAATTTTAGTAAAATAATTGAAAAAATTTACTAGAAAGAGTAAAATTAAATTATAATTATTTAGTTGCATACAAGATACCACGATTTTAAGAGGGGAAATGAAAATGACCATAATGACTCTAAATAAAATTTTTTTAGATATATTTCATGTTTTACCAAGGCAAGCATTTTTTGCTCCTGGGAGGATTAATTTAATCGGTGAACATACCGATTATAATGGCGGTCATGTATTTCCATGTGCAATTACATATGGAACCTATGCGGTTGCGAGAAAGCGCGAGGATCAGCTAGTCCGCCTGTATTCTACGAACTTCCCTGATAAAGGGATAATTGAATTTGAATTAAACCAGCTAAATTATGATAAAGCTCATAATTGGGCCAACTATCCAAAAGGCATGATCCGTTACATTATGGAAAGTGGTTTCAAGATTCCAACTGGTTTTGATTGTGTTATTAAGGGCAATATTCCAAACGGTGCGGGACTTTCTTCATCTGCATCGATTGAGCTATTAACTGGAGTACTTCTAAACGGTCTGTTTGACTTAAAAATACCTCGTATTGATCTTATCAAGCTTGGTAAAAAAGTAGAAAACGAATTTATTGGCGTCAACAGCGGTATTATGGACCAGTTTGCGATTGGAATGGGCATGAAGGATGCTGGGATTTTACTGGATTGCCAGACGCTGAAATATGAGTATGCCCCGATTCATCTTGAAAATCATAAAATTTTAATCATGAATACAAATAAGCGTAGAGAGCTGGCCGACTCAAAATACAATGAGCGCCGGTCAGAGTGTGAGGAAGCATTGGCACGGCTCCAGCAAAAATTTCCGATTGAAGCACTTGGACAGCTGTCTGAAGAGGAATTTGATGAAAATCAATCCTTAATTACAGATGAAACAGTTCGTAAACGCGCGAAACATGCGGTCTATGAAAATATGAGAACCCTTAAGGCTTTAAACGAACTCAAGGACGGGAACGTGGAGGCATTCGGGCAATTGATGAACCAATCACATGTATCCTTACGTGATGATTATGAAGTGACTGGGAAAGAACTTGACACATTAGTAGAAGCAGCATGGAGCCAGCCTGGTGTCCTTGGAGCGCGAATGACAGGTGCAGGTTTTGGCGGCTGTGCAATTGCAATTGTTGCGAATGAAGAGGTTGAGAACTTTATTACAAATGTTGGAGCAGTTTATCTTGATAAAATTGGCTATGAGGCTGATTTTTATGTGGCCAGCATTGGCGATGGAGCAAGGGAAATTGACATGGAGGAGGCTTTATAAATGAGTGTTCTTGTTTTAGGCGGGGCCGGTTATGTCGGTTCGCATGCTGTTTACCAGTTAATCGATCAAGGCTATCCGGTAGTGGTCATTGACAATCTTCAAACAGGTCACTTGGGTGCGGTTCACCCAGAAGCTCGTTTTTATCAAGGTGATATCCGCAGCCGTGAGTTTATGCGATCTGTTTTTGAAAAAGAAAAGATTGAAGCCATCTTGCATTTTGCTGCCAACTCCCTTGTCGGCGAATCGATGGTCGAGCCATTAAAATACTTCGATAACAATGTATACGGCACACAAATTATCCTTGAAATGATGAAGGAATTTGGCGTGAAGCACATTGTCTTTTCTTCAACAGCCGCTGTATACGGAGAGCCAAAGGAAGTGCCGATTACGGAAGAAGCCCAGACCATGCCGACTAACACCTATGGGGAAACGAAATTAGCGATGGAAAAAATGATCGCCTGGTGCGAGCAGGCCTTTGGCATCAAATACGTATCACTAAGATATTTTAACGTAGCCGGCTCTAAGGGTGACGGACAAATTGGCGAAGATCACAACCCTGAAACACACCTTATTCCTGTTGTCTTAGAAGCGGCACTAGGAAAAAGACCAGCAGTTACCATCTTTGGGGATGACTATGATACAGCAGACGGTACTTGCGTCCGTGATTTTATCCATGTCGAGGACCTAATCGAGGCACATCTTTTAGCGCTGAAATTTTTGCAAAATGGCGGGGAAAGCCATATTTTCAACCTCGGCTCAAGTCAAGGGTTCTCCGTTAAGGAAATTGTTGAGACTGCCAGAACGGTAACAGGAATTGATATCCCGGTCCAAATGGGGGAACGCCGCTCCGGTGACCCGAGTACGTTAATTGCCTCTTCTGAAAAAGCAAAGCAGCTGCTTGGCTGGAATCCAGCCAGAACATCGATTCAACAAATCATCAGTGATGCCTGGAACTGGCATAAGCATAATCCGAACGGATATCAGAGGTGAGGAAATGATTTATCAATTGGTCCAACAACTAGTGGATAAAGCGCTCGAAGCTCAATTAATAGAGCAGGATGATAAGATATATGCACGCAATCAAGTTCTTTTGCTGCTGCATCTAGCAGACTTTAAGGAAGCCGAATCAGAAATGACTTTATCCATTCCAGATTTACTTGATCAAATCATCGATTATGCCTGCGGACAGGGAATCATTGAAGATCTCTTTGATGAAAAAGAAATTTTTTCAAGCAAAATCATGAATTGCTTTATCGTCAGGCCATCCACTGTGAATCAGCTTTTTTTTGAAAAATATAATCAGAATCCGCAAGCAGCTACCCAGTATTTCTATGACTTGAGTAAAAATAGCAACTACATTCAACTGAATCGGATTCGAAAAAACATTGAATACAAGGTTGAAACAGAATACGGTGAACTGGACATTACCATCAATTTATCGAAGCCGGAAAAAGATCCAAGAAGTATCGCGGCCGAACGGGCAGCTGTGAAAAACGAATATCCGAAATGCCTGCTTTGTATTGAGAATGAGGGCTATGAAGGCCGCGTTGGACACCCGGCCCGTTCGAATCATCGGATGATTCGGATGAATTTAGTGGATGAAAGTTGGTATTTGCAATATTCCCCCTATGTCTATTACAACGAGCATTGTATCGTATTATCGAAAAAGCATGCCGATATGAAAATTAGCCGGTTGACGTTCAAGCGTATATTATCCTTTGTGGAACAGTTTCCGCATTATTTCCTTGGTTCGAACGCTGACATCCCGATTGTCGGCGGTTCGATTTTGTCGCATGAACATTATCAAGGCGGTAATTATGAATTTGCTATGGCGAAGGCAGAGTCTGACTGGACGTTTGAAATCCCCGGATTTCCGAATGTAGCGTGTGCCGTTGTGAAATGGCCGATGTCGGTGATTCGTCTAAGTTCGGGGAAATTGGATGACCTTGTTGAAGCAGCGGACCATATTTTAGCAAACTGGAAAAATTACAGCGATGAAGCGGTTGGAATCATCGCTTGGACGGGAGAGACGCCTCACAATACGATTACGCCGATTGCCCGCAAAAAGGGAGACCTTTTTGAACTTGACTTAGTATTACGCAACAACCGGACTAGTGACGAGCATCCGTTAGGCATATTCCACCCTCACAGCGATGTTCATCATATTAAGAAGGAAAACATCGGTCTGATTGAAGTGATGGGATTGGCTGTGCTGCCAGCACGCTTAAAGGATGAGCTCAAAGATGTGGAAGATTTCGTTCTCGGGAAAAAAGGGACGGTTGCAGACCATCATTTAAACTGGGCAGTAGAATTAAGAGATCGCTATCAAGCTGTTGCGGATGATGCAAATGTGGAATCACTAGTAAGAGAAGAAGTGGGAAATAAATTTTTAAAATGCTTAGAAGATGCCGGTGTGTTTAAATGGAATGAAGAAGGTGCTAATGGATTCCGGAGGTTTATTCAATCCTTGGCATGAAAAGTCCTCGAAAAAATGGAGTGAAATGGATGAAGATAATTGATAAAGTTGTTGGCAATTATGATGGAAAGTCTGTGATTGAATATTCGCTTACCAATGATTCGGGGATGAATGTTTCATGTCTAAATTACGGATGTGTGATTACCAAAATAATCGTTCCAGACCGCCAAGGAAACTTTGAGAATGTGGTGCTTGGTTTTGAGGAGTTTGATGACTATCCTGACTTGTCCCCTTACTTTGGTGCCGTTGTCGGCCGTGTAGCCGGTAGAATTAATGGTGCAAGGTTTGAGCTGGACGGAAAAGAATACCAGCTTGCGGAAAATGAGTCTCCTAACCACTTACACGGCGGCAGGAAGGGTTTTAATTCAGTAGTTTGGAAAGTGGAAAAAATAGAGAAAGAGGATGCTGTTGGTCTTCAGTTTTTTTACCATAGTCCAGATGGGGAAGAAGGCTATCCAGGAAATCTGGACACCTGTGTCACCTACCTTTTAAACAATAAGAATGAACTGGTAATTACTTATGAAGGGAAAACGGACCATAAAACATTGGTCAATTTAACGAATCATTCGTATTTTAATCTGAGCGGCAATCTAAAAAGAGATATTACCGAGCATATTCTTCAATTAGAAAGCGACCGTTTTTTAGAGCTGGGAGAAGATTTGATTCCTACCGGAAAAATGATTGGTACAAAGAATACTCCATTTGATTTTCAGAATGGTCGAAGGATAATGGCTGGAGTAAATTCGGAGCATCCGCAAAATCTGTTAGCCGGAAACGGTTATGATCATCCGTTTGTTTTTACAAAAAAAGGTGAGAATCAGGTCGTGTTAAGCGATGAAGAAAGCGGGCGTACATTAATGGTTACGACGGACCAGCCATGTGTGGTGGTTTATACCTCGAACCAATTAGAAGGACCATTTTCTATTTATGGTGTCCGCGCCAGAAAATATTTAGGCGTATGCTTGGAAACACAAGGGCTTCCCGATGCCATACATCATCCGGAATTTCCTTCTGTCATTTTAAATCCTGATGATGTATACTGTTCGACCACAACGTATCGCTTTTTCGCTAACACTTTAGGAGACTGATATATGGCCAACTCCATCCGGCTTGGGGTGAAAAGCCGGGAAGACCTGCCCACTGCCTTTTTTCGCTGGGAATGACTCGATTGCAGTCGTAGCACTGCAAGCTTTACTGGAGGAAGGAATTTCGGTTCCAGACCGCGTCAACATCATTGGGGTAAACGATATTAGCATATCCAAATATGTTTTTCCCTCACTTAGTTCAGTAAAGGTCTATACCGAACTCATGGGAGAAACGGCCGTCGATACACTGTTAGAGCGAATCGACGGCAGAAAGACAGCCAAAAAAATCCTCATCGCTACCAAACTTATCATCAGAAACAGCAGTTTTTAATACAAACTCACCAAATAACTTTGGTGGGTATTTTCATGTGTCCGTGTGTAGTGGACAAAATGGGAAGAATGTCTTTTTACGGTGCCTGACACCATTGACACACCATTGTCGAATTTTGTGATGTTCCGTATAATATGCTTATCTAGACAGTTACTGGAATAGGAGATGTTTTATGAGCAGATTGTCCATCATGGCGTATACGTTTGGGATTGTCTTTTTTATTGTGAGCTGCTCATTTGCCAGTTTTTATGGATATAAGGTATTGACCCATGATTTGCCTAAAGAGGAGAAAAAAGTAGAAAAATATAATTATCATTTTGTGCTTGTGCCGGAGGAATTAGATAACGAGTATTGGAGACTTGTTGAGAAAGGGGCAAAGGTTGCGGCTAAAGAATACGGCGTTCTACTAGAATATGCAGGGCCGAAGCAGGCAAATATTGATGATCATGTAAAAACAATTGAAATGTCGGCAGCTTCTAAAGTCGATGGGATTATGACACAGGGGCTAAGTGACGAACAATTTACTCCGTTGATTAATCGGGTTGTGGCAAAGGGGATTCCAGTTATTACGGTTGATACGGATGTTTCCAATAGTAATCGGCTGGCCTATATAGGAACCGATAATTATTATTCAGGGTTTTTGGCAGGCAAAGCTTTGATAGCGGATACAAAGGGGAAAGCCAATGTTGCCATCATTACCGGCAGCTTTTATAAAAACCATCAAATTCAGCGGGTAAAGGGATTTGAGGATGCAGTAAAAGCTGAAAAGGGAATTCATATCGTTACAGTGGAAGAATCAGAGATTAGCAGGGTAAAAGCAGCGGAAAAAGCGTATCAAATTTTGCAGGACCATCCCGAGGTCAATGCATTTTTTGGAACAAGCGCATTAGATGGCATCGAAATCGCACACGTGGTGGAAAAGTACAAAATGCAAAATAAAATTTACATCATTGGCTTTGATACACTTCCTGAAACACTGGATTATATTCGAAAAGGTACGATTAAGGCAACTGTTGTTCAGGAGCCCTATCAAATGGGATATGAAGCTGTAAAAATGATGATAGATCTCATCAAAGGGAAAAAAGTAGCGACAATTGTGCACACAGACACTCGGATCATGAGAATAAATGACCTGCCAGTAAGTAATCCGGGCGGGATCCGGGAGGTTAAATGATGCTATTTCGGATTAGATCGAAATTACTCCTGTATTTTATTGTCCTTGTCGTGTTGTTAACTTCAGTCGGATTCTTTTTCTATAACAGCAGTGAAAAATTAGTGAATGAATATGATAACAGCTTCGAACAATTTCTATTGCTGAATAATATTTCACAAAAAACCAATTTAATTACCGAAAAGCTTCACGCTTATATTTTAGAAAAGGATGAATCTTACCTAAAAGACTATCGAAATGAGAAGATAAAGCTGATTAACGACCAAAAGCGGCTTTATAAAGTTATCAGTACAAGTGACATCACGCTCACAAACTATACCAATATGATCGACAGTTTCTTAGATGAAGGCGACGCCACTGTTGGTGCTTCTCAAAAAGATGAAATTAACCAATATTCGAATCATTTTAATGAAGTATTAAAAATTAACTCCTTCCTTCAAGAGAGTACACTTGCCTTGTTAAATAATAAACTGACAGACTATCAAAAGTTTTATAATCAAATGGAACAGCAAAACCATTATTATAAGCTCATGTCGATTTTCTTGTTTGCGGCTGCTTTTTTTCTAAGCACCTTGCTGGCTTTATGGATATCTGGCGGGATTACCAAGCCGATTAAATTGTTATCACAGGCAGCGAAGCAGATTTCAAAAGGGAACCTATCTGGTGAGGATATCAAAATCACAACAAAAGACGAGCTGAAGCCATTAACAGAAACATTTAACCAAATGCGTGCAAACCTTAGGCAACTCGTTACGGAAATCAAACAAAAGGGAGAACTGGATAAGCTTTTAAAAGAAATGGAATTGAAAAGTTTGCAAAACCAAATCAATCCCCATTTTCTGTTCAATACATTGAATACGGTTTCAAAAATGGCCTATCTGGAGGAAGCGGAACACACCTCGAGATTGATTGAGGCCGTTGCAGCATTACTTCGGTATAATCTGAGCGATTTAGATAAAGCGGCTACGCTTAGAGATGAGGTCAGGATTGTAAAGGAATACTTTTTTATCCAAACAACGAGATTCGGAGAGCGGATTCAATTTATCACTGATATTGAGGATGATTGTTTAGATATTGAGATTCCAAGTTTAACGATCCAGCCGCTCATTGAAAACGCTTTTATTCATGGAGTAGAGGAATATGAGGAAAATGCGGAAATCCGCTTAAATATCTTCCGTAAGCAGGACCGGATTCATGTGGAAGTCATAGATAATGGCGAAGGGATGGACACTGCCACAAAAAACAAATTGCTTCAATACGCGGATGGCGCCATCTCCGAAGAGGGAATTGAACGTGAAAAATCTAAAGGCCATTCCAACGGGATTGGTGTAAAAAATGTGATTAGAAGACTGCAGCTCTTTTACCAGCAAAAAGACATTGTTGAAATTGAATCAGAATTGAAAAAAGGAACAAATTTTAGACTGACAATACCTGTCGCGGCCAAAGGGGGAAGCGAGCTTGTTGAAAGTACTTATAGTGGATGATGAGGTTCTTGAGAGAAAAGCGGTTGCCAAAATTTTAAAAAACTCTTTTGAAGACATTCAGGTCATTGGCGAGGCCCCCAATGGGAGAAAGGCGATCGAAATGGCCGGGGAGCTGCGGCCGGACATCATTTTTATGGATATCAAAATGCCTGGAATCGACGGCGTCCAAGCTGTTAAGGAAATCAGAAAATTCGATGCAGGCATCCGCTTCATCATGGTTTCGGCCTTTAATACGTTTGAATATGCCAAAGAAGTGATGCAGCAGGGAGTGAAGGAGTACATCTTAAAGCCGAGCAGCAAGCAGGATATTCTGGAAGGTCTTAAGCGTGTAGCCGATGAAATCCATTTAGAGCGAAAACAAACAGAAGAACAGCACAACTTGCGGGAAAACTTGAACCGAGCCGTTTCGATTGCCCAAAAAGAGTGGGTATCTTCGCTATTAATAAACCAGGTGCAGGATATTACCTTTGACGAATGGGGCCAACTGTTAGGTGTAGAAATCACTTCGGGCCATGTGATGCTGTTTTCTCTGCAGGCAGCAAGTAATTCTGAATTCACTGCGAGTGAAAAGCAAAACTGGTATAAATGGCTGAAGGAAACCCTTAAATCTGTCGTGAAAAAGCATGAAATCATGATTGGACCGATAATGGACACGCAAGTGCCGGTGTTATTCCTGACATCGGAAAAACTCCATTTCAAAACGAATGCTCAATTAATCTGTGAAAATTTGATAAGTTTTTTCAAAAAAGAAAGCTTTCCAGGAGAATTACGGATTGGAATCGGTCACCCCCACGCCCATGCCCAGGAGCTTAATAAATCCTATCACGAAGCAGTCCTGGCAATGGAACAGCTTGCTAAAACGGCTAACCGTAAGTATTCATTTTGCGACAAGCAAGGAGATGCATTTGAAATACCTTCAGAATCCGTGTATCTTGAGATTGAAAAAAAGTTGTTAGATACCGTTCGCCAAGGCGATATCAATCAGGTGCTGTTCATTTTTGATTCGTTTGTGACCAAGCTGGAAGCGAATAAAGATTTAAAGGTTCAAATGGTAAAAAAATCTTTTGATGAATTGTTTATTCTCATTTCTCGAATGCTTCATGATCTTGGTATCAACTATGATCGGACTCCCAGCATCGATGAGTCAGAAGATATCACGTTTATTTTTGAAAAAGGGAAACAGCATTTGCTTGCGGTCGTGCAGCAAGTTCAGGCTTGGCGCAACAATCATGCAAAGGGAATGCTGCATAAGGCAAAGGACTATATTGAAAAGCATTATGCCGAGGCGATTACGCTTGAATCTGCAGCGGAATATGTGGAACTGAGTCCGTTTTATTTTAGTAAACTATTTAAAGATCGGTTTGGGATGACATTTATCGATTACTTGACAGAAATTCGAATCAAGCATGCCAAAACCGAAATGACCGACTCTGGAAAAAGTTTAAAGGAAATCTGTTATTCGGTCGGGTATAAGGATCCGAACTATTTTAGCCGCGTGTTTAAGAAGGTAACAGGTCTATCCCCGACAGAATTCCGAAAAGCAGCGATAAGTTAATACTTCACAAAGGCTAATTCACAGAATGTGAGTTGGTCTTATTTTTTGAATGGAAAATTATATACTTCATATTAGTAATATGATATAGTTATTGAAAATTCCATATCGTGTAAGAATTGGTGCCAAGCAAATGCTTGGCTTAAAAGGGAAGAACGGTGTAATTCCGTCGCTGTCCCGCAACTGTAAATCGGAGTGAATCACAAATACCACTGTCTAAGGATGGGAAGGTGTGAGGAGCCATGATGATAAGCCAGGAGACCTGCCAAATTCTAGTACACACCAAATACCTACGAGGAAATAGGTGGTGACATTCATTTGTACGACAAACGAGTTATGAGCAGCGATGTTTATGCAGTTTTTATTAGCATACCTATAACTTGATTGTAGAGCCATTTCCATTTTGTGGAGATGGCTTTTTTGTGTTTGGTAGTTTGTAAATTTAAAAGGAGGAATGAAGCATGAACTTAGTAAGTACAGTCATTGGTTACCCGTACATTGGAGAAAACCGTGAGTGGAAACGTTGTGTTGAATCTTTTTGGAAGAGTGCGAAATCAGAGGAGCAATTTATTGCCGAGATGAAAACAATTCGCTTGAATAATTTGAAGCGCCAGCAATCATTAGGCTTAGAATACCTAACCGTTGGGGATTTTACCTTTTATGACCGTATGCTTGACCAAGCAACCATGTTTGGATTGGTTCCAAATCGTTATAAATGGACAGGTGAAGAAGTCAATCTAACTACGTATTACGCCATGGCACGTGGGGCAAAAGATGTAATCGCTTGTGAAATGACAAAGTGGTTTAACACTAACTATCACTACATCGTGCCTGAATTTGAAGGCCAATCCTTACAACTAACGAAAAACTACTTGTTAGATTATTTTACAGAAGCTAAAGAAGAATTAGGTCTTATAACGAAGCCGACCATTATCGGTCCGTTCACTTTTGTGAAACTAGCAAAAGGATACGATAGCAAATCCAAAGCATTGTTTATCTTAAAACTCTTACCGCTCTATGCAAGAGTATTCCAGCAGCTTGTCGAAGCAGGAGCAGAGTGGATTCAAGTGGAAGAACCGGCACTAGTCCTATCTTTAACAGCAGATGATGTAAAACTAGTCCAAGAAATTTACAAACAATTAGCAGCCGAAGTACCCGCTGCACAAATCATGTTACAAACCTATTTTGAAGGATTATCAGCATATGAAGAACTATCTCAATTACCTGTCTCAGGGATTGGTCTTGATTTCATCCACGGAGCTGAAGAGAATATGGCTTCCCTTCGTAAACACGGCTTCCCCTCCGATAAAGTATTAGGAATTGGGATCATAAATGGACGTGATATTTGGCGGGCAAATTTGGCTGAAAAAGCAACAAGTACGAAGGCTGTTTTAGCATTAAGCGGTGTAAAAGAAGCCTGGATTCAGTCTTCATGTAGTTTACAGCATGTCCCTGTGACGTCGAAGGCGGAAACGCGTCTAGATACCACCTTAACAAATGCTTTGTCATTTGCCGATGAGAAAATTGTGGAGTTAACACAATTAACAGCCTATGTTCGTGACGAGGCTTGGACAGGAAATAAGAGCGTGTCACAAAGCATGAAAGCGACCCAATCATTAGCCCAGCATGGGGCGAGGAAAAATGTACGTGTGAAAGAGCTTGTACTACAAATAAAGCCAGAGCATTTTAGCCGGCCAATGACGTTTAAAGAACGACAACCCTTACAGAAAGAGGCATTGCATTTACCAGATTATCCAACAACAACAATAGGCAGCTTCCCTCAGTCCGATCAAGTAAAACGTACACGAACGGCCTGGCGTAAAAAAGAAATCTCAGAGGCTGAATATGAAGCGTTTCTGAAAAGTGAAACCGCTCGTTGGATTCAAATTCAAGAAGAAATTGGACTGGATGTTTTAGTCCATGGTGAATTTGAGCGTACGGATATGGTTGAGTATTTTGGAGAAAAGCTGGAAGGTTTTGCCTTTACAGAAAAAGGTTGGGTTGTATCATATGGTTCACGTTGTGTGAAACCACCCATTATTTATGGTGACATCGAGTGGACAGCCCCG
This sequence comes from Neobacillus pocheonensis, assembly GCF_050477905.1. NCBI lineage: Bacteria > Bacillati > Bacillota > Bacilli > Caryophanales > Bacillaceae > Neobacillus > Neobacillus pocheonensis. The sequence continues at coordinate 36,658 of NZ_JBCNAD010000018.1, read as the reverse complement.
ATGACAGTGAAGGAAGTAGAAGAGGCGCAGCAATTAACGTCTAAGTATGTGAAAGGAATGTTAACAGGTCCTGTTACCATCTTAAATTGGTCCTTTGTCCGTGATGATATTTCGCGTGAACAGGTAGCCAACCAACTAGCCTTAGCATTAAGGGAAGAGATTCAAGCGTTAGAAACTGCAGGCATTGCCATTATCCAAGTCGATGAACCGGCATTACGTGAAGGACTGCCATTACGCAAAGAAAACTGGGCGGAGTATTTAGCCTGGGGGGTTAACGCCTTTAAGTTAGCCACTTCAAGTGTGAAGAATGAAACCCAAATTCATACACATATGTGCTACTGCGAGTTTAACGACTTTATTGAGCCGATTCGTTCCCTTGACGCGGATGTGATTTCCATTGAAACGTCTAGAAGTCATGGCGAACTGATTCAATCGCTGAAACAAAATTCCTATGAACTTGGGATTGGTTTAGGAGTATATGATATTCATAGCCCGCGTGTACCAAGTGTAGAAGAAATCGATGCAATCTTAAAAGATAGTTTAGAAGTTATTTCAAAAGATCAGTTCTGGGTGAATCCGGATTGTGGATTAAAAACACGTCGGGAAGAAGAAACCGTCGCTTCGCTAAAAAATATGGTGTCCGCCACTCGGAAACTACGTATAGGAACACTTACCTTTTAAGGTACTTATACGGGAAGGGTCCGTTCAATTAAACCTTAACGGATTTTTTGCAAATGATAAGAAAGTATAGATTTCGACTTCGAGAATTGTCCAGCTCCAGCGCTTTTCTTATTATAGGAGGAAAAAGAAATGTGTACACGTATTGAATCAGAACTTAATTTCGTTACTAAAGCTATCATTAAAGCATCAGAGAAATATCATATCGATGCATCCGATCTAATAGAACGTATTAATGAATTGAATGTTTCAGAGTTCGAGGCAAACCAGCAGGCATTATTTTATGCATTAAATCAAATTGCGGTGGATCAGCCGAATTGGACATTTTTAGCTGCACATTTATATCTAAATGAGTTATATGAAAAAGCAGCCAAAAACCGTGGGGTTGCCCGTACTTTAATATATAGCAATTTTTACTCTCTTATTTCGACATTAACGAACAAAGGAATTTATTCAAATGATTTACTGAATTTGTATTCGAAAAATGAAATAGATGAATTGGAAAAAGAGATTAATCCTGACCTCGATCACTTATTTAATTACATCGGGTTATTCTTGCTAGCTGACCGCTATCTTGCCAAGGACCATGATCGAAATATTTATGAACTTCCGCAAGAACGGTTCATGATTATTGCCATGACCCTAATGAAATACGAAAATCCTAAAAAACGCATTGGGCTTGTTAAAGAAGCTTATTGGGCTTTAAGTAATTTATATATGACAGTGGCAACCCCCACATTATCAAATGCAGGCAAAAGCTTTGGACAACTTTCTTCCTGCTTTATTGATACAGTAGACGATTCCCTTGATGGCATTTATTTGAATAACTGGGATATTGCAAGATTAAGTAAAGATGGCGGTGGTATAGGAATCTATTATGGGAAAGTGCGTGCACTAGGTTCTGATATCAAGAGATTTAAGGGAAATTCTTCGGGAGTTATCCCATGGATTAAGTTAGTTAACGATACCGCCGTTAGTGTCGATCAGTTAGGTCAACGTCAGGGTGCAGTGTCCATTTACCTTGATTTATTCCATAAAGATATCATGAATGGATTCCTTGACTTGAAAACCAATAATGGGGACGAGCGACGTAAAGCGCATGACATTTTTACTGGTGTGACCGTACCAGACCTATTTATGGAAAAGCTTAATGAGGTAGATGAAAGCGGGAGAAGTATAGGACAATGGCATGCATTTTGTCCTCATGAGGTAAAGCAAATAATGGGATGGAAAGATGAAAATGGAAACCCATTGGGACTTGAAGATTTCTATGATGAAACAGACGATAAGTATTTTACAGTTAAATATAAAGAAGCCGTGAACAATCCGTTACTTCCACGTAAAACTTATCGTGCCATGGATATTATGGCTCGCATCATGGTTGCTCAATTAGAAACAGGGACACCTTATATGTTCTATCGTGACGAAGTAAACCGACAAAATCCCAATAAGCATTTGTTAGGGAAGGGACGTGCTTCTATCTTTTGCAGTAACCTTTGTACAGAGATTGCCCAAAACATGTCGGCTACAACCATTGTTAACGAATATCAAGATGAGGATGGAAACCTTGTAATGGTTCGCAAACCAGGTGATTTTGTCGTGTGCAATTTGTCGTCCATTAATCTTGGTAAAGCTGTTCCTGCCGATGTCTTGGAGCGTTTAATTCGTATCCAAGTAAGAATGCTCGATAACGTCATCGATTTAAATACAATCTCGGTTGGACAAGCGCAAAAAACCAATAAAAAATTCAGGGCTGTTGGACTAGGGACATTTGGATGGCATCACCTGCTAGCACTTAAGGGTATCCATTGGGAGTCTGAAAAGGCAGTTCGTTATACAGATGAACTGTATGATGACATTGCTTATTATACCATCCGCTCATCGATGGAACTTGCACGGGAAAAGGGAACTTATAGCAAATTCGCTGGTTCTGAATGGCAAACGGGTGTGTATTTTGATCGTAAAAAATATCATTCTGATCGATGGAAGCAATTAAAAAATGATGTTTCAAAGCATGGAGTCCGTAATGGCTGGTTGATGGCTATTGCTCCAAACTCCTCTACTGCGAAAATAGGGGGTTCAACAGATGGGATTGATCCTTTGTATGCAGTAGAATACGCGGAGGAAAAGAAAAACTTTAAGTTTAAGGTCACTGCTCCTGATTTGAATCATGTAACCTACAACTATTATCGCCGTTCCAGACATGAGTTAAATCAAGTATGGAGCATAAAACAGAATGCCGCACGGCAACGTCATATTGATCAAGCGATTAGTTTTAACCTCTACGTTAGACATGATATTAAAGCGAAAGATCTCTTAAATCTTCACATGGAAGCATGGAAACAAGGGCTAAAAACTACATACTACGTGAGAAGTACATCACAAGCCGAGATTGAAGAATGTGAAGCCTGCCATAGTTAAATCATAATTATTTTCGATCCAGGAGGTTCATAAATGAATAGACATTCACCTTTAGAAAGAATTAAGCTGCTAAACCCGGAATTTCCTAATAAATCCACTGGGATTATTAACGGCAAATCATCCGGTCTATTAAACTGGAACGATATTGCCTATCCACAAATGTATGATATTTACCAAACCTTATTGTCAAATTTTTGGAAAGCACAAGAGATTAACATGCAAGACGATATCAAACAATGGGATTCCCTTAGTACCACCGAGCAGGATGTTTTTTTAAGAATAAACACACAGCTTGCTTCATTGGACAGTCTTCAAACACCAACAATGAGCCAAGTGATGGATTATGTAACGGATTCCAGTTTTAAGGCAATTTTTGCGGTGATTTCACAACAAGAGGCCGTCCATAATGAATCGTATTCTTATTTATTAAGTTCACTTGTCCCTCTAAGTGAGCAAAATAATCGATTTAATCAAGCAAAAAATGATCCTATTGTACAGAAACGGAACAAGCTTATTTTAGATGCATATGAGGGTTTCCGGGAAAATCCTACACCTCAGAATCTATTCAAACTTGGCGTGAATTCTATTAACCTGGAAGGGATTTATTTTTATGCGGGATTTGCCTTTTTCTATAATCTGGCCCGTCATCAAAAGATGCTAAAGACAAGTACGATGATCAGTTATATTCAGAGGGATGAAATGCAGCATGCCTACTTCATTGCACAGTTTATCCGTATTCTTCTAGCAGAAAATCCAGAATTGAACACTGATGATAACATGGACTATGTTTATAAAACCATTGGACATGCCGTCAATCTTGAAAAGGAATGGGCACATGTCATCTTGAGTGAAATCGAAGGAATAGATTTAAACGAGTTTGAAAGTTATGTAGAATACCTTGCCAATAAACGCTTACGTCAGCTTGGATTAAAAAACTTGTATGAAGAGAGAGAAAATCCGATGCCGTGGATCCATATTTTTAGTGACGAAATGATTAATGAAACGAAGTCCGATTTCTTTGAACAAAAATCAAGAACCTATACAAAAGTAACTCAGTCGAACGGTTTCGATGAATTATAGGTGAGGTATTGTTCATGAAAGTAGCTTTAGTTTATGCCTCTAAATCCGGAAACACAAAAGAGCTTGTAGAACTGCTTTATAACTTCATTAATATACATCCAATAAATGTAAATATTTATTGTGTAAATGAATTTCCAATCACTCAAATAAAACAATTTGATGCTATTATTATTGGAACCTACACTTGGGGAAATGGTGATATCCCTCATGAAATGGTGCCTTTATATCAAGCTTTTGAAAATCAGGAAGTGAAAAGGATTGTTACAGGTGTGGTTGGTACGGGAGATAGCTTTTATCCTAAGTTTTGTGGGGCTGTGGATGTATTTAAGGATATGCTTTTCGTTTGCACTGATTTAGCTGTTACCATGAAAGTAGAGCTTAGACCACAAGTTGGGGACTTAAATAAATGCATGAGATTTGTTGATCTTCTTTTAGAGCGTTTAAAACAGGACAAAACTCTGTCGGAATTACAACATAATTGAACCTTATTTAGAACCGATCTTCTTCCAAATTGAAGGTCGGTTTTCTAATTGCAAGCGATTACAAAAAAGTCTAGATAATCACAAATATGTGCTATAGTTTAGAACTATTGCAGAAATTGTTCTGATGCTAACATAAGTGTAAGGGCTTACAAGGGGGCTGAGTTAAGCAGTTCGGAGGAGTTTACCAAAGTCTTTACAAAAAGTAAAAAGGAGAATGAGGACATGTCGAAAAAGAAAAAAGGCTTGATTCTATCATTAACAGTTGCATCTAGTATTTTATTAGCTACTGGCTGCAGCAGCTCAACTAGCGGGTCTGGCGATTCTGCAGGCAGCAAGGACACCAAACTTCCTGCAGTAGGTGCAACCATCTATAAGTTTGACGACAACTTCATGAGCTATGTACGTCGTGCGATGGAAACTTCAGCAAAGGGAAATGTAAATTTAATGCTGAACGATTCGCAAAATGACCAAGCAAAACAAATTGAGCAAGTAGATACCCTAATTGCAAAAGGTGCTAAATCTCTTGCTATTAACCTAGTAGATCCAAAAGCGGCACAAACCATTATTGATAAAGCTAAACCAAAAAATATCCCAGTTATCTTCTTTAACAAAGAGCCAGATGCAAGTGTATTAGCAGGCTATGATAAAGCTTACTATGTTGGAACAACTTCTTCAGAATCAGGTGTGCTACAAGGCCAATTAATCGCAAAAGCTTGGGAAGCTAACAAAGCTAAATGGGACAAAAACGGTGACGGCAAGCTTCAATACGTATTACTTAAAGGTGAGCCAGGACATCCAGATGCTGAAGCACGTACGAAATTCGCAGTTGATACTGTAAAAGAAAAAGGTATCCAAGTAGAAGAATTAGCTATGGATACAGCTATGTGGGATGCTACAAAAGCAACTGAAAAAATGGACGCTTGGTTAGCAAAATACAGCGACAAAATTGAATTCGTTATCGCTAACAACGATGGTATGGCACTTGGAGCCATTGCTTCTCTTGAAAAAGCTGGATTCTTCTCTGGCGACAAATTCATGCCGGTTGTAGGTGTTGACGCGATTCCAGAAGCACTTGAAATGATCGAAAAAGGCAAAATGGTTGGTACTGTCTTGAATGACGCGAAAAACCAAGGTAAAGCAACCGTCGATCTTGCAGCAAATGCAGCAAAAGGCAAAGACGTTCTAGACGGAACTTCTTGGAAGCTTGATGATAAGAAAGCGGTTCGTGTTCCTTACATTGAAGTAACTAAAGACAACATCCAAGTTGGTAAAGACGCATACAAATAAGAAGTTTCTAGTAGAAGCGCCAGTCCGGGGGCACTGCCCCAAGGCGCTCCTCGAACGAAGGAAAAGAGTGTGCTTTTCCTTCGTTCGGGGCATTGCTTCAAAGAGTACCCCCTTTGAAGCAGGACAACGCCCTATTTTTTTGAAAAATAATACTTTAATCAATAGATATGAGACGAGCAAGCGTGGTCTCATATTTTTTAAATGGTAAAGCGAGGAGGTTTGCTCATGTCAGAAGGTAGTAAAACAAATTTGCTTGAAATGCTAAATATAACGAAACGGTTCCCCGGCGTTATCGCCCTAAATAATGTTTCTCTTAAAGTGAAGGCGGGATCGGTGCATGCCTTAATGGGCGAGAATGGGGCAGGTAAATCCACCTTAATGAAGTGCTTATTCGGAATTTATTCGATGGATGAAGGCAAAATTCTTTTTGACGGGAAAGAAGTATCCTTTGTCAATTCAAAGCAGGCGCTTGAGAACGGCGTCTCCATGGTGCACCAGGAATTGAATCAGGTACGCCAGCAAAATGTTATGGATAACTTATGGCTTGGCCGTTATCCGAAAAAAGGTATTTTCATAGATGAAAAGAAAATGTACGAGGACACGAAAGCAATATTCAAAGGACTCGATATTAATATTGATCCGCGCAGCAAGGTGAGCACGCTTTCTGTTTCTGAGATGCAGATGGTCGAAATAGCGAAAGCCGTTTCTTATAATTCTAAAATCATTGTAATGGACGAACCAACTTCATCCCTTACAGAGAATGAAGTAAACCATCTGTTTAGAATCATCAAAAAACTGCAAAGTGATAATGTTGCGATTATTTACATCTCGCACAAAATGGAAGAAATATTAAAAATTTCCGATGAAGTTACCATCATGCGTGACGGTCAGTATATTGCAACCAAAAGTGCAAAAGATTTAACAACCGATGAAATCATCAAGTTGATGGTTGGCCGGGATTTATCACAGCGCTTCCCAGCGAAAATCAACAAGCCGAGTGATGTGATTTTGAAAGTTTCTAATTTAACAGCAGAGACTCAGCCTTCTTTTTCAGATGTAAACTTTGAACTCCGAAAAGGAGAGATTCTAGGAATCGCAGGTCTGGTGGGCTCCAAGCGTACAGAAGTCGTGGAATCGATTTTTGGAATGAGAGCGTTGAAATCTGGAACAATTGAATTACATGGGAAAGTGGTCAAGAATCATTCACCGCAGCATGCCATTAAAAACGGCTTTGCCCTTGTGACAGAAGAACGAAGATCCACAGGTATTTTCCCAGAACTAAGCATCAGCTTTAACTCGATTATTTCCAATATGGATCAATACCGTAAAGGACCATTTTTGTCTGACAGTAAAGTCAAGGTAGACACACAATGGGTAATTGATTCCATGAAGGTAAAAACACCTACACAAAAAACATCAATCGGAAGTCTTTCCGGCGGTAACCAGCAAAAGGTTATTATCGGGCGCTGGCTATTAACAAAGCCAGATATTTTATTGCTCGATGAACCAACACGTGGCATTGACGTTGGAGCAAAGTTTGAAATCTATCAACTTATTAACCAACTAGCCGCAGACGGAAAAGGCATTATCATGATCTCTTCCGAAATGCCTGAACTTATGGGTGTTACAGATAGAATTTTAGTAATGAGTAATGGAAAAGCCGCCGGAATCGTAGAAACGGCAACGACTTCTCAAGAAGAAATCATGCGACTGGCAGCTTTGTACTAGGAGGCGATGGAAATGAATACTCAGGCTTCAAAAAAAGCGAATGTATCAAAATGGCTTGTTGATAATGTTATTTATGTAGTGCTAATCCTATTGGTGGTCGGAATTGTTGTTGCTTCTCCAGACTTCTTATCGATGACGAACTTGATTAATATTCTGGCTCAATCATCCTCACGTATTATTATTGCGCTTGGGGTTGCGGGTATCCTGATTACCGCAGGTACGGACCTCTCTGCTGGTCGGATGGTTGGTCTTGCCGCCGTTATTTCGGCTTCGATGCTGCAAGCGGGCGATTATGCTTATAAAATGTATCCTAATTTGCCTGATCTGCCGCTATTTGTACCTATTTTAATCGCGATGGCTGCAACAGGAATAATCGCCGCATTAAATGGTGTGATTGTATCCAAGTTTCACGTTCCTCCATTCATTGCTACATTAGGAATGATGATTGGTGTGTACGGTTTGACTTCCATTTACTTTGACCGCCCGCCATATGGCGCACAACCTATCGGTGGTTTAAGCGAAAAGTTTACAACTTTTGCTCAACGTGGTATTAAATTAGGCTCATATGAATTCCCATATCTCATTCTTTATGCCATTATTGTATCGATTATCATTTGGGTGATCTGGAATAAAACACAGCTTGGTAAAAATATGTATGCGATCGGCGGCAACCCAGAAGCAGCTAAGGTTTCCGGTGTTAACGTCGCAAGAAACCTTATTATCATCTATACGATTGCCGGCCTTCTGTACGGCTTAACAGGAACACTTGAAGCGGGCCGTGTTGGTAGTGCAACGAACAACACTGGTAACATGTACGAATTAGATGCAATCGCAGCCTGCGTAGTCGGCGGCGTATCTCTATCAGGTGGTATCGGATCCGTTCCAGGCGTAATCACTGGGGTTCTTATTTTCCAAGTAATCAACTATGGACTGGCCTTCCTAGGCGTAAGCCCATACATTCAATTCATCGTAAAAGGCTTAATTATCATCGTCGCAGTCGCATTTGACATGCGCAAACACGCTAAAAAGAAATAATCTTAAAAGGGTGTCAGGCACCATTCGTGGACATTTGTCCTCGATCGGCGGACACTCTTTTTTGTTTTGTGGTTCCCAACATCAAATCGGGCCTTTGAATACTATTGATTTTAACTATTGCTAATAAGATATCTGCATAATGTAAAAAAGGGCACATCCAACCATGGATAGTGCCCCACTTTGATTTTAGGAGATACCAGATAAATAGTATGGTAATACTACTATCTCTAGTTTATGATAAAAGAGAATAATATGAATTATCTAAGTATGGGTGGGAGTCAGTTGGTTCTTTTCGACTACATTATTAATCTCTCAATTTTTTCATTATTGGTCAGTACACCACTAGTCATTCGTTCTTTCTTTAATCATAGACCGATGAAACATGCTCGTCTTTGGGGCGGGGTATATGGGGGAATCATTTCTATTATTCTCGTAATGTTATCATTTCAGCACCAAGGGTATTCCTATGATATTCGCTATGCTCCTGTCATTTTGACATTTGCCTACCTTGGACCTGTATCAGGATTGATGACAGGGACATTTGCCTTGCTTGCCAGATTGTCATCAAGCGGTCATTGGACACCGGCTATTATCGGTTGGGCAGTTATCATGTTCGGTCTTTCAGTCCTTTATTTATATATTAAAAAATTCACACCAGTAAAAAGAAGCATGTTTCTATTTTGCTCGTATATTGTTATCTATGTGATAACAGTCCCAGTTATTTTCCATGTATTTAGAGATGAACCATTTTTTCATATTACATATCTCCTGTTTGTTTTGTTAGGAGTTATCGTTGGGCTATTGTTGATAGAGGCTTATCGGAAGATGCATAGGACCATTTCCGAAAAAAAGGAAGTCGAGATGACGCTTGCAGCAAGTGAATCCAAATATCGGCTAATTGCTGAAAACACATCGGACCTGATCATGGTGATGAATCCTGATCTAAGTATCAGCTACTTCTCTCCTTCGCATGAAATGGTTTTAGGATATCATGGAGTTGATTTGGAAAAGGTTGAGTTATTTAAGTTTATTCACCCTGATGATGTATGTCTATTTAAAACTTCTGTTATTAAAATGTTTGAAAATAACGAGTCGCACTCGATGGAATTTCGCCTCCTCCATCAAGAAGGGTATTGGATTGAGTTTGAATCCCGCTGTATGCCTGTTGAGGGAGAAATGAAAAACGTTGAGCATATTGTCATTATTAGCCGTGATATCTCCGAACGGAAAAAATCAGAAGAAATACTTTTGCAATCTGAAAAACTATCGATTGTTGGAGAGTTAGCGGCCGGAGTGGCGCATGAGATCAGAAATCCACTCACAACGATAAAAGGCTTTGTGCAGCTTTATAAAAGCGGGGTTGATTCCTTTGATTTTAATGAATTGTTATTGAGTGAACTGGAACGGATTGAATCGATTACAACAGGGCTGTTATCATTAGGAAAACCGCAGGCGGTCCAGCCGAGCCGTTTGAATGTTTGGGGATTAATTGAAAATACACTGGAGTTACTTGCTCCTGAAGCCCTAATGTACGATATTCAATTTAAGTTAAAATCCGAAGCAGCGTCCTATTTTATTACGGGTGAAAAGAACCAATTAAAGCAGGTATTCTTAAATATTCTTAAGAACGCAATGGAGGCCATGCATGATGGCGGGGAGATTCGAGTCAGCATCAGGAATGGGGCTAAAGGTGAATGTATTATTTCTATTCAAGACCAAGGCTGTGGAATTCCAGAGGAATTGCTTCCGCGTTTAGGTGAACCCTTCTACAGCTTAAAAGAAAAAGGAACAGGTCTCGGCGTTATGATCTGCCACAAAATCATCAAACAGCACAACGGCAGCATCACCTACTCCAGCAAAGAAAAAGAGGGAACCCTGGTTGAAATAAAACTGCCTCTGGATAAATAAGTTGATTTCATTTTTCTGTAAAATTGATATGAAGGCTGTGGTTGTTCATGTGTTTGATTTTGTTTGCTTATAAGGTTCATCCTGTTTATAAGTTGATTGTTGCCGCCAATCGAGATGAATTTTACAAGAGGCCGACTGCCCCTGCCTATTTTTGGGAGGATAGCCCGGACATTCTTGCTGGACGGGATCTAGAAAAGATGGGAACGTGGATGGGAGTGACCAACAAAGGTCGTTTCGCCGCTTTGACCAATTATCGCAATCCCAAAGAAGTTGCAGAGGGTAAACGTTCGCGCGGGGAACTGGTGGCAGATGCACTCAAATACAATGGGAATTTGAATGATTATATGCGAGAACTTGCAGGAAACAAAGATAAGTATCCAGGATATAACTTATTAGCAGGGGATACTGATGAATTATATTATTATTCAAATATTGGCCAGGAACTGCGAAAACTGGAGGCTGGTATTTATGGTGTCAGTAATCACTTATTAAATACCGAATGGCCTAAGGTTCGGATTGGCAAGGAAGGTTTAGCTAAAATCATCACCGGAAAGCAGGAGAATATAATTGAAAATCTTTTTTCTCTTCTCCAAAATGCCGAAAGGGCTTCAGATGAGCTTCTTCCGAACACAGGGGTTCCATTGGATATGGAAAAAATGCTGTCGCCCCTTTTTATCAAAAGCGATTCTTACGGGACGCGGAGTTCAGCGATTATGTTCATGGCAGATAATGAGATTCAATACCTTGAGCGTGTATTCGGAAATGGCAGCACGACTAACCAAAAATTTAGGATTAAAATTTAAAAACTAATCAAACGCTTGATTAAACGGACCTGAACCCTTGACGTACAAGGGTTTTTTACTTTACTTGAAAACTAATCAAACGTTTGATTACATTCACCTGACCCAAGTTGTACTAAGTTTTTCATCAATAGAGTAATAACTAATCAAACGTTTGATTAAACTCTCCAGAAGTGTTTCTTTATTGTGATAAGTTTCCAAAAAATCCTAATGCATATTTAATACATTCCTCAATTTCATTCGTCTCATACCCTTGTAAATCTTCGTGAGTAATTTCCAATTTTGTCCCAGTTAAGGAATAACCGCTATCCAAGTTAATATCAAGTAACACTTCATAACCCAATGCTGTTTGTGTAATCTTAAGAATGTCATAATCACGCACGGCCGTGCCTGTTTCGTATTCAATTGGCTCTAACTCTGACATATTACAACCCCCAAATTATTTTTTCCAACTACCATTTCGAAAATAGCATATACAAAAAGCAGGTAACATAAACAGATATTATTACATTGTTTAAAAAGTAAATGCTTAAAGATGAGGAGAGAGGCCGTGTGCCAATCAATTGGAACGAAAAGGATAGAATTTTCCATTTAAATAATGATCGGATAAGCTATTTAATTCAGATTGTGCATGGCAAATATCCTGCTCATCTGTACTGGGGTAAACTTGTTCAGACAATGCAGCCTTCAACCATACTCCAATATAAAGGCAGGGCGTTTTCGCCAACATCGGAACCGGGGTTCCCGGCATTTTCACTCGATACGCTTCCACAGGAATATCCTGCTTACGGAAACGGAGATTTCAGAAGCCCCGCTTACCAACTTCGTACGCGAGAAGGATCAACGATTACAGAATTTATTTATGATTCACATGAAATTGTTCAAGGGAAACCACGATTAAAGGGACTCCCTGCTTCTTATATTGAAAATGAATCAGAAGCGGAAACACTAATCATCACCATGGTGGATTCCATGCTGGGGATCGGAATGAATCTCCACTACACGATTTACCGCGACTTGGATGTTATAACGAGGTCTGTAACTTTTGAACACCTTGGCAGTCAGGAAGTAGAAATTATTAAATGTATGAGCATGTCTGTCGACTTTCATCATTCTAATTGGGAATGGCTTCATTTGCATGGTACATGGGGACGTGAACGTCATATCGAGCGGAAGTCATTGCTCCATGGGATGCAGTCAATTTCCTCTTCAAGAGGGGCAAGCAGCCATCAGCATAATCCCTTTATTGCCTTACTTGCGAAAAATTCAACCGAGGAGCAAGGGGAAGTATATGGTATAAGTTTAGTTTACAGTGGGAACTTTCAAGCTTCTTTAGAGGTTGACCCATTTCAAACCACAAGGCTCTCCATCGGTATCAATCCCTTTGATTTCAAATGGCTTTTAAAGCCTGGAGAAACCTTTCAAACACCAGAAGTATTAATGGTTTATTCTTCAGATGGCCTTGGAGGAATGTCCCGGACCTACCATAAATTATTGCGAACAAGAATATGCAGAGGCGTTTACCGTGACAAAACACGTCCAATTCTTATCAATAATTGGGAGGCCACCTATTTTCATTTTAATGAAAAAAAATTGAAGGAAATTGCTGATGCTGGAAAGGAGCTTGGAATTGAACTGTTTGTCCTCGATGACGGCTGGTTTGGACATCGTGACAATGATAAAAGCTCACTAGGGGATTGGCAGGTGTATATGAAAAAACTACCTAATGGATTGGATGGATTGGCTGATTATGTTACCAAAAAAGGGATGAAGTTTGGCTTATGGGTAGAGCCGGAAATGGTTTCACCTGATAGTGAATTATATCGGAAACACCCTGATTGGTGTCTTCATGTGCCAGGACGACATCGAACACTTTCAAGAAACCAGCTAATTCTTGATTTAAGCAGGGAAGAGGTTTGCGATTATTTAATTACTACACTCACAAATCTCTTGAACAGCGCTCAAATTACCTATGTAAAATGGGATATGAACCGCAATATGACCGAGGTGGGTTCAGCTGCACTTCCACCCGAAAGACAGCAGGAAACAGCCCACCGTTATATGCTTGGGCTGTATCGGATTTTGGAAACATTGACAGGACGTTTTCCTCATGTTTTGTTTGAAAGCTGTTCCGGCGGCGGCGGCCGCTTTGACCCTGGCATGCTTTATTACATGCCGCAAACCTGGACGAGTGATGATACAGATGCAGTCGAAAGGCTGAAAATCCAATACGGAACAAGTATTGTCTACCCGGCGATTACAATGGGGGCACATGTTTCCGATGTTCCAAATCACCAGGTAGGTAGAGTAACGCCTCTAAAAATAAGATGCCATGTGGCTATGGCCGCTAATTTCGGCTTTGAATTAAATATTGATAAACTAAGCGGCGCTGAAAAAAATGTGGTAGCTGAGAACATCCAACTCTACCATCAGATCAAGGATCTCGTCTGTTTTGGAGACCTATTTAGGCTGTTAAGTCCATTTGAAGGAATGGATTCAGCTTGGATGTATGTGGCGGCAAATCAGCAAAGAGCAGTTGTTTTTTACTATAAAACACTGGCAACGCCTAACCCGCCATTTTTACGCCTCAAACTGTCTGGACTTAATCATGCGATGAAATACAGAATCAACGGAGGCGAGCAGGAATACTATGGAGATGAACTTATGAAAATAGGATTATCTCTCCCACTGATCAAAAATGATTTTTCCTCTTATATCTTTAAACTCGAAGAAGTCCTGCTCAATTGAACAAGGCTTCTTTTAAAAAACTAAATTTTCAGTATTTTTATAAAATTAATTCGTGGTAAAATGGTTGAAGGATGATAGAGGTGAGTACTCAATGAGGGTTGAAGCATTAGGAAGCATGAGAGTCAAGGAATTTGTTGAATACTGCCAGAAACATAGAAAAGAAGTAGATGATTCCTTTTTATATGAGGAGCATTTAAAAAAGTTTGCGCCAGATTCTGAGAATCCAACATACATAGTGACTAATCCGCAAGGGGAGATTGTGGCCGCTGCCTCATTGATCATCGATGAATACAATCGACGAGGGAAAAGAGCGCGTTTTCGGATTTTTCATTCCGAAATCAATGATAAATCACTCTATCTTCAACTATTGAAATCACTCCAAAAGCATACTAGCGGACTAGACAAGGTGTTTATTTTTATTCCATTGGCAAATGAGCCTTTAGCAGAGATGATGGAGCAGCTGAATTTTTCAGTAGAACGGTACGCTTTCCTGTTAGTTAGGGAGGAAATGGATATACCTGAAGTGAGTCTGCCAGAAGAATATGTTATGCGCAATTTTGTACCAGGTAAAGATGAAGAAATTTGGAGTAATGTACGGAACGCCGGGTTCGCCACACTGAAGGGAAATGAAACACCTGTCACTCCTGAAATGGTGAGTAAGCTGATTTCAAGCAGCGATTATCTCGAAGGCGGTATGGAAATTCTATTTCATAAAGAGAAACCTGTCGGTGTCGTTAGGGGAGCGGCAGATGAATATGAGGATGAACCAATAATGAATATTGGGCCCCTGGCCATTCTTCCAGAATATCAAGGCAAGGGCTTAGGAAGACAATTATTAAGAGCATCCCTTAAGTTTGCTAAGGAAAAATCCTATAATAAAACCATCCTTTCAGTCAACGGAGAGAATGAACGAGCGCAGTCCTTATATATTCAGGAGGGTTTTAAACAGGTTGAGGGTGTGACATGTTATCAATTTGTTTTAGAAAAATAAAGAAGGTGTAGGAATGCAATTTTCTTTTGATCATCTAGTCTGGTTTTCTAAAAAGCCGGAGGGAGCCATTCCACTCCTCAAACAATTAGGGATACATGCAGCTAATGGCGGTCGTCATGAAAAATGGGGCACCTATAACACACTTAGCTATTTTGGCTTGAGCTATATCGAATTTTTAGGAATTGAAAATGCAGCGATTGCCGAAAAACATAAAGAGAACCTGCTGGTTACTCATATCGCTGAACAGCTACCAAAAGAATTCGGAGAAGGACCTGCCAGAATTGCCATTCGTACTGATTGCATAGAACAATTAGCCATAAAGTTTAAAGAGAATGGAGTTACTGTTTATGGCCCAATTCCAGGAGAAAGGGTCCGTGCAGATGGGGAAACAATTAGCTGGTCACTGTTATTCCCAGAAAATCAAGGAGATGATCTTCGTCTTCCATTTTTTATCCAATGGGAAAAGTCGGATGAGGAGAGAATTTCTGACTTAGAGAAGCAGGGTTTAATAGGGAAGCACACAATGGGACATCCCAAATTTGAAAGTGTTGGTTTTGCTGTAAGGGATTTAGAGCAAACAATCACAACCTGGGGACAAATGCTAAATCTGAAACCCGGTGACGCATTTTTTGACCAAAGATTAAATGCCTGGTGCGGAAAATTAGAATTACACGGAACAACCCTGTTATTCTGTTCACCTATTGGAGAAGGTATTGTTGAGGAAGTGTTAATAGAAAAAGGGGAAACTCCATTTTTGGTAAATCTAATCGAAACGAATCAAGGCTTCTTTTTTGAAAAGATGAATGGTTACTGGAATTTTAAAAAATAAGGATTTTCCAATACTTTCTCTAATTAGGGGGCCAATCATGCATCAACCAACATACTCTATCATCATTATCGGAGCACTTATTCTTTTCAGTATATTTAGGCGTGTCCGCCGAACCATAGGCTGGCAGAAGTTGAATCAAGGTAAACTATTGTTTAGAACCATCCTTTTTCTTGCTATTGGGCTGATATTTTTGGGGGTAGGGGTTGCCCACCCAATTAATTTAATCTCAGACATTTTGGGAATAGTGATTGGAATTATTCTAGCCTATTACGGAGCAGGGATGACCAAGTTTGAAAAACGAAATGAAAGCTGGTACTTCCTGCCGAACATCTGGATTGGCAGTCTTGTTACTGCTATTTTCTTTGCTCGATTAATTTATCGGATATATGGAATATACTCTTTAGAGTCTCTTGGGAAACTACAAGAGGGGCAAGCAAATAGTTTTCAAAATATAGGAAGCATTACCGGCAATTCCTGGACCTCTGGCTTAATGCTCATTATGTTTGCTTATTATGCTTTATACTACATTATTATTTTACGGAAACAGAAGAAATATTTAACACAATCAGCTGAATAACAGGCAATGAAGATGAAACCCGCTGAGGATAAAATCAGCGGGTTTTTAGTCGGAAATTTTTTTAGCAGGTTTTGAAAAATAATAAACCGTTGCTGTTGTTTAAAATAATGGATAATGAAACTATTATTTTAAAAATAGGTGTTTCGATAATTTTTTAAAGGAAGCCACGGATTAATATAATTTTATATATAGGATTTCCAAATGTAAACGCTACCAAAAATACAGATAAATCAATAATTTCAGAAATATTTAAATAAATAAAATAATATACTAGACGAAAGTAAAAACTTGTACTAGAATACTATTTATAGATTATGTAAGTTGACTAAACAAAAACATTATTTAAATGAAATGGTACCATTTTACGATTTGTTTTGTCAGAAAAATCAGATAAGGGGAGTCATACATGATGAAGAAAAAATGGGCAAAGACGTTTATGGCCTCAGCATTATTGGCCGGTGTACTAGCAGGATGTTCAGGCGCAAAAGAGAGTGCAGGAAGTAGCGATTCAATTAAAGTAGGAGTAAACTTAGAGCTTTCAGGCGGGGTTGCTTCTTACGGAGAATCTCTTAAAAAAGGAATTGACATTGCAGTTGCAGAAATCAATAAAAAGGGCGGAATAGATGGCAAAAAGCTCGATCTTGTCGAAGTAGATAACAAGTCAGAAGCAGCAGAAGCTACTAACGGTGCAGTTAAATTAACGAGTCAGGACAAAGTAACGGCGATTATCGGCGCAGCGACAAGCGGAGATACAGTAGCGCAAGCGCAGATTGCCAATGATACCAAAACAGTTCTATTAACTCCATCAGGGACAAGCCCAAATGTAACAGTAACAGATAAAGGGAAATTAAACGATTATGTTTTCCGTACATCTTTCATCGATCCATTCCAAGGAACAGTGGCGGCAAACTTTGCGGCTAAAGAATTAAAGGTGAAAAACGTAGCTATCTTTGCTGACAGTGCCAGCGATTATGCGAAAGGGCTAGCAGCATCTTTCAAAGAAACCTTTGAAAAAGAAGGCGGCAAGATTGTAGCGGAGGAAGCTTATGTTGCGAAGGATACAGACTTCCGTGCAACTTTAACTCGTATCAAGTCTAAAAATCCTGAGTTCGTTTTCATCCCTGGATACTATGAAGAAGTTGGCTTAATCATCAAACAGGCTCGTGAACTTGGTCTAAACGTTCCGTTAATGGGTGCAGATGGCTGGGATTCTCCAAAATTAGTAGAATTAGCTGGTGCTGATGCGTTAAACAACACATTTATCACAAACCACTATTCTTCTGAAGATCCAGATAAGAAGATTCAAGATTTTGTTACTACCTTCAAAGATAAGTACAATGGTGAAGCACCAAACGCTTTCAATGCCCTTGGCTATGACACTGTATATCTATTAGCAGATGCGATCAAGCGTGCAGGCGGTACAGATACAGCAAAAATCAAAGATGAGTTAGCAAAAACAAAAGATCTTTCCCTCGTAACTGGTGTTGTATCAATTGACAAAAACCACAACCCAATCAAATCTGCAACAGTACTAGAATACAAAGACGGCAAACAAGTGTTTAACGTAAAAGTAAATCCTTAATAGTGAAAAGGGTGTCAGGCACCATTCATGGACATTTGTCCGTGTGTGGCGGACACCTTTTTTTATTTTTCATGCATATTTTATCTGGTTATGTTCCGTAAGTATTTTGGTATAGTGTGAGGTTAGGTTGTCAAAGATTTTATCCCATTTTTGGGTGAGGGCGTAGTCTCTTCCGGCGCTTCCCATTTGTCCTCGTAATTGTTCATTTTTTAATAACTGGATAATGGATTCTTTAAATTCCTCCACATCCCCCGGTGTGCACAAATACCCTGTTTCACGTGCTTTAATAATATTCTTAACTCCTCCAGCGTTCGCTCCAATCACTGGGGTTCCACTCGCAAGGGCTTCAAGAACAACATTTCCAAAGGTTTCTGTTGGAGAAGGAAAGACGAATAAATCTGATGCAGAGTATACTTCGGCTAACCGTTCCCCGGTTAAATACCCAGTAAAGGAGACATTGGAAACGGCCTGATCTTCCAGTTCTTTACGCAAAGGACCATCGCCGACAACGAGCCAATGTATTTTTTCATTTTGGTCAGCAGGCAATGATTTCGCAATAGCTAGAAGTGTTTCGATATCTTTTTCAGGGGCTAATCTGCCAACGTAAGTTAGAAGATATTTTTGGCTTATACCGTAACGCGTAAGAACAGCATTTTTATCATAATGAGGGTGAAAAAGCTGACAGTCAACGCCGCGCGGCCATATTTCTAAGTTTGTAAATCCTCGGTGTACGAGTAGTTGAAAGGTTTCATTGGAGGGAACAAATAGTTTTTCGCAGGATCGATGGAACCAATGCATATATTTCCAGATGATAGATGAAAGAAATGTAAGGTCATAATATTCCAAGTAGTGATCAAAATTGGTGTGATAAGATCCAACGAGCGGGATGTTTAATTTTTTAGATAAATAGACGCCGCATAGACCGGCGCTAAATGGGGTAGCGACATGAATTAAATCTGGCGAAAACCGTTGTAACTCAGCTTTAAGATGAAAAAAATTAGGAAAAGCCAATCGGCATTCGGGATAAAGGAAAAAAGGAAGGCTTTTAAAGCGATGAATATTGCTAGAAACATATTCCTTGCCGTTTGAATCAGGTGCAAAAATTTTAAAAGTGATACTCTTCGTTTCAAAATAATCCGTTAGCCGCTTAAGTGTCCTGGCCACCCCGTTGACATCTGGATAAAAAGTATCTGTGAAAATCGCAATCTTCATAAAATCCCTCCTAACCGAATCTTTCACATCCATAATAAACAAAAGCATAGAACTCCCGTACCCATTCCAAGGATCCCGCCTGCAATTACATCGGAAGGATAGTGGAGGCCTAGGTAGATTCTTGATATTCCAACACAGATTCCTAGAGGGATGAGGTAAAAAGAAAGCTGCGGCAGGAATAAAACATAGGGAGCCACAACGGCAAAAATCGCCGTTGTATGACCCGATGGGAAGGAATGATCCTGTAATGGATTAGCAGGGAACTTTGTTTTTTCTAACATCAAATAAGGTCTTTTTCTTGGCAGCAGTCGCTTAGCCAGATGTACTGGAATATGGCTCGCTGATAATGCGAGGGCGCTGGCAATGGCGATTAATCTAGTTTCCCTCGGCGAAATGATCAGGAGAACAAAAGTTGCAGCGATGGTAATGTCTGCACCGCCAAAATGAGTGACTACACGGAAAAATAAATTCAATAGCTTTTTATCAAAATGACGGTTTACCGTTTGAAACACATGACAGTCGAAGCCATAAAACACATTGATCCATCTCATCATCGCCGATTCTCCTTTAAAAATTAATAATGCTCATCTCATCTTTAGGTCTACCCTTATAAACTCCTTGTCTTCCAATCGATAGATAAGTAATCGGATACTTTTCGATTTCTTCGAGTGAGTAACAATTTCGTCCATCGATGACAATGGGTTCTTTCATATAAGTTTGAAAGATATCTAACCGGACATGCTTAATCTGTTCCCATTCAGTAACAATAATGGCAAAATCAGCTTCATAAAGGGCGTAATGAAGGTTGTATGCATATTCGATACTGTTCCCTAACAGCTTTTTAGCATTGGGGATAGCAATTGGATCATAGGCCCGAACAAGAGCCCCTTCCTCCAGGAGTTCCTTAATAATTATTAAAGAAGCAGCTTCCCTGACATCATCGGTATCAGGCTTAAATGCTAAGCCTAATATTGCAACCCTTTTATTTTTTAACGAGCCAAGTAACTCTTTCGCTTTTAATACTGGAAGGGATTGCTGATGGTTATTTACCTTTATGGCGGCCTCGAGTAATTCAAATGGATACTTGACATTTCCTGCAAGCTGCACAAGTGCTCGTGTATCCTTTGGAAAACAGGAGCCCCCATACCCAATTCCGGCCTTAAGAAATTCATGGCCAATCCGCTTATCATAGCCGATTCCATAGGCTACTTCCTCAATATTGGCCCCAACTTTTTCACAAAGATTTGCAATTTCATTGATAAAGCTTATTTTGGTTGCTAAAAAAGCATTAGAAGTATACTTGATCATTTCTGCACTTTTAATATCCGTTTTAATTATCGGGATCTTCAACGGTAGATAGATTTGCTCCATAATGGTCGCAGCCTCAGGGTTATCGGCGCCAATCACGATACGGTCTCCTTGGAAAAAATCAAGAACAGCTGATCCCTCGCGGAGAAACTCTGGATTGGAGACTACCTCGGCATTAATAGAGGTAGACTTGCGGCTTTGAATAATTTGTTTGATTAACTCATTTGTTCCAACAGGGACTGTGCTTTTTGTACAAACGATTACATCTTTTTTGATATAGTGAGCAATCGTATGCGAAACCACATGAATGTATTTTAAATCTACTGAGCCATCCTTTTCTTCGGGTGTTCCGACCGCAATGAAGATGATGTCAGCGGCTGAATAGGCCTGATCTGGGCTCATGGTAAATTTCAGCTGCCCGTTACGAAGATTTTTTTTAATCAGTAACTCAAGTCCAGGCTCATAAATCGGTGAAAGGCCGTTTTGAAGCATGTCGATTTTTTCTTTTTCAATATCTATGCATGTTATGCTATGTCCTAATTCAGCTAAACCAGCACTAGTTACCAGTCCTACATATCCTGCTCCAGCAACGGTAATCTTCATCCAATCCCTCCAATGAGTTTGTTAATTTCATTGTATTAAAGGAAGATGGATTTTTTCTTAACCTAGTGTTAAGTGAATGTAAAGACTCTGTATAGCTTTACGGGGAAAAAAAGTATTGGTCGATATTTATGAAGAAAATAGGACATTCCGAAGAGATTAAGAGCCGGAAATGTCCCATAGAGCCATTCTATGGGACATTTCCTAGCTTCTTTTATTAGCTTCTTTAATCACTTCCACATAAAACTTAATCGCGTTGAGATAGTTTTCAACCGAAACATGTTCGTTCGTTCCATGTATCCGGTTCAGGTCCTCAGAGGTTATCTGCACAGGAAGGAACCGGTAGGTATTTTTAGAAATAGGATCATATTGGCGCGCATCTGAGCCGGCAAACATCAAATAAGGTGCAACTACCGCATCATGATAAACATTTCTCGCCGCCTGCTGAATCGACTTAAATTGCCAGCTGTTAATAGAGGATACCTTTGATGCTTCGCTGCCTGTCACGGACACTTTTATATCTTTATCTTCAATCGTGTCTTCAATGAATCGTTTTACATCTTCCAACGAATCCCCCGGCATAAGCCGAAGGTTAATAATCGCAGAGGCCTTTTCAGGTAAGGCATTGTATTGTTCGCCAGCTTGAAAAATCGTCGGCGCAATCGTAGTTCGAATTAAAGCCGCAGATGCCGGCTGACCTAGTAAAATTTTTTCAATAACAGGTTCAAAAATCGCTTTGTTGGCAAACACATACTTCATTCCAAAGCTCATTTCGGGGGCAACGAATTCAAACATATCTTCCCCAGGACCTCTTAGGTCTCCTTTAAACTGAGTATCTTCCAATTTCGCAATCGCACTGGAAATTCTTCCAATATTCGTGTGATCCTTCGGCTGGGAAGAGTGGCCGCCGCTGCCTTCAATTGATAGTTCCGCAGTAGCGGAACCCTTCTCAGAAATCCCAACAACACCTACAGGTTGCTCCACACCAGGCACCATGTTTTCAACAATAGCCCCGCCTTCGTCCAACACATACTCAAACGTAACGCCTCTATCCTTAAGAGCCTCAACGATTTGGCTTGCCCCTTCTTCACCGCCAATTTCTTCGTCAAACCCAAACATGAAATACATATCCCGCTCTGGCGTGTAGCCTTCTTTTAATAGATAATCAACAGCCTGCAAAATTCCAATAACGCCAATTTTGTCATCCAAGGTGCCGCGTCCCCAAATTCGGCCATCAACAACGGCGCCGCTGAAGGGGTCCTGCTCCCAATTGGCTTCTGTTCCTTTTAAAACAGGGACAACATCATAATGGCTTGTCAGGCCAACTGGTTTCTTACTAGAATCGGCGCCCTTCCATTTATAGACCAGAGCGTAGCCATTTACTTTTTCAAAGGAAAGCTTCTGGTGAATCTCAGGAAAACTTTCTTGTAAAAAAGTAATAAACTTGTCAAATTCCTTCAAATCAAATTTACTCCGGTCTTGATAAGAAACAGTTTTAAACGTAATCGCTTTGGACAAATGTTGAACAGCCTCCGCCTGATTAAGGGTGACGTTTGAAGGATGTGGAGCAGGTTGCTTCGATTTTTCAGTGAGTGTATTGAAACCGGTTACAATTAAGAATAAAAAAATGAGACAACCAAATATAATGAAAGTAAGCTTTCGTTTTGTCAATGTAATTTCCCCCTTATTTTCTCTCTATATTTTATATTACTATATTTTTTGAATAGTAGGAATTTTATTAAAAATAAAGATAAATCTCGAATTAAAAATATTCTAATTTAAAATAAATCAAAGATATAATGTTGTTAATAATACATACTAAATGAATAAAGTGGGAAAAGAGAAATAACCCTAATGATAAGAATCAAGGAAGAGGAGTGAAAGTTATGGAGAAATTCCATCAGGCACCAAATGTATATGTTGGCGAGGTCAATATTAAGGTAAAAAACTTAGATTACTCGCTCCATTTTTACCAAAGTATCATCGGGTTTCAAGTATTAGAGAAAACGGAGCAGAAAGCGGTTTTAACGACCGATGGAAAATCACCATTATTGACGCTGGAGCAGCCTGCAGATGTCATTCCAAAAGAAGGACGTACTTCAGGGCTATATCATTTTGCGATTTTACTGCCTACCCGCGCTGATTTATCCGTCTTTTTGCGGCATCTGCTTCAAACCGGCTATCCATTGGGTGCGGCAGATCACTATGTCAGTGAAGCATTGTACCTGAATGATCCAGACGGAAATGGGATTGAAGTCTATCGGGACCGCCCTTCATCAGAGTGGACGTGGAACAACGGTTTAGTCTCAATGGCTACAGAAGAACTGGATGGGGAAGGAATCCTTGGAGAAAGCAATGCGGAGTGGAAGGGCCTGCCCGCTGGCACGCTGATGGGACATATCCATCTTCACGTAGGTGATTTGAAAAAAGCTGAAGAATTTTATACAAAAGGGCTTGGCTTTAATATTGTAAGCTATTATCCGCAAGCTGCTTTTCTTTCAACGGGAGGCTACCATCACCATATAGCCATTAATACATGGCAAGGTGAGGGTGCGGCGGCACCACCGAAAAATAGTGTCGGGCTAAATTGGTACACACTTGTTTTTCCGGACGAATATACTAGAGAAGGCATCATAAACCAATTGAAGGATTTAGGTGTCCCAATTACCAAAGAAGCTGACTATTATGTAACAAGTGATCCATCCGGAAACCAAATTCGATTAGTGATTTAACATACTTTGGGGGATAACACATGGCAGGAAAACAACATAATGAACATTCTGGAATGGAAATTGGCATTTATACATTAGCTGATTTAGGTCCTGACCCACAAACAGGTAAAACCATCAGTGCTGGAAAGCGTCTCGAAGAAATAATTGAAGCAGCAAAAATCGCTGATCAGGCAGGTCTCGACTTATTCGGTGTTGGTGAACATCACCGGTTAGACTATGCAGTATCAGCACCTCCGGTGGTCTTGTCTGCGATTTCTCAAGTTACAAAAAGAATAAAACTGATAAGTACGACAACAGTATTAAGTACCGTAGATCCCGTTCGTTTATTCGAGGATTTTGCGACACTCGATCTCTTGTCTAATGGGCGGGCGGAAATTATGGCCGGGCGTGGGGCATTTATTGAATCCTTCCCGCTTTTTGGATATGACCTTGAAAATTATGATGATTTGTTTGAAGAAAACATCAAGTTGTTTCAAGAGTTGAATGCAAACGAAAGGGTTACATGGAAAGGACGTTTTCGGTCACCCTTGTATAATGCCGAAATTGCGCCCCGGCCAGCTCAAAAGAATATCCCATTATGGGTTGGGGTTGGCGGGACTCCTGGAAGTGCTGCAAGGGCTGGCAGATTAGGAACGGGCTTAGCATTAGCAATTCTCGGCGGGGACCCAACTCGGTTTAAGCCTTTAGTAGATGTATACCGGCAGGCAGCAAATGAAGCAGGTCATGTTCCTGAGGTAGTAAAGGTTGGCGTTACAGGTCATACCTATATTGCGGAAACAACGCAGCAAGCGAAAGATGAATTTTTTCCTTATTACGCTAACTATTGGGAATATTTCAATTTTCAAATGGGCAGGGACGCAAGCATGTCGAGAGCTGATTTTGACCAGTTGACCAGTCCCGAAACTGCGTTGTTTGTGGGAAGTCCACAGCAGATTATAGAAAAAATCCTCAGACAATATGAGTTATTTGAACATAAACGGTTTATCGCCCAAATGGATATAGGCGGTATTCCATTTGAAAAAGTGGCGAAGAGCATCGAGCTTTTGGCTACAAAAGTGGCGCCAGTCGTGCGCCGGGAAATTGGAGCAAAATAATGAAAAGGGTACCGACTTTAACGGAGCGGTACCCTTTACTTATTTTATAAAACAAGATCTCTTTCCAATAATCCTACCTGAATAAGGCCATTGAGAATTCCATTATTAGAGGAGGAAGTGGTGATGACATCGGCGGCAGCCTTTGCTTCAGGCACGGCATTTCCCATTGCGATTCCCTTTCCGACCTCTGTCAGCATCTCCAAATCGTTCAACCCATCTCCAAAAGCAAAACTGTTTTCCATCTTCATATCCAATGTCTCCAGCATTTTACGAATACCGACAGCTTTTGAAGCTCCCTTTGGCAAAATATCGTAAGCACAATCATGCCACTTCACGAAACTAAAATCAGGGAAGTGATCAACATACAATTTCTCATCCTTCCCTTCGCAATATAGATGTCCTTGATAGATGGAAGATTGTTTATAGAACTCGGTGTCCACTTCAGGATAGGCCATCATCAAAGCGTCGAAACCTGACTCGATTAACGGATGATTTTTTTCGCTTACTTTAAAATCGTTGTGGCTGCAGTAGGCTAAGGCATGGCCTTTACTAGCGGTCATGGCTGTAAGTGATTGCAGCCTCTCTGGATCAATGGGGTTTGTGTAAATTTCTTTCCCTTCAAAGACTACGTATTGTCCATTCATCGATACATAGGAATCAATATTTAATTCCTTTTGAATCCAATAAAACATCTTTGGCACACGGCCAGTGGCAATAACGGTATGAACTCCTTTTTCTTGAAGCAAGCGAACGGCTTTCTTCGTGGTAGCGGGAATGGTTTTTTCTTCGGTTAATAACGTTCCGTCAATATCAAAAAACACAATTGGCTTTTTCATTGTCTGCACCTCCGTGGAAAATACAACACCGCCGTTACGCTCAGTAAGTTCCGATCACGCCGGCCAGGTGTTGTAAATCTTACAATTTCAGCATATTTTATGAAACGCGTTTCAGGTCAAGCGTTTTTATGAAAGAAAAAAGACTTGCGGCCACATATAGCCACAAGTCTAAACCGTATTTCGCTCAATCAGTTTTACGGGGATTTCCTTGTAGGAAATCTCGCTATGTTGCTTAATTGCTTGTTGAAAAAGTTTTCTCCCGATATCCTCAAGAGGAATTTCAATTGTCGTGATATTCATCATTTTGGCAATTGGCTGGTTATTGAAACCAATGATGGCAAGGTCGTTTGGTATTGTCATGTTTCGCTTTTGCACACACATAACAATTCCAGCAGCCACATCATCATTAGTTACCAATAAGGCAGATGGTGGATCAGTCATCCGTTCAATCCGCTCTAAAACCTGATCACCATCTTCAAAATGAAGGCAATTGTCAAAAATATAATCGGAATCATAGGGCAAATGATGGTTCGCAGTAAATTCTTTAAATGCCAGTTCTCTATGTTTACTGTTTGTACCGGAACGTCGGCCAATATAATAGCCAATTTTCCGATGGCCTTTTTGGAATAAATAGTCAAAGGCAATCAGGAAAGTTTTGTAGTGATCAACAAAGGTAGAGGATACCTTTTTCCCGCGTGTATCTTCACATAAGATAATCGGACCGTAGGGAAGATATTCTTCGATGGTCGGCCAGTCGCAATTTCTCGAACAGATCACTAACGCATCAATTTGCTTCTGTTTTAACATTTGCATGGCTTCCAGTTCTCTAGCTTTTAAGTAGTTGGTTTGAATTAAAACCAGATTGTAGTTATTAGCCAAAGCTTCGCTGGACATTCCTTTAATGAGCAAGGCGAAATATGGATGATCGATGTAAGGAACCACAACCCCAATAAGGAAGGTTTTCCCCATACTTAAATGAACGGCGTTTATGTTTTGCTGATAATTGCTTTGCCTAATAGCCTCTAAAACAGCGTTTCTTTTCTCCTCACTCACATATGGGTGATTATTGAGCACACGGGATACAGTCGTTACAGAAACGCCCGCCATTTTTGCCAAATTTCTAATATTTGTCATCGTATCACCTTTTAAGACCTAAATCTTGGAGCTCATTAACCGTTACAAAGGAATAGCCGTCTTCAGAAAGTGTTTTTAGGATTCCTTCAATTGCTTTAAGTTCGTCGCCGCTGTTATCGTACATCGGATGCAACAGGATAATTGATCCTGGTTTAATCTGTTTTTTAACATACTTTATTTTGTCAGATGCAGAAGTGTAATAAGTGTCGGGCTCAAGATTCCAAGTAATCGTATCTCGATTGTGTTTATCAAGGTAATAAGGTAAACCGATAAGCTTTTTTCCGTTAGGAGGACGAAAATCGATTTCTCCCTTATACCCAGCCTTCAGGATTAAACGATCTGTTTTTTCAATTTCTTCTTTGATGTAAGAAGGGGACTTAAAGACCATTCGATTATGGGAATAAGTATGATTCCCAACCTGGTGGCCAACTTTCACAATATTTGCTGCCTCTTCAGGGTTTTTCTCAATCTCATTGCCAATGAGAAAAAAAGTGGCCTTGGCATGATATTTATCTAGTAATGGAAGGATTTGCTCAACATTTTTGGTTGGTCCATCATCAAAGGTTAAGGCAACTACTTTTTGATTGGTTTCCACTTGATTGGTTAGGCCGCCGAAAATCTGGAATGCTCTAGCATTCATTAATTTATAGGTACCAAATAATAGAAGAATAATGATGAAAATAACTATTACAATAGTCAGGAAAATCCTTTTCATAATAATAACCTTTCTTAATGATTTGTCTTTTAATTGAAATTATAGCAGAAGCGTGAAGAGAAAATTAGTTGCTTGACAGGAAAAGTATTATCTATTATCCTTTTATAAAATTGATGGAAACAAAAAATTTCGTATAACTCCAATAATATGGTTTGGAGGTTTCTACCAGGAACCAATAATTCCTGATTACGAAGAAGGTACATGTATTTGTATTTTCTTCGTAGTCAGGAATTTTTTTTGTTTTCAAAAAAATAAGGGGGTACAAAATGAACTTTGAAACGTTACCAAAAATAGAACTTCACTGCCATCTAGATGGCAGTCTTAGACCAGAAACAATCATCGATATTGCAAAGAAAGAGGACATTAAACTGCCCTCTTTTGAAAAAGAAGAGCTCCAAAATGATCTCATTGCTCCATTAGAGTGCGAATCGCTCGATGAGTATTTGGAGAAATTTGCAATTCCCAACCTCGTTATGCAGTCAAAGGAGAATCTAAGAAGAATTACATTTGAGCTGTTTGAAGACGCGGCAAAGGAAAATGTGAAATACATGGAGGTTCGTTTTGCTCCGTTACTTCATACGAAAAAGGGATTAGATGTAGAGGAAATCATCCAAAGTGTGTTAGAAGGAATGACGGATGCAGAAGCCCAATTTGATATAAAAGGTAATTTAATTCTGTCATGCATGCGAACAATGTCTCCGGAAAGTGCTTTTGAAGTCGTTGAAAAAGGGAAGAGATTCCTTGGTAAAGGGGTTGTGGCTATAGACTTATGTGCATCTGAAGAGGCTGGCTTCTCTAAAAAATTCGTTGAGCCAATCGCCCTTGCTAGAGAATATGGCTATAGAGTCACCATTCATGCCGGTGAAACAGGGATCGGTGAAAATGTACTCGAAGCAGTAGAGCTTTTAGGTGCTGAAAGAATTGGTCATGGGGTATTTATCAGAGATTGCAAAGAGGCATATAACATCGTTAAGGAAAAACAAGTAGTGCTGGAAATGTGCCCGACAAGCAACGTCCAAACAAAAGCAGTAGATCAATTTAGCGAGCATCCCATCTATGATTTTCACAAGGATGGAATCAAAGTAACCGTCAATACAGACAACAGAACCGTATCTGATACAACGATGGCGAATGAATGCAACATCGTATTTGAAGAATTTAAGGCAAGCTTGGAGGATTATAAACAAATTTACCTTAATAGTGTCGATGCATCCTTTGCTGACCAAGAAACCAAGGAAAAGCTTAGAAAGTTTTTATAAAAAATGGGGAGCTGTCCGCTCCCCAAAATAGATTATTTCATTGCATTGAAACTAACTGCTAATTTCGCTCCCACCATAGCATTGTTTTTCACCAAAGCGATGTTGGCATCAAGGCTTTTTCCTTCTGTTAATTCTTTAACTTTACCTAGTAAGAATGGTGTTACATCTTTACCGGAAATATGTTTTTCTTCTGCTTCCTTTAGGGCAGCTTCGATGACACCATTAATGACTTGCTCATCCATAGCGAATTCTTCAGGAATAGGGTTGGCTATAACCGCTCCACCCTTTAAGTTTAAATCCCATTTTACTTTAAGTGTAGATGCGATTGTTTCCACATCATCAGCACGTAAGTTTAGGGAGAATTCACTTTTGCGTGTATAGAAAGCAGGGAGTACATCGGTTTGATAACCAATAACCGGTACACCTTTAGTTTCAAGATATTCCATTGTTAATCCTAAGTCTAGAATCGATTTGGCACCCGCACAAATAACGGCTACATTAGTTTGTCCAAGTTCTTCAAGGTCTGCAGAGATATCCATAGTGGTCTCGGCTCCGCGGTGAGCACCGCCAATACCACCGGTAACGAAGATGTTAATGCCGGCTGCTTCAGCGCAAATCATGGTTGCCGCTACAGTGGTTGCACCAAGTTTTTTCGTAGCGATCAAATAGGCTAAATCACGTCTTGATGCTTTTGCCACATCTGAGCTTTTACCGAACATTTCTAGCTCATCATTTGATAATCCAATTTTAATTTTTCCATCAATAATGGCAATAGTTGCCGGTACGGCTCCATGATCACGGACGATTTGTTCTACTTCACGAGCGGTTTGTACATTTTGTGGATATGGCATACCGTGAGAGATGATGGTAGACTCTAGAGCAACGATTGGTTTCCCTTGTTCCTTGGCAGTACGTACTTCTTCAGATAATGTAATATATTGTTTCATGATAATTCCTCCATATCTTTTTGTAGGTTTTCTGCCGATAAATCTTGTCGGACAGTATAAGGTGATTGCAGTGTTTTTGAAGCATTCATACTTCCAGATTTGGCTATATCCATTAAGGAGTTACCCTCTAACCAAGAGTAAATAACTGCTGAAGAAAAAGCGTCCCCAGCCCCGGTTACATCAACAATTTCATTGGTTACAATTGAGGGAACATGGAAAATCCCATCTGTTTTATTCCCAATCATTGAACCTTCTTTGCCATTGGTTATCACCACATTGGATATCCCAAGTGATAGCCACTTTTCTAAAGCATTTTTCCAATCTTCTTCATTTTTGATTTCAGTTTTGAAGTAGGCTTCGGATTCATCCCGGTTTGTTATGAGCCATGTCACACCGTCTAAATCATCTGGTAATCGATTCATCTTTGGTGATGAAACAGGTATCAACACAATCGGCAAGTCATGGCTTTTGGCGAAATGACACAAGAATTGCACGGTTTCTTTAGGACAGTTTAAATCAACGATTATACATTTTGCTCTACTTAGTAATACATCATGCTTAAGCAGCAAGTCAGGTGTGATCGCCTCATACACTTCCATATCTGCTAACGCAATGATTAATTCTCCGGTGGTGTCTAAAACAGCCGTATAGGAACCGGTTGATTTTTCAGGGAATTGGGTCACGGTTTCTAAGTTCATATAAAGTGCTGAGGCTTCTTCAATGATTGACCAGTCCTTATCGGTGCCGCTTGTGGATATTAGCGACACCTCTAACCCAAGTCGTCCGAGGTTTTCAGCAATATTCCGTGCTACTCCGCCTGCATTGTGAGTAGCAT
Organism: Neobacillus pocheonensis; assembly: GCF_050477905.1. NCBI lineage: Bacteria > Bacillati > Bacillota > Bacilli > Caryophanales > Bacillaceae > Neobacillus > Neobacillus pocheonensis. Next base: position 5,840 of record NZ_JBCNAD010000018.1, on the reverse strand, counting down.
AGATTGGATTGGAAGTAGCCAGCTGGGCTTTTTCTATGACGTGGAATTTACGGTCAATATTAGCCCCGCCGATACAAATAACATGTTGTGATTCATTTAAAATGTACGCTCTGCCTAAAATGTTTCCTTTTCGAATTAAACCAGAAATAATATTGGCGATCGAAGGCCGGGATAAGCCTAAAACTTCAGCAAGCTCTTGCTGTGAAACATAGGGGTTCTTGCGGATTAAATCCAAAATCGTTTGCTCTTTGTCTGTTATCATTTCAGGCACCATACTCACCTCTTCGGATAAACAAATGTTTAAATATTAAACTTATGTTTATATTGTAAGCCCTACCATATTAAAAGGTCAATGAAATTTGTAAGCGTTTTTACAACAAAAAAGGTGACAGGCACCACCTGTGGACATTTGTCCACGGATGGTGCCTGTCACCGCTATACGGGGGTACCGTATTCAAATTTCGATAATGATTGGCAGGATCATTGGTTTTCGTTTTGTTTGGGCGAATAAATATTGTCCAACTGATTTTTTGATGCTTTGTTTCATTACATTCCATTGATGTCTGTTTTCTTCCTGAAGGTCGGTGACGGTTTTCTTTACAAGACGATTAACTTCCTTGAGGAGATCGTCAGAGTTTCTTGCATAAACAAAACCGCGGGTAATGGTGTCAGGGCCAGAAATAATCTTTCGGTCTGCTTTGCTGATCGTTACAACAATCACCAGCATTCCATCTTCAGAGAGCTGCTTTCGATCGCGCAGCACAATCTCACCAATATCGCCAACACCCATGCCATCTACATATGTATCACCGGCAGGCAACCTCCGTGTTTGCCTTGCTACCCCGTTTTCAATATCAACGACATCCCCATTTTTAATAATAAAGGTATTACCTTTTTCAACGCCAATCGCTTCTGCGAGTTGACGGTGATGGTGAAGCATTCGATACTCACCATGAATCGGAATAAAGTAGGTTGGTTTCATAAAGGTAAGCATCAGCTTTAAGTCTTCTTGATAGCCATGTCCGGAAACATGCATACCGGTTGAACTTCCAGATCCATAAATCACTTTTGCACCCAGTTGGAATAAGTTATCAATAATCTTTGAAACATCCTTTTCGTTTCCTGGTATTGGAGAAGCCGCTAAAATAACGGTGTCTCCTGGGTAAATAGCAACGTCACGATAGTTCCCACTAGCAAGACGGGCAAGTGCGGCCATTGGTTCCCCTTGACTTCCCGTACATAGAATGGCAACTTTTTCGGGAGCGAGTTTATCAACTTCTAGTGCCTCAATCAACATACCCTCTGGCACATCTAAATAGCCCCGTTCGATTGCAACCGAAACGACATTCACCATGCTTCGGCCAAGAAGAGCAAGTTTTCGGTTGGCCTTTATAGCAGCTTGGACAACCTGCTGAATCCGATTCACATTAGAAGCAAAGGTAGAGATAATGATTTTACCCTCCGCATCCATAAATGCTTCTTCCATATGGTGACCCACCATTTGTTCGGATGGGGATAGTCCAGCACGTTCGGCATTGGTGCTTTCAGATATTAAAACCATGACTCCCTCACTGCCGATAGCGGCCATTTTATGGATATCGGAAAATTGGTTATTAGCAGGTGTTAAATCAAATTTGAAGTCACCTGTATGGACCACATTTCCTTCAGGTGTATGAAAAACAATGCCCAGGCAGTCGGGAATACTGTGGCTGACGCGGAAAAAGGACACCCCAATCTGCCCTAGCTCCAGTCTAGAATCCGAGTCTATCGGAATCAGTTTTGTATTTCCTTTCAAGCGATGCTCATCTACCTTTAATTCAATTAACCCCAAGGTAAACTGGGTTGCATAAATGGGCACATTTAATTTTTTTAAAAAGTAAGGAATTCCGCCAATGTGATCCTCGTGCCCATGTGTCACGATTAACGCTCTTATATTTTCCTGATTCTCTTCTAAATAGGTCATATCAGGGATAATTAAATCAATGCCTAACAAACTTTCATCTGGAAATTTACCTCCGCAGTCGACGACAACAATATCGTCCCCATATTGCACCACATACATGTTTTTACCGATTTCATTGATACCGCCCAAGGCGAAAATGGATAATGTATTTTCATTTGATCGCATTTTATATCCTCCCAATTCCCATTAAATATCATTAGTATCCCCTTATAGAATTTCTTTATTTAGAGAAGTTCCTTGGAAGTTAATTAATAAATTGCGTTCTTTCTCGATGATTATTCCTTATTTTTCCTCTGGTATAAGGATTACTAAAGAAAAGGCAGTGGGTCCGGTTTTTTGTTTTGCTGTTTTTAATGTTTCGCAGATAAAATATGCTTTTTCGCAGATAAACCTTTTAGTTTCGCAGATAAACTTGAATTTTTCGCGGATAAAACTAATAATTCCGCAGATAAACCGGATTTTTCCGCAGATAAAATCAATATCACTAAACACTTGCCAATGAAACCTTGTTACCATCAAGATAGTAGAATCAAGGTTTCATTGGCTTCGCAAGAGAATTGTTAGGTTTTGTTATCATGAACCAAAGTTATGACTACATTTCCTTTTTTGTGACCTTTTTCTACATATCTATGAGCCTCGGGAATTTGTTCGAGCGGGTAACATTTGTCAATGACCGATTTTAGATGACCCTTTTCAAAAAGCTCTTTGAGGAATATTAAATCTTCAGTACGTACCTTTGCAATTCCCTGCCCATCGACCGTCACGTATTTACCGTTCGGAGTCAGTGCTTGCTTGCAAGTTGATTTTGAGTTTTTTCCAACTGCATCAAAGATAAGATCGTAACGTTCTTCTCTCTTTGTAAAATCCTCCTTGGTATAATCAATTACCTTATCGGCACCCAGCGATTTCACCAATTCAAAATTTGCCTCGCTGCAAACTCCAGTAACTTCTGCCCCGAAATATTTAGCAATCTGTACGGCGGAAGTCCCTACCGAACCGGAAGCTCCATAGATAAGAACTTTTTGTCCGTCATGGATCTTTCCTTTTTTAAGAAAATGCAATGCAGATGTTCCTCCAAAGGATACGGCAGCGGCTTCCTCATAGGTCAAATTGGCAGGTTTTATTGCCACAACACTGTCTTCAGGTAAACAGGTGTACTCAGCATAAGCCCCAAAATTCATCCCTGTCAGGGCAAAAACCTGGTCGCCTATTTTGAAATTCTTTACATCCTTCCCTATTTCCTCGATCTCTCCAGATAACTCTACACCCAATATTGATTTTCTTGGTTTTCTCAAACCTAGGAAGATCCTCATAGGGAGCCATAACAAGATAGGGCTATTGAAGCTTCGAACTCTTATGTCCCCAGATGCGACTGTTGTCCCATGTACTTTTACCAGTATTTCATTGTCCTTTGGAGTAGGTTTTTCTACCTCATGAAGTTCCAGAACATCTGGTGAACCGTATTTTGTGCATACAATTGCTCTCATAATGGTCCTCCTTAATTTCATTTACTGCCAAATAAAATAAAAAAGATAGTAAGGAATAATTATCCTTACTATCTTCCTTTTATATCTATTTTCCCAAAACCTCAATAATGCTGGATTTTTAGCAACCTTCCTTTTTTTATCGGTTTTTATGTAAAAAAAATCAGGGTGTCATCTTTTTATTCATTCGAACACCCATGACATATGTGAACAACCAGATTATTAAACGGCTGCGAAATGAAAAAACTAATCAACTGTTTGATTAGTTTTTTCATGTGTTGAAATTAGGCAAGTTATTCAATAGAAACTAAATATCTCTGCTTTTCTTTTTCAATTTCTAGGGCCGAAACAATATAGGCAAATCCATTCATAAAGAGGTAAATAACATTGGATTGAATCCGTTCTGTTTCTCCTAAATAAGTATTGATGATAACGAAAAACGAATATAGAACAACAAAAAATAAAGCAATTTTGTTTAAAATGATCATTCGAACAACCCCTTTATTGGAGAATCTTATTTTAATCATATTTTCAGGATTCCGAACTTATGCAAGCCATGCAGGTTTTGATAGTTTCAAAATAATAATTGGGTAAATTAATGTATGTTAAGCATATCCTTTTTGCGACTTGACCCAGTGGAATTAACATGTTAAAAAGGACCCCATCTAAGAACAAAGTTGTTAAAAAATATTGGGAAGAATCTTAAAAGGCACATGGAGGGAACAATTTGGTAGATGTTATTACAGAAATAGAAATTCAGCGCCCAGTGGAACAAGTCTCAAACTATGCAGCGAACCCTGACAATGCTCCTGAATGGTATGTAAATATCCAATCAGCGGAATGGCGAACACCAAAGCCATTGAATGTTGGATCAAAAATCGCTTTCAAGGCTCACTTTCTTGGGCGTGAACTAGCTTATGTTTATGAAATTACTGAGTTTATTCCAGGGAAGATGCTTGTAATGAGGACAGCAAATGGTCCATTTCCGATGGAGACCACATATACATGGGAATCTCTCACCGAAAACAGCACTTTAATGAAATTGAGGAACAGAGGAAATCCGACTGGTTTTTCAAAAATGGTTGCTCCTTTCATGGCATCTATGATGAAAAAAGCAAACAACAAAGATTTAAAGAAAATTAAGGACATTCTTGAACATACAAATTGAATATTAGAGGAGTGCCTGACACTTACCTGGGGTCAGGTTTTTTGGTCATCTTAAATTAAAAACTGAATATGACATTTTGGTAGATATAGAGTTTTACTAGTCTTTGGCATAATTAAAAAATAGGCTCTGTTAGACTAAAATATTGATATTTGCAGATAAAAAAAGACTGTTTAAACAGTCCTTTTTAATCCTTATCTAACTAACGCCAGTTAGTTGCATTTGAAAATTAACTGGATTCCACCGCTCGCGCTTTTGCCTACTTTAATATTCTCCTTTAATTACAAAAAACGAGCCCCGAATTGTTCCAGCTAGTTTAGACTTCTGTCTAGCAAACTTAAACTTCTCTTCTAACTCCTTCGGTACCTCCATCCCCTCAGAAAGCTTAAAACCAACAGCTCTCTTCGGCTTAGGCCCATCAACCGTATACATGACGTTGACCTCAAGACCATCCTCATAAAAAACGTAGGCCATTTTGATGTTTTCCACTTGAAAACGCGATGTTTCTAAAGGCTTGGCTGCGAACTCAATATCACGTTCTTCTTTCAAAATTCGGTTCACATAATCGAGGGTCTCCCGGCTTTCGCTAGCTGGCACAACCGTAAATTCATGCTTGTATTTGTTCATAAAGTAACGGGCTTCATTAGCACGTAAACCAGCAAGCGCTTCTACGACAGGTGAAGACTCTAAACCAACCGTAGACACATTTTTAAAATCAACGATATAGGACATTTCCATCCATCCTTTTCTCTCTTTATTTTCGTTTGTTAAATCGTGTTCACATAGACTGGTAATAACAAACGCCTCTTTAATATTCGACGTTATTGCGTCAAAACCTTTCATTTCGAGGAATTGAAGCCATACCAAATAATTATCAAGATGCGGAAAACACACTCCAAATTGGTCTCTTTAAGATTAGTATAACCAAAATTTTCGCGTATTTTAGAAAATCAATCATCTTTTTTAACAGAGCAAAAAAATAAAACAAATTTCCATTTAGTTGTTGACATTATTAGAGCACGATAGTAATATTGTAATTCCTGGCGGGGAAATGATTATTGCTTCGTTCAGGAGAAAAAATAGTTCTTGACTATATTGATATTCTAGTATAGTATTAATAACTGTCGCTGAGTTGATTGATAAACATTTCAAAAAAACAGTTGACACAAAAAAAGAGAAATGATATATTTATATCCTGTCTCGAAAAAATTGTTCTTTGAAAACTAAA
>NZ_JBCNAD010000017.1:0-83955 GCF_050477905.1 Neobacillus pocheonensis | reverse complement strand
ATACCGAACACGGAAGTTAAGCTTCTAAGCGCCGATGGTAGTTGGGGCAGGCGCCCCTGTGAGAGTAGGACGTTGCCAGGCTAAGCCCCTATTGGGGCTATTATTTTGCACATTTTACATTTTGGCCCCTTGGTCAAGCGGTTAAGACACCGCCCTTTCACGGCGGTAACACGGGTTCGAATCCCGTAGGGGTCACCAAAGTTTTTTCGTGATAGCGAAAATAATGTTCATTAATTTGGAGGATTAGCTCAGCTGGGAGAGCATCTGCCTTACAAGCAGAGGGTCGGCGGTTCGATCCCGTCATCCTCCACCAGAATTTTTTCGCGAAAGCGAAAATAATTTTCATTATGTGCCGGTTTAGCTCAATTGGTAGAGCACGAACGAATAGGCTCCTTGAATAGTCTTCAGCATACTGACCGAGCTGCTGCTTGCATATGCTTTCTGAGGTCAGGATGACGAAAACTATCCAGCGAGTTCAAAATATATATTAACTCAACATTACGCCGGTTTAGCTCAATTGGTAGAGCAACTGACTTGTAATCAGTAGGTTGGGGGTTCAAGTCCTCTAGCCGGCACCATTAATACTTTTTGCTTTTTTTGAGCATCTGACTTACAACAATTTAGTTGTAGGAAATCATCTAAGTATGAGCCATTAGCTCAGTCGGTAGAGCATCTGACTTTTAATCAGAGGGTCGAAGGTTCGAGTCCTTCATGGCTCATCAAAGTTTTATCCTATCAACATGGGGCCTTAGCTCAGCTGGGAGAGCGCCTGCTTTGCACGCAGGAGGTCAGCGGTTCGATCCCGCTAGGCTCCACTTATATGGAGGAATACCCAAGTCTGGCTGAAGGGATCGGTCTTGAAAACCGACAGGCGGGTCAAACCGCGCGGGGGTTCGAATCCCTCTTCCTCCTCCATTATAATACTATTACTTAAATCGTCGCGGGGTGGAGCAGTCCGGTAGCTCGTCGGGCTCATAACCCGAAGGTCGCAGGTTCAAATCCTGTCCCCGCAATTTGGTCTGGTAGTTCAGTTGGTTAGAATGCCTGCCTGTCACGCAGGAGGTCGCGGGTTCGAGTCCCGTCCAGACCGCCACTTTTATCCCAGTAGGTAACTCTACTGTTGATATATAGATTAAGTGTGGCTCAGTAGCTCAGTCGGTAGAGCAAAGGACTGAAAATCCTTGTGTCGGCGGTTCGATTCCGTCCTGAGCCACCATTACTGATTATTCCGCAGTAGCTCAGTGGTAGAGCTATCGGCTGTTAACCGATCGGTCGTAGGTTCGAGTCCTACCTGCGGAGCCATTTTATTTTTTGATATAGCTAATAATGATACAAAAGTCGATTTCCTGAAAAGGGAAATCGGCTTTTTTGCATATCTATGAATTTATTTCCTGACATCCTCGGTCACAACAAAAGAGATGCTTCTAGTAGTAGACTCTTTCTTCATCATAGGCCATGAGCATTAAAACTTTAACAAAAAATCCGCATTTATGTATATGCTTGTTCGAACACTTACAAGTAAATTGAATAAATTAATAGTATCTGATAGAGAAAGGAGTGATATCATCGATGGGAAATAAAAAAGAAAAGGATTCTAGTAAAAAAAGCAGTAAAAAAAGTAATGAAGTACGAAATGATGTTGATGTTGAAAATATGAATAAAAACAAAAACAACAACGAAGCAGAAAATGATACAGACGTTTCTTTAAAAGACAAAAATATGAACTCTGCGAAAGCAAATATTTCTAATAGCGGCAATTCAAGTGTTTATATTGACATTAAGGTTGATAGTGAATCTCGTGCAAAAGTACGTTCAAAATCAAATGCGGATTCAGAGCAGGAACAGGAGCAAAAGCAGGACCAAAAGCAGGACCAAAAGCAAAAACAAAAAGATAAAGAAAAAGACAAAGAAAAAGACAAAGAAAAAGATAAAGACAAAGACAAAGAAAAAAATAAAGATAAACATAAATACTAATATCATGGATAGTCGGTTCTAGGGATGCTGGATACTATTATCTGGTATCCCCTTTATGATTTTAAGGAGGGTGGAAAATGGATAAATCAAACGAGAATCGCTTAAAAAGTTTGGTTAGAAATAGCGGTAACTCCGATGTAGATTTAACTGTCAATGTAGATATTGATACAAAAGCAATTGCATATGGAATGTTGTGCAGTTTATATGCTAAAGGTGAATTAACAGAATTAGAACTTGAAAGGGCCATTCAAAAACTGGATAGGTTAATTGAAAGGGGTAAGAGAAATCAGAATTCGACTACTACCTCTTCTGAAAATCAATCTAAATCATTCGATGCCCCCGAGCAGACTAGAAGAAGAAGTTGGTTTTAATAGACCAGGCGACCACAGGGACGGTTCTCACGGCTTTTTTAAGCCATGAGAACCGTCCCTGTGGAGTTTTATGATTAAAATAAATGGTATACGACGGAATATTTAAGGATTTATGGATGAATAATATGGAAAAAAAGGAATATGGGAAAAAATGCAGATTAAGTTAAGTTTTGTTTCCATTGTGTTCGTTATTTTACTTTCTGTTGGTCTTTTTGCTCATGTTGAAATTATTCCCGCCCTGTTAGCTGTGGTTAAAAGAGGTGCATGGGTCAGTATCCTATTAACCATCATTGTGCTTCCGATATGGATTTATTTGATTTATAAGATTGTTTCCATCCTAAACGAGCGGTCGATTATTTATCTATTAAGAGATCATGGGAGCTTGTTCAGTTATTACACTCTTCTTTTTCCATTGGCTATCTATATGTTAATAGACGCTTTTGTTACGGCGAAGGATATTATCTATTGGTCGCAATTGAGCTATATGCAAGGATTTAGCAGTTTTATGCTTACGAAACGAAGTGTATTCCACTTACTTGAAAAGCCAAGTAATCGGTGGGGATATCTATCAATTTGAGGATTATATGCATCGATTTATGCACGGTGACTGGAAGAAGTTTCAAAACAGCGGGAAATTCCCTGTATTAAATAAGGAAGACATTCATGTGAAAATCGTACCACTTAAAAGCATTAACAAAATTAATTCGGGCATTGAATCCTTCCTAAACAAGTAGATCGACTTCCATGGATTATATCTCAGGGGGACGGTTCCTGTGGCAGACAATAACCTCATTAAAATCCAGGAGAACCGTCCCTCTGGCACTAACTGGAACTTTTGACCTATATAACACAATAATATTTTAGTTATATTTAACCATTGATAATAGTTTGAATATTAAATAAAATTAATCCAACCCATCAGACAGGTGAGACATGTAAGACGCATAAGACAGGTAAGTACATAAGACAAGTAAATTGAATGGGGTGCTGAGCATGTCGAAAAAAGTTAGTAGTCTTGTAACTGAATATGTATTAGAGGAAATTAAGAAAGGGACGTTCAAGGTAGGTGATAAACTACATTCGGAACGTGAGCTGATGGAAACATTGAAGGTAGGCAGATCCTCCGTGAGAGAAGCCTTAAATAGCCTGGTGGATATGCAGGTCGTGGAGAAGCGCATGGGGATTGGCGTATTTGTCAAAAAAACGGATTTTAGCGACATCGTCCACAAGCATGTTGTGTCCGCTCTGCTCGATCCGAAAAGTTCTCGAGAACTCATGGAGTTTCGTTTGATGCTTGAAGTTGAAATTTGCGGAAAAGCAGCGGAAGTGGCAAAAGATGAGGACTTTGTTCAAATGGAGCAATCCCTGGAAATGATGAAGAGAGCGATCCAAATGAATTTACCTATTCTCGAAGCGGACCAAAAATTTCACCAAGCCATTGTCCATGCGACAAGAAATCAGGTTTTAATGAAAGTCTATGAATCAATTACAGATTTTCTTACCTCAGCTAAAAGAGAAATGCTTTTGATTTCGGATAAGCTAACTACTATCCAATTCCACGAGAAAATTTATCGGGCAATCAAAGAGCATAATGTCGAGCAAGCGAGACAAATGATGAGGGAACATTTGTATGACGTAGCCATTCGTTATGAAAAGCTGCATGAAAAATGGGAGAGAGAAGAGCAGCAGCGGGAGAAAACAGAACAACAATAAGAACTCATAGGTAACCATTTTTTTTGAAAAGAAATTTCAGAAAATAAATATTTTTCAGATTTAGATAGTGGCTTAAAAATAAAAAATAATCATAATTGGGGTTGAAATTATGTTAAGTAAAAAGGCTCGATTTACATTTGCAACAGCTATTATAGGATCGATGATCGCCATGACCGGATGCAGTGGGGGGAATCAGTCTGCATCGACTGGAAAATCTGCTGAAAAGCCTGCGGCTTCCACGCCAGCCGGCAAAAAAGTGATTAACATCAGTCTAAAAGCGGATCCGCCAAGCTTAGATCCTAGCCAATCCAATGCTCTCGTTGATCGCCAAGTTCAAAACAGCATCTATGATAAACTTTTTGACCTCGACAAGGATGGAAAAATTGTCCCTGTCCTAGTCGATTCCTATGAGGTTTCTCAGGATGGAAAGGTGTATACCTTTAAATTAAAGACTGGAATTAAGTTTCATGACGGTACTGAATTTAATGCCGAGGCTGTAAAGTTCAACATCGAGCGTGATAAAGCAGACAATTCCCGTCGTAAGAATGAAATGAATTTTGTCCAAAAAGTTGATGTCATCGATCCGCAAACAGTGAAGGTTGAACTATCTGAACCATTCTCTCCGTTTATTTCGATCCTTACCGATCGTTCAGGAATGATGGTATCTCCTGAAGCGGTGAAGAAGTATGGCGATGATTACTTGAACCACCCTGTAGGAACAGGTGCCTATGTTTTCGTGGAACATGTTAATGGCGACCATGTTACGTTGAAAAAGAATGAAAACTATTGGAATGGTAAAGTAAACATTGATGAATTGAATTACAAAGTATTTACGAACGGTACAGCAGCAGTGCAAAACTTAAAATCTGGTCAACTTGATTTCATAGATGAAGTTCCGACAAAGGAAATTAAAGGATTAGATAATAATCCGACTGCAAAAGTGGTTGCTAAAGCCGGAATGGCTTACCAAGGGTTCTACCTGAACACCAAACAAGAGCCATTCACGAATAAGTTCCTTCGCCAAGCAGTAAATAAGGCAGTTGACCGTGACGCTTTCATCAAAGTAGTCCTTGACGGCTTTGGAACACCTGCAAACTCTCCGTTCGGACCAGGTAACTTGGCATTTGGAGATTCGGATAAAGTGGAAAAGCCAAATAAACAAGAAATTAAGGACTTGCTGGCCAAGGGTGGAAAGCCAGATGGATTCAGCTTTAAATTACAAATCGGTACCTCTCCTGTCAATGAACAGTTCGGGGCTGTTATTCAGAACATGTTAAAGCCTTACGGAATTCAGGTAGAACTAGAGAAAGTCGAGTTTGGTACGATGTTGGAAAATGGGGCTAATCATAAATTCCAAGCGCTTCAACTCGGATGGTCAGGACGTCCCGATCCAGATCAAAGCTTCTTCGATTTCGTCGTAACCGGTCAGCCAAACAACTATGCGTCTATTTCAAACCCAGAATTGGACAACTTGGCTAAGCAAGCTCGAGTTGAATTGGATCCAGTCAAGCGTAAGGCGATTTATGATCAAGCGATGGAAATTGTCCATGATGAATCTGAATACGTGCATATTTACCATGACTTCAACCGTTTTGGTGTCTCTAAGAAAGTTACAGGCTTTGAATATATACCAGACGGCATCATCCATACACAAAAATTAGACAAGAAATAAGATCCTTTTGAAAACACGATGAGGAGGAGAAGGACATGAAATTTCTCGTAAGGCGTTTGCTGTTGACCATTCCGATTCTCTTCCTAGTGTCGGTTCTGACCTTTTCTCTGATCCATTTGATCCCGGGTGATCCAGCCCGGGTCATTCTTGGTCAAGAGGCGACACCAGAAGCCTATCAATCACTTCGGGCAGAATTAGGATTGGATAAGCCTATTGTTGTTCAGTACTTTACCTGGGTCGGGCATGTGTTGACAGGAAATCTGGGAATATCGATCATGGATCGGGTTCCTGTCACCGAACTGATTTCCCAACGATTGCCTGCTACGGTTGAATTAACGATTGGTACCTTTGTGGTCGCATTACTGATTGCTTTTCCTGCTGGTATCCTTGCTGCCGTTAGAAGAGGAACTGCCCTTGACTATACCAGTACATTTGTTGCCTTGGGCGGGATGAGTATCCCCAGCTTTTGGCTGGCGATGATGGCAATTATTTATTTTTCTGTTCATTTAGGCTGGCTTCCGGCCTCTGGTTATGTTTCGATTGCACAAAATCCGGTACAGAATTTGATGGCCATGATTTTACCTTGTTTGGCCACAGGTCTTCGGGAATCGGCGGTACTAATGAGAATGCTTCGCTCTTCATTGCTCGAGGTAGTCAATATGGATTTTGTCCGTACCGCTAAAGCGAAAGGGCTAAATGAAGTGAAGACCATTTTAGGACATGTTCTCCGCAATGCGATGATTCCGGTTGTTACTACCTCCGGATTGATGATTGCCGGACTTCTTGGCGGATTGGTGATTACCGAGTCGATTTTCTCCATTCCGGGATTTGGCCGACTCATCGTAGAATCTGTTTTTAAACGTGATTATGTAACCGTACAAGGAGCTATCTTAGTATCTGCCGTATTGGTTGTTGGTGTAAATCTAGTCGTTGATTTGCTTTATGCCGTGATCGATCCTCGAATCAAAGCGGGCAAGGGGGTTTCATAATGAAGACATTCAAAAAGTTTTTGCGGTCAGGATTAGGCGTTTTCGGTGGGGTTATTATTCTTTCTTTGATTCTAATGGCAATTTTTGCTCATCAATTGGCCCCTTTTGATCCGAACGCCCAAGACTATAATGCTATTCTTTTGCCGCCTGGCGGGGAGCATTTTTTTGGAACGGATGATTTAGGACGGGATATCTTCTCCCGAGTCGTTTATGGAGCCCAAATTTCGATTAAAGCAGCGTTATTATCTGTAGGCATTGCTATCCTCATTGGTGTTCCGATTGGGCTTCTTGCCGGATACTTTGGCGGATTCTGGGATGAATGGGTGGTCATGCGTTCCGTTGATGCCATGCAGGCCTTCCCATTCCTTATCTTGGCACTGGCGATTGCCGCTGTGTTGGGAAATGGATTTGGAAATGCGATGATCGCCATTGGGATTGGGTTTGCCCCCGCTTTTATCCGGATTACAAGAGGACAGGTACTGCAGCTTCGCAATATGGAATATATTCATGCGGCCAAAGCGACAGGCGTCAAAGATCTTCGCATTATTTTCAGTCATATCCTGCCGAATGCCCTTAATCCAATTATCATTCAAGCCACTCTGGCTATGGCATCAGGAATTCTTGCAGAAGCCTCCTTATCCTATTTAGGATTAGGCGTGCAGCCGCCAACTCCATCATGGGGCAGCATGCTGAACCAGGCCCAAACCATCATGACCGAGTCTCCGTATGCGACTATTTTTCCTGGAATGGCCATCTTTTTGGTTGTTCTCGGATTTAATCTGCTAGGTGACGGATTACAGCAAACCTTTGATCCAAGAATTCGTAAATAATCGAAAGGAGAGGTGAACATGAGTGCCATCTTGGAGGTTAAGAATCTGAAAACAAAATTTAAAACAGACATGGGCACCGTTGCGGTTGTCGATGGTGTAGATTTTTCCATAAAGCCAGGTGAAACGCTAGGCGTGGTTGGGGAATCCGGGTGCGGTAAAAGTGTGACCAGCCTTTCGGTTATGCGGCTTCTGCCGTCCAATGCAAGCAATGAAGGAAGCATCACCTTCCAAGGTCGTGAGTTGATATCCCTTCCCGAAAAGCAGATGCAGCAAGTTCGTGGAAATGAAATCGCGATGATTTTCCAGGAACCAATGACTTCTCTCAATCCGTTACATACAGTAGGGAAGCAAATTGAAGAAGCCGTGATTCTTCATATGAACATTTCCAAACATGAGGCCAAAGAACGAGCGATTAAGATGCTAAAGGCAGTTGGGATGCCGAGAGCGGAAGAGATCTATGGTGAACATCCCCATCAGCTGTCAGGCGGAATGCGCCAGCGTGTGATGATTGCCATGGCGATGGCGTGCGATCCTAAATTGATTATTGCTGATGAACCAACCACGGCACTTGATGTAACGATTCAAGCGCAAATCTTAGACTTAATGCGGGATTTAAAAGAGAAAACAGGAACTTCCATCATGCTCATTACCCACGATTTAGGGGTTGTAGCCGAAATGTGCGACCGCGTGATTGTCATGTATGCCGGTCAAGTCGTGGAGGAGACGGACGTGGAGACTTTGTTTGAAAATCCGAAGCATCCCTATACGATTGGGCTGATGGATTCGATTCCATCCTATGAGGATGAGAAGGAATATCTGAATACCATTCCCGGATCGGTTCCGCCTCCGTATGAGATGCCGAAAGGATGCCGGTTTGCTCCACGTTGCAGCTTTGCGAAGGAGATTTGTCATCAACAGGCACCAAAGCTGAAGGAAATCGAAAGCCAGCATAAGTGCCGCTGTTGGCTTGTTACGGAGGAGGATGCGTCATGAAGCCCATTTTAGAGATCAAGGGGTTAAAAAAACACTTTCCGATCAAGACGGGTTTTTTCAATAAAGTAACCGGTCATGTACGGGCTGTTGATGGGGTTGATTTTCAAGTGATGCCGGGTGAGACTTTAGGCATTGTCGGAGAATCAGGCTGTGGAAAATCAACAACCGGACGGACGATTCTACGTTTATTGGATCCTTCTGCTGGGGAAGTGTTGTTCAATGGCAAGGATTTGGCGAAACTGTCCAAGGAAGAAATGCGCCAGATGCGCAAGGATATTCAAATGGTCTTTCAGGATCCCTATGCTTCTCTTAATCCGCGCAAAACGATTAGGCAGATTTTGCTTGAGCCGCTTGCCGTGCATGGGATTGGTTCATCCCGCGCAGAACGGATGAAACGAGTAGAGGAAATTATCGAAGTGGTAGGGCTTCGGAAAGAGCATTTAGATCGTCATCCGCATGATTTTTCAGGCGGCCAGCGCCAGCGAATTGGGATTGCCCGTGCGCTTATCCTTAAACCGAAGGTGATTATTGCGGATGAACCGGTTTCTGCCCTTGATGTCTCCATCCAATCGCAAGTCTTGAATCTTTTAAAGGATTTGAAGAAGGAGTTTAATCTGACGCTCATCTTCATTTCTCACGATTTATCTGTGGTCAGGCACCTATGTGATCGGATTGCCGTGATGTATTTGGGGCGTGTAGTGGAGATTGCCGATAAAAAGCAGCTCTTCACCAACCCAAGCCATCCCTATACGAGAGCTTTATTATCGGCCGTGCCGATTGCCAATCCGAAGGCGAAACGAGAGCGGGTCATTCTTAAGGGAGATTTGCCAAGTCCGGCTAATCCGCCGTCAGGATGCACCTTCCACCCTCGTTGTCCGGTTGCTCAGGAAAGCTGTAAAACGAACATTCCCATTCTTCAAGGCATTGATAGCGGACATCAGGTTTCCTGCCATCTCTTTACGGAAAGGAATATAATAGAAACGAAAGAAGAAAAGATCGGATGAATTGTACCAAGGGGAGGTAACAACACATGAATTTTGATTCTTTGCATTATCCTTATCCATCACAACGAAATGTCGTGTATGCCAAGAATGGAATGGTAGCAACGTCGCAGCCTTTGGCTGCACAGGCAGGGTTAGATATTTTGAAAAAAGGTGGAAATGCGATTGATGCTGCCATTGCGACAGCTGCTTGTTTGACCGTAGTAGAGCCTACCTCGAACGGAATCGGCGGGGACGCTTTTGCGCTTGTTTGGACAAAAGGACAATTACACGGACTCAATTCAAGCGGTCCAGCACCAATGAATATCTCTATCGAGAAGGTAAAAGCAGATGGACACGGAAAGATGCCAAAGTATGGCTGGGTGCCGGTTACGGTCCCAGGTGCTCCGGCAGCTTGGGTAGAATTATCAAAGCGTTTTGGCCGCCTGCCGCTGCTAGATGTGATGAAGCCAGCGATTGATTATGCGGCAAACGGCTTTCCTGTTTCTCCTACGCTCGGACGCTTTTGGAAAAGGGCATACCAACAATACAAACAAAATTGTACAGGGGCCGAGTTCGAAGTTTGGTTTGAGATCTTTGCACCAAAGGGACGAGCACCTGAAGTCGGAGAAATGTGGTCGTCTCTTGACCATGCTGACACACTAGAACAAATCGCAAGAACAAGCGGAGAAAGTTTTTACAAAGGGGCTATTGCTGAAAAAATCGCCGCAGCTTCTGAAGTTCACGGCGGCTATTTAACCAAAGATGATTTGGCTGCATTTCAACCTGAGTGGGTGGATCCGATTAAGGTAAACTATCGTGGCTATGATGTTTGGGAAATCCCGCCAAACGGGCAAGGGATTGTCGCTCTAATGGCGCTGAATATCCTCAAAGGATTTGATTTTACCGCAAAAGAAGCAACAGATACGTACCACAAACAAATTGAAGCTATGAAGCTTGCTTTTAGTTGCGGCAAGCAATACATTACAGACCCTAAGCATATGGGGGTAACCGCGGAAGAGTTATTAAGTAATTCGTATGGCCGGGAGCGTCAAGCACTGATTGGAAGTGAAGCTGGCACGCCACCTCCAGGTACACCGCCGCGTGGAGGAACCGTGTACCTGGCAACAGCCGACGGTGAGGGCAATATGGTATCGTTTATCCAAAGTAATTACATGGGCTTTGGTTCTGGGATTGTCGTACCAGGGACAGGAATTGCGATGCAAAACCGAGGGCATGATTTCAGCCTTGACCCTACTCATTACAACAGTCTGAAAGGTGGTAAGAAAACGTACCATACGATTATTCCAGGATTTTTAACGAAGGATGATCAAGCTGTTGGACCATTCGGTGTCATGGGTGGATACATGCAGCCGCAAGGGCATGTTCAAGTCATTATGAATACGATCGATTTTCACTTAAATCCGCAAGCAGCTTTAGATGCCCCAAGATGGCAATGGAAGAATGGAAAAACAGTCGAGGTAGAAAAATCATTCCCATTCCATATTGCAGAGGAATTAGGACGAAAAGGACATGATATTGAAATTGCGGTGGACTCAGGTTCGTTTGGCCGCGGTCAAATTATTTGGCGAAATCCGGAAACAGGTGTACTGATGGGGGGCACAGAATCAAGGACGGATGGGACCATTGCTAGTTGGTAATCCAAAGAAAAGGAAAAAGTAAAGGTGCACAACGGGTTAGTAGTTTTTGCTTCACTCGTATACGGTGCCATTCATTTTGTAGATATTATTCGAAGCATTCGATGTGCTATGGCAGCGAGTGCTTTTTTTTGTTGGTGCCTGTCACCGCTTGTTTGAAAGAGAATATTTTAAAGAGAGAAATAACAAAGCTATTAATCTCTCAAGGATATTTCACTTCTAAATCAATTACTTGGTAAAATCAAAATATAAAGGGGGGATTGGTGAATGAAGACTATGAAAATAAAAAGAATAGCAGTTGATTCCATCCTTTACACAGAAGTTGACGATTGTGATACAGAGGATGAATCAGATGATTGGGATGTCCAATTTGAAGGAAGTCAAAGTTAAGATCAATTGCTAATGCTTTCATAACTTAGATTTAATCCTGTGAAAGGATTATGGGACAAGGCCGGTTGGGATAAAATAATCATGGGAAAAATACAAATTGGGCACAGAAAAGTTAAGAGGTAAGCAACTTAAAAGTGCTTACCTCTTAACACCTCATCCAGAGATATGATTCTATGCTCTAACTCCTGATTAGAATCTAAAACCCCTATTACAATTTGATTATCTTCAGTTATCGTTACATATCTGAAAAGTTCATCCTCATTAATGGGTAAGGCAGTCGCCTGTGTTGCCTCCAGCTTTGCAAAGACACTTTCTGTGTACTCAAGTCGTAGAAATTCATCTATTCCACCAACCCATTTCAATAGTAAATCCTTGAGCGCAATTTGCTCAACCATCGATAAATGATTCTTGAATGTTAGCTCACTGACGGATACTGTTTTCACCTTAATCACTCCTCAAATATTAGTTAAAGTTTAAACTTTCAAATTCCTGACTTCAACTGTATTAGAGTGACAGAATATTTACATTTTGATTTCGGGCTAAAAAATGCATATTTTCAGTATTTTTCCAGGGGACGGTTCTGACAGTTTTGGAAGGGAACATTGATTGTAATCATATAATAAAAATTTAATATGAATCAATTGTGAAACAGGACAAGCATCCTGTCCATGCACAATAGGCTGCGGCGGTCCCGTTTTCTTATTGTGCTCCCTCAGTTAGATACGATTATCTAACGGAGTAGGATTGTTGAAATGGGATGGAAATCTCTTTGGGTTAAATGGTAAAGTTGATTTTGAAACAATATTATTTGTTTAGGCTTGGATCTTTTTTTACATAATAGGATATTATCTGCCATATACCCAAGGAGGATTTGTTTTGATTACTGATTTACTAAAGGAAGCTGAGGAATTTATCCGGACCTGTTATAGAGAATTAAATAAAACAGAGCAGGAAGTGGAACATAGATTGAATGAATTGAATGAACAGATACGGAATAAAGGTTTTTATGAACACACCAACCTAGAGCTTGAATATGGGGCAAAAATGGCTTGGCGTAATAGTAACCGTTGTATAGGAAGATTATTTTGGGATCAATTAAATGTGATCGATAAGAGGAACCTAAAGACAGAAGAAGAAATTATCGAAGCCTTATTTGAACACATTGAATATGCAACGAATAAGGGTCGAATACGCCCTACAATCACCATTTTTTCACAAAAAGCTTCGAACCAAAAAGTACGTATATGGAATCACCAATTAATTCGCTATGCAGGTTACAAAACGGAACAAGGTGTTTTAGGGGATCCACACTCCATTTCCTTTACCGAGACCTGTATAGATTTAGGATGGGAACCGAAGTTTGGAAATTTCGATGTTTTACCCTTAGTCGTTCAAATAAATGATCATCATCCAAAAGTAGCCCAGATTCCAGAAAAGCTTCTTCTCGAAGTGCCAATTCGTCATCCCAATTACAAATGGTTTAATGATTTAAATTTGAAATGGTATGCAGTACCGATGATCTCGGATATGATTTTAGAAATTGGCGGCATTACGTATACCGCAGCTCCTTTTAATGGCTGGTATATGGGGACTGAGATAGGGGCAAGGAACTTTGCGGATGAATCGCGGTATAATATGCTTCCTCAAATAGGAAAATTAATGGGGTTGGACATAAAAAGTAATATATCTTTATGGAAGGATAGGGCACTCTTAGAATTGAATACTGCAGTTTTACATTCCTTTAAGGAGGATGGGGTTAGTATTGTAGACCATCATACGGCTGCACAACAATTCCAAAAATTCGAAGAAAAAGAAAGGGCAAGTGAAAGGTCTATTACAGGCGACTGGACGTGGCTTATTCCACCACTGTCACCAGCTGCAACCCATATTTTCCACAAACCATATAATAATGACATTAAAAAACCCAATTATTTTTATCAACCTAACCCATATTAATTTTTTAGTGTAGTCCACAAAAATCTTCGTTTTATAATTTAATATTCTGGTTTTTCAATGGTGCTTATTAACTAACAGTGTAGGATGCCTAAATAATGCATCTACTCTTCCTTGTTCGATTAACGAGTTAGATTGTGAAATACTGTACTTAAAGTAACGGGTAGCGTTAATCCAAGAAGGATTAACGCTTTTTTTATTAGGACTTATTAAGCTAAATGGCTGATTAGTTGAATAATTATCTCTATATTGGAAATATTTAATGATAAAAAGGAACATCTTATGATAGGACTCCTTATTGCAATAATTGCATTTAATTTGTTTGCCTTTAAGACAAACAAACGACTAAATTCTATTCAAATAGTTTGCATTTGGACATTTACTATAGCTTTCCAAAATATCTTCGATTTGTTTATTGATATGAAATATCATGCTTACTGGTATATTAGCCCAGGTGTTGATTGGAAAGCGTTGCCTGCACATACAATTTTACTTCCACCAGTGAATATGATGTTTTTAAATTGGTTTCCTTTTAAAGCCAAAATGATAAATCGAATTTTTTATATGTGTATTTTTGTAATAGGTATTTTAATTTATGAATTAATCACATTACTTCCAGAACCTTGGGGTTATTTTCATTACAAATGGTGGAGTTTATGGCATTCCGCGATTGTTGACCCAATACTTCTGTTAATCTTATTAGGGTATTATAGGTGGATATGTAGGTTAGAAAGGAATTCATTAAAAGTTAAATAAATAGTTATTGAATTAACGGTGAATACATTAAAGACCTCAGCTGCCGACAACGGTGGCTTTTTTTTTTGTTAAGGCAGCAGGCAGGTTAATACGCAAAAAAATCCCATTCCTATGAATGGGTAAATTACTTTTTAAATTCAATTTTTCTAGCGCAGTAGCTAGCATTATAGAATTAAAAAATATAAATTCCTAGTTGACAGATTGGAAAAGTTTTTTTATATTAACAATATAAAAAATTTATTAATTATGAATTATTTGTATTTATTGGCTTTTGCCATTATTAAAATCTACAGAGTCTATCAGACAACTGAAGGCTTCAACTCTTAGTATTTAGCTAGGAGTTGGAGTTTTTTTATTATAAAATATTCCCAATATTTTTAATTTTAGTGTTTTTTCGCCAATTAAACCAAGTTATCATATAGGAAAAGTTATATAAGGGGGTGGCATTTAAAATGTGTGACACCGTACAAATGCTATTCAGATAGAAAAGTTAAGGAATGTTTATTCTACATTTAAAAGGAGGAGAAGGATCGTGGGTGTTTCAGTGGAGTCATTGAATAAATCATTCATTAAACAGCATAAAAAAAACCAAGTATTACAAAATGTTAATTTCCAAATAAAACAAGGCGAATTCGTAACCGTTATCGGACCGAGCGGATGTGGTAAGAGTACACTATTGAAGCTTATTGCGGGTCTTGATAACGAATATGAAGGATCTATTAAAATCAATAACCAAGAAATTGCAGGGCCAAGCATCAAACAAGGATTTGTTTTCCAGGAACACCGCCTCTTCCCTTGGCTGACGGTGGAGAGGAACATTGCAGCTGATTTATCCCTCAAAGACCCTAATGTCCGCAAAAGAGTTGATGAACTCATTGAAATTGTAAGATTGAAAGGGTTTGAAAAAGCATATCCAAAGGAGCTTTCAGGAGGGATGTCACAACGGGTGGCGATTGCTAGAGCATTATTGAGGGATCCAGAAGTGCTGCTGCTGGATGAACCGTTCGGTGCACTTGATGCCTTTACTCGAACACATTTACAGGATGTGCTGTTAGATATTTGGCAACAGAAAAAAACAACTATGATCCTAGTTACGCATGACATTGATGAATCTATTTATCTTGCTGATCGAGTCGTGATCATGAGTGCAAGACCAGGTCAAATCAGCAATATTATTCCCATCGATTTACCGCATCATCGCAAAAGAGCGAGTCACTCATTTCAGGAATTTAGACAAAAGGTACTAAGTGAATTTGAGAAAGTAGAAGAACTTCAGTTGATTGAAGGCTCAGGTATTTAGAGGAGGATGGAAAAGATGTTTAAAAAGTTTAAGGTTTCTTTATTAATATTTACAGCAATTATGATAGGGATTTTATCGGGATGCTCATCAAAAACGACAACAGCGAATACAGCTACAGGAAAGAATGGAAACTTGACAGTTAACATAGGAATCCAACAAAGCTTGGGACCGTTATTGATTGCAAAGCAAAAAGGTTGGTTCGAAGAAGAATTTAAAAAGGTTGGTGTAAAAGTAAACTGGACGGTATTCCAAAGCGGTCCTCCGCATTTCGAAGCAATGGCAGCTAATCGATTGGACTTTGGGGCAGTTGGCAATTCACCTGTAATTGCAGGGCAGGCAGCAAATATTCAGTTTAAGGAAATTGCAAGTTCTAGCGATGGGCTTAAAGGAAACGCGATTATTGTTCGTAAAGACAGTCCGTTAAAAACACTAAAGGATTTAAAAGGGAAAAAAATTGCAGTGGCAAAAGGAAGCAGTGGGTTCAATGTACTGTACCGTGCTTTGGAAAAGGCTGGTTTGAAGCCTGGTGATGTAGAAATTATCCAATTGCAACCAGATGAAGCACAGCCGGCGTTTGAATCAGGAGCAGTTGATGCTTGGTCCATCTGGGAGCCTTTTGTTTCACTACAGACTTTAAAGAAAAACGCAAGAATACTAGCGAATGGAAAATCATTGAATGTTTATTCACCGGGATTCGTAATTGCACGTACAGAATTTGCTAAAGAGCATCCTGATCTTGTTGTACGCTTTCTAAAAGTATACGAAAAAGCGCGTTTATTTGAAAAAGAGAACCGTGATGATGCAATCGATTTGTATGCAAATGCTAAAAAAATTGATAAGGATGTCATAAGCTATGTACTCGAAAATAATGAATCTCTTAATCTTCCAATATCTGAAGAGATCATTAAAGCACAGCAGGAAACAGCAGATTTCCAGTATTCCCTTAAAGCAATTACAAATAAAATCGATACATCAAAGGTAGTCGATAATTCGTACATTAAGAAAGCATTAAAGGAGCTGAAGGAAGAAAAAACTAAGTGAGGTGGTTTTGAGATGAGCAAAGCAAAACTAGCATTTCCATCTGAAAATTTGGAGAGTAAATTTAGGAATCCTGCAGTTACGAAACAGGCGAAGGGCACTAAATTCCAAGGCTCTGCATTAATAATGGCACGCGGCTTGGTGTTACCCATCATTATAGTAGTTGTATGGCAGTTGGCAGGATCACTTTTACATGTGTCTAATACGATATTACCTACACCTTTAGATATATTTCATTCCTTTCAGGAATTAGCTAGAACAGGTGAATTATTTGGGCATATAAAAATTAGCGTTTTTCGTGCTTTAATCGGATTTATATTAGGTGCAAGTTTGGGTCTTCTGTTTGGGACGTTGACCGGTCTCTCTAATAAAGCAGAGCAATTTGTTGATCCTTCTTTGCAAATGTTACGAACCGTACCCCATTTAGCATTATCACCATTATTTATTCTATGGTTCGGTTTAGGAGAATTATCAAAGGAGTTGTTAATTGCACTAGGAGCATTTTTCCCCCTATATGTAAATACTTTATTGGGCATTCGCGGAGTAGATAAAAAATTATTTGATGTAGCACGGATTTTGGAATTTAGTAGATGGAATCAAGTAACCAAACTAATTTTTCCGGCTGCTCTCCCCAATATTTTACTTGGGGTTCGCCTATCCTTAGGCGCTGCTTGGCTGGGATTAGTTGTTTCCGAATTGATGGGGGCAAGCGAAGGAATCGGCTATTTGATTATGGATGCAAGACAATTTACCCGCACCGAGGTTGTTTTTGTCGGAATTATTATCTTCGCTCTTGGAGGTAAAATAGGTGATTCGCTTGTTCGTGTATTAGAGTCAAGATTCTTAAAATGGCGTGATAGTTATCAGGGAGAAAATGCTGCTTAACCAATGGAATAACTAAAACTTTAAGGTTTAATCTTTTAATTACTATTATTTTGTCCTAAGAAAAGGAGAGATGTTTATGTCAAATATCGTGATTATTTCTGGCAGCCCTGCTACTTTATCTCGTTCGTCTGCGATCTCTGCATTTTTGGAAAGTATTCTTATAAAGGAAGGAAATCAAGTAAGTACGATTACTGTCCGTAATCTGCCTCCAGAAGATTTAATATATGCAAATTTTAATAGTCCAGCCATTCAACAAGCAAAATTGCTAGTGGAACAAGCAGAAGCAGTGATCATTGTAAGTCCAGTGTATAAGGCGAGTTATCCAGGAGTTTTAAAAACCTTTTTAGATTTGCTCCCTGAAAAAGGTCTTGAAGGTAAAATCGTATTTCCAGTTGCAACCGGAGGTACTTATGCGCATCTTTTATCACTTGAATACTCATTTAAGCCTCTCTTATCAGTTCTTGGTGCAAGAGAAAGTGTAGAGTCTGTATATATGGTAGATTCACAATTTACCTATTCTGGACAAGAGATTACTTTTGTAGATTCTGAAATTGAGCAAAGGCTGAAATCTGCTGTCGGCCAATTACTGGGACGATTGCAACGAAAAGAATTACAAGAAATTCGATAAACAAAAAATGAACGATATTTAGTTAAAAAAACTAATAACATAAAGGGAGTGTAAAAATGGAAGTATTATGGTTCATTCCAACTCATGGTGATAGCCGGTATTTAGGAACAACAAAGGGAGGACGCTTGGCTGATTTTTCTTACTTTCGTCAGATCGCTCAAGCGGCTGATCGACTTGGATATACAGGGGTATTAATTCCAACAGGAAGATCGTGTGAGGATCCATGGACATTAGCGTCATCATTGGCTGCTGTAACAGAACGATTGAAATTTTTGATTGCTGTCCGGCCGGGAATAATGACTCCTTCTGTTGCAGCCAGAATGACTTCCACAGTGGATCGCATTTCGAATGGACGTCTTCTAATTAATGTCGTCACGGGTGGTGATCCAGTAGAATTAGCTGGTGACGGAGTATTCCTTTCTCATGATGAACGTTACGAAGTAACAGATGAATTTTTAACTGTTTGGCGTAACCTTTTAGAAGGAAAAGAGGTTCAATTTGATGGGAAGCACGTGAAAATTGAAGGCGGGAAACTGCTTTTTCCACCTGTTCAGCATCCGCATCCTCCTATCTATTTTGGCGGTTCATCACCAGCTGGCCAAGCCGTTGCGGCAAAACATACAGACGTTTACTTAACATGGGGAGAACCTCCTGCACAAGTGGAACAAAAAATAAAAGAAGTTCGCCGTTTAGCTGAACAAGAAGGAAGAACAGTACGATTTGGCATCCGATTACACGTAATCGTAAGAGAAACGGAAGAAGAAGCATGGGAAGCGGCTGATAGTTTAATTAAATATGTAGATCAGGAGACGATTGAGGCAGCACAACGTACTTTAGCCCGTCAAGATTCTGTTGGGCAGAAGAGAATGATGAAGCTGCATAAGGGTGGAAGAGAGACGCTGGAAATAAGCCCGAACCTTTGGGCAGGGGTTGGTCTCGTTCGTGGTGGTGCTGGAACAGCACTTGTGGGAAATCCAACACAAGTGGCGGAGAGGATGAAAGAATATTTTGCGTTAGGTATCGATACTTTTATTTTATCCGGATATCCACATTTGGAAGAATCATATCAATTTGCAGAGTTAGTATTTCCGTATTTACCGTTGAAAAAAAGAGACACTATTAACACCACTCAACTAAACAATCAGCCTATTGGAGAAATCATTGCTAATCAATTTGTTCCTGAAAAAGTTTAAAAATTTATATTAGTGAAAAGGGAGGAGGACATAAACCTCTTCCTTTTGCTATAAATAACAATATGTATTCCTGCAAGTAAAGTATGCTTGATTTTAAGAAAGGGATTTCTGAGGTGATCCTTTTTTCTTATTGCACTAATGAAGCAGGCTAGTGGAACAGGAGAAAAACTCTCTCTTGGTTGAATTATGAAAGTACCAAGAAAATGTTTAAAAGGGAGAGAGAGATGGGGAGAAAATTTGCATCAATACATATCTTAAATTCAAATATAGAAGAGGTTCTTATTCGTCTTGGACGGTGTAGAGAAGACCATCAAACAAACAGCAGTAATTCAAATTTAAAAACATCCGTTCCGAATAAATTGGCAAGCGTTTTAAATGTAATACAAACATCCAAACCTCTAGAGGCAACTTTCTACCTAACGGAGGTTAATGGTAGCGTATCTGTTTATTCCGAATACTTTAAAACGCAGGTTATTAAAGAGCATGTAAAGAATTGGTTTATTTGGTTTGATAAATATGTATTAAGTGTAGATTATTTCGATGATGAGTTTTTAGATATTAACATATTTAAAAAATATAAGTTCGAAACATCACTTGTAGACGGACTGAGTTTGAATGACTATGGATTAAATAAGACCAGATTTGATCCTGAGAAGATATGTGAAATTTTTAATGTCCACCCTGTACAAGTAGAGCAAGCATATTGCCAAGAAGATATATTTAAAACGTGTAACAATTTTGCTGAGTTATTTCATTTACCTTTAACATTAAGTACATTTGATGCGATGAATTCAGAACAATTTCAGTTTGAAAAAGAAACCTTTTATCTAGGCTTTTCAATAGGCTGATAATAATTAATATTGTATGGTTACGGCTTTTTGAGAATGAGACTAAAAAGTTTGTGAAACTTTGTACTTAAACAAACGGGTGCTTGAGTTTAGTATTGATTGCTGCGGCGTTTTTTTCTTATAGAACTACCATGAAAATAAGTTTCTTCAAGAATTGAAAAATGACAATATTAAAGAAGACCCTAATCAATCGTTAAAAAAAAGAGGAGAGCGTTAATTAATAAGCCTATGGATTAGGGTTGACTGGATTAAGGTCAGTATCAGTATTGACACTTCCTTACCATTTTCATTCTCTGTGGTGCAGCACTGATTTTGTGCTGCATGGATGGCTAATGGGCAGGTTAATGCAAGAGGGATGAATAATTTCGGATTGAGGAATTTAATAGGTGCTAATCCAAATCCAAATAAAATCATTAGAATATATTATATTAGGAAGTTTGGTAAAGACATTTCACTCCTTTGGAAGGCACAATTATTTGTGCCTTTTATATGTACTTTTATTATACTGGAGGTCTTTCTTGCAGGCATTATGGAATCGTGTTGGGTTTCGATTGTTCAACACCTGTAAGATTGTGAAAAAATGTTATTTAACAAACGGGTGCTTTAATTCAATTTTAGAGGTAAAGCATTTTTCTTAATTAACTAAGGACATTAAACAAGGGAATTTAATTATCCCTTTTAGAAATAAGAAATTATAACACATAATATCTTGGAAAAAAGATGAAAATAATCATACACAAACATTATAGGGTGAAAAAAATGAATCAAAGCAAAGAAAGATTAACCTCATCAGAGATTGCGAATTTATGGACCCATTATATACGTGAGACAATGGGACTTTGTGTAATCAAGTACATGGTAAATACCATTCAAGACCATCTGATACATAATGTTTTTCAAACTGCATATGGACTTTGTGAAAAGCATATAAACAAACTGAAGAAGTTGTTTCGTCAAGAAAATTTTCCTGTTCCTAAAGGGTTTAATGAAAAAGATGTTAATTTGGATGCCCCACCATTATTTACGGATCATTTTTGCTTATATTATATTCACACTATGGCTATGCATGGGAGCCAATCTTACAGTCTGGCATTTACCCTTTCGATTCGCCAAGACCTTAGAAATTTTTATTACCAATGTAATATAGATACAATGGATTTATATAACCAATCCATTGAGGTACTTATAGCAAAGAAACTTCTTGATAGACCGCCTTATTATTCAACACCAGATAAGATTCATTTTATCAATACCCTTGATTATGTAACGGATTTATTAGGCAGCAAAAGAAGCATGAATGCTATTGAATGTGGTAATATCTATTTTAATTTAGAAAAAAGCTTAATCACAAAAGGATGCCTTATCGCCTTTAAACAAGTATGTAAAGACAAAGCGATTATTAAGTTTTTAGAAAAATGTCTTAATGCAGCAAATAAACACATTGGGACATTTACAACGTTATTACTTAAAGAAGACCTTCATTTACCTCGTACATATGACGCAGAAATAACAAATTCAAATGTTGCTCCATTTTCTGAAAAACTTATGCTGTTTCATTCAGGATTTTTATTTGCTGCAGCAATATCCTATTACGGTTCTGCTGCGATTTATAGTATGAGAGCAGATATTGTCATGCAATGTGAAAAGGCTATCATAGATGATATGCTCATATATAGTAGCTTCGGTAAATTAATTATTAAACGAAACTGGATGGAGCAGCCCCCTAATGCTGATGACAGGAAAATCATTAATAAGTGAATATAGATTTACTTACAAAGACAAGACGGTGTTTCTATTAAAATAACGGGTGCTTTCCTTAAAGAACTGGCTGCTTTTTAAGGCAGCCTTTTTTTATTGCACTACCTTGCAGGAAAGCTTGAGAAGGAAATCTTTGTTAAATAAATTGAATGGACCTTGTTAAACGAACGTGTGCTTTAGTTAAAAAACAATAGAAAATGTCCTTCATCCGTGTTATGAAGGACAAAACTCAGTTGGGCAACAAGAAAAATGTCCTTCATACAAGTTATGAAGGACAAAACTCGGATGGGCAACAAGAAAAATGTCCTTCATACAAGTTATGAAGGACAAAACTCGGATGGGCAACAAGAAAAATGTCCTTCATCCAGGTTATGAAGGACAAATCTCGGTTGGACAACAAGAAAATGTCTTTCATTCAGGTTATGAAGGACAAAAATTGGTTGGGAAACAAGAAAAACGTCCTTCATCCAGGTTATGAAGGACAAAACTCGGTTGAGCAACAAGAAAAATGTTCTTCATCCAAGTTATGAAGGACAAGTCCTAGTGTGATTGTTCTCGTGAATTAAAATGTGAAATAATACGAGTATGAATTAGAGATTTGACCTGTTTTTTAAAGTTCTGCACCCGAAAAGTAAACCCATTAGGATTTTTTTCTTGGGTCATTTTTTGTTTTTTATTTTGTTGGAAGACCATGAGAGCAGTCCATGATGTTATGGTATTACGCTGCTTTTTTCTCTACTAAAGTTACTGTTGAATTTATACCTATTAAACAGCAGATCAAAAAATTAGTAAATAAAACGATTCCATTTTTATTTGCAAAAAATATGCTTCCCAATTCTTTTAATCTGTGGCCGGCTCCATATCCAACTACTAGTCGCAGTATCAGGGTTAAAATAATAAATGGCTGCGCCACTTGGATCCCATCCGTTTATGGCATCAAGAACAGCTTTCTTTGCTGATTCATTGGGAGTCAAATTAATCTGCCCGTCTGCAACGGCCGTAAATGCCCCAGGTTGGTAGATGACGCCTGCAATGGTATTTGGGAAAGATGCATTTGAAACCCGATTTAAGATAACTGCTGCAACAGCGACTTGACCCTCATACGGTTCCCCGCGTGATTCTCCATGCACAGCATTTGACATAAGTTTGATATCATTTTGAGAAAACCCGTTTGGAACATTGGCAGAGTTATTGTTACCTGAAGGCTTTTCATACTTTGTCGCTTTAACTAGCATTGCCTTAGTGGATTCACCGACGATTCCATCGACGGGGAGACCAAATTTGTCTTGAAAATTGCGAACGGCCCAATATGTATCCCATCCAAACACACCGTCTACTTTACTCTTATAAAAACCGATATAAGCAAGGCGGGATTGCAGTTCAGTAACGTCTTCCCCTGCTGCACCTTGCTGCAGCACTTGGTTGGAGAACGCCATTACTTTTACATCTTGATCACTATTGGCTATAAACACGAAAGAAAAGACAAACATAATCAGCAGCGCCTTAATGGAACCATTCTTTCATTGCATAGCCAAACCTCCTTTGGATTGTAAACACTATACTGATATTTTTTTACATTTCTTTTTTTTTATGTAACAAATTCGTTCTTGGAATAAGGTTTAATTAAAAATGACAAGCTCTGAATATTATTCTTACACTCCTTTCAGAAATCACAATCAAGCATTTTTATATGTCATAATTGCTTTCGTTGAGATGAAACAAAACAAATGGTGCGTATTGGGGGGGCCGATACATACTCAGCAAAGAAATCGACAATCCATTTACCTTCTTACATGGAAAAAGCCTATAGGAGAAAGGGTGAGGAACTTGTTAATCAAATGGTTAATTAGTGTAGGAAAAGAGCAAAGGGAATCGAATCATTCCCTGGGGAATATTGTCGTTTTATCTGATAAATTCATATCGTTTTTTCTACAAAATATTTATTAACTAGATTCATTATTTCCCTATAAATCAAGGGGTAACGCAGCAATTAATCAAACGATTGATTAAAAAATAATCTGGTAGGATATATCGGGTAATGATACAAATTGTGGGCGAGGCTTGTTGTTTTTTGATATGCTGAAAAAAAGATGAAAAGGATGGATTACATATAGATAATGGCGAAATCAATAAAGTGAGGGTTATGAATGATTTTTACGTATGCTATTACCCAAGATAACCAGTTAATAAAAGATGTAAAACTGGAGGATTTAAGGACAGATCGATTCCAATTCTACTGGGTCGATTTTGAGGAACCAACTGAAGAGGAAACGAAGTTGTTAAGTGAGTTTTTCCACTTTCATCCGTTGGCGATTGAGGATTGTTTGCATTTTATCCAACGCCCTAATATGAATTATTATGATGGAGTACTTTTCTTTGTTTTACATTCATTAAGACAATCGATTGAGTGCGATGAGGTCGATGTTTTTGTAGGTGAAAACTATGTCGTGTCCTTCCACAAGGAAAAGGATCAGGCAATAGACGCAGCTAAGCAAAAAATAATGGCATGTAAAGAAATGGAAAAGGTTGGGCCGCTATATACTCTTCATACGATAATTGATGAATTAGTGGATTGTTATTTTCCGATTATGCATCTAATTGAAGACAAATTAAATGAATATGAAGAGAAAGAAGCAAACAGCAATAAAATCATAGAAGAGGTTTATGAGATTCGCAGAGATTTGATTCGTTTGCGCAAAACAATCATTCCAATGAGAGATTTGTTATACCGGATTACCAACTCGAAGCGGATTCAGGACACAGGGCAATTTCAACATTATTTCTTCGACATCTATGATCACTTGCTGAAGTTAACGGATATGGTTGCTGCGAATCAAGATGTTACTTCTGATATGAGAGAGAATTATATGTCCATTCAATCCAATCGGATGAATTCCATAATGATGACACTTACCGTTATAACCACCATTTTTATGCCCCTTACATTTATTGTAGGCGTGTACGGAATGAATTTTGATAATATGCCAGAGTTACATTGGAAATACGGCTACTTTATCACTCTAAGTGTAATGGCTGTCATCGTCATTATCATGATTTATTGGTTTAACAAAAAGGGATGGTTATTTAAAAAGTAATCCTTTTTTAGTTTGTAGAACATTTGTTCGTGTATAATAATACCGAGGTGATGGTTATGGCGATACGTGACCGAGGTAAAATCAAATGGGCTACGGCTTATGTAACCCTCAGAAGGGATATTAGGACCATTGTTAATAATCCTTCCTTGGTCAATAAATACCGAGCCAAGTCCAGTGCCTATTGTTAGACAAATTAATCGTTCAGCTGGGAAGTTTGTACTTGTTCCCAGCCCAAAAAGGCGGCCATCATTCTCGAATGACATCAGAATCTCCTTTGCTTCGATTCCGAACTTAGTAGTGTGGAGCCTTTGCAGTAAATGGTCCCGAATGCATTCTCCGTATAAGGATTCGAACTAATCTAATCCTTTAATATAACTGATTCCCTTTCATAATCGAAAGGGCCTGGAAAGGCAAAGCCGATCCCAATCACGATGCAACGGATTGCTGATCGGCTAGGAATCTCAAAGAACTCTGTGTCTCTGGCATTAACCGGCCGGGCAGGGGTAAGTGAAGAATTACGTGAGAAGGTATTGGATACAGCGCTGGAAATTGGCTATCCAATGGAAAAGTTGAAAACCAAAACCTTTACGAAGTCTGCTCATATGATCGGTTTGATTGCTAGAGAGGAAATATTTTCTGAGAACACCTTTTTTGGTGTGATTAATTTACATATTGAAAAGGAAATCAAAAGCAGAGAAGGTCATTTATTGCTTCATGCAGTGGATAAGGAAAGTGAAGAAAGCCCAAAATTGCCCGGCTTTGTAACTGAAAAAAAGGTTGATGGACTCCTGATTCTCTCTCATCTTCAAAAGGAATTCATTGAAGCTATCATTCAATCGGGTTTACCAGTTGTTTTGGTCGACCATCATGATCCAAATTTGAATGTCGATTCTGTTTTGACGGATAATAGAAGGGGAGCTTATTTAGCTGTTAAACATTTAATTAAAAATGGAGCACGATCTGTTGGATTTATCGGAGAAATATCAAAGTCACCGAGCTATAGTGAAAGGTATGAGGGCTTTTGTGTTGCGATAGAGGAAGAGGGGCTCTCTGTTGAAAATCGGTGGGTGAACCACCAAATAAATGAGCAGGGGCCCTTAATAGATTTCTATATCCAGTCATTGACCTCGCTGCCAGATGCCTGGTTTTGTGCAAATGATCACTTTGGTTTTTTGATGACTCGGAGTTTGTACAAACTGGGGGTTCGAGTACCTGACCAATGTTCTGTCTATGGGTTTGACGATTCTATTTATGCCGCATTTTCTATGCCTCAGCTTACGACGGTTGCCATAAACAAAGAGTATTTTGCAATTCGCTCGGTTGTACAGCTCTATCAACGGATGGAAAAATTAGAAATGCCATTTGAAAAGATTGTACTTAATCCCGAATTGGTAGAAAGAGAAACGACGGTTAATAAACAACCTATTTAGTGAACCACTGAACGACAGTCCACAAGGCAACAATTTTTTCAGAAAAAGCCAATTAAAAAGGACACCCTTGTCTAAGAAAGTAGACAAGGGTGTCTTGTTTTGAATTCATACGCCTTCCTTGAAATCGGCGAGAACTTCATCAATTAGGCGACGGGCGACACCAGCGAAAACAGGGTTGCTGCTTTGGTAGTAGGGAAGGGCAATCAGTCCAACTGACAAGGCCCATCCACGCCCGCGTGACCAAGTTGCGTCGTCAACGGAATGCGCTGCACGCAACCTTTCCCTGCTTTCGACGGAAAGCAGATTCCACGCGAACATCCAGTCATTTGCGGGATCTCCCACGCCAAGGCCCCCGAAGTCGATGACGGCACTGAGTCGCCCTTGTTCGACAAGCAGGTTCCCAGCAAGGAGATCTCCGTGGATCCAGACAGGGGGTCCGTCCCACACTGGTGTCTGGAGAGCTGCTTCCCACGCTAGGGTTGCCACATCGGTATCAATCGTGTTGTGCAGATTTGCAATTGCTTCATGTACGCCGGCGTCTCGCATCGCAAGTGGCAGGCCGCGTCCAAAGTTGTGATCCCCTGGTGGCGGACCGCCGGCGGGATTGATTCTCTGCAGGGCGGTTACGAATTGAGCCAGCTCGGTCGCTGCTTGGTATGGGTTGTCAATGTGCCCCATAATCGCGTTCTCACCCTTGATCCATCGATACAAAGACCAGTGCCAAGGGTAACCTTCTGCGGGCAATCCCAACGCGAGCGGTGTAGGGATGGTAAGCGGCAGGTGCGGGGCAAGGATCGGCAGCCACCGTTGCTCCTTCTCCACCTGCTTGATGGCCCAATCGCCACGGGGTAATCGCACGAACATATCCTCACCCAGTCGATAGATGGCATTTTCCGTCCCGGAGGAGTTGAACGGCTCAAGGGAAAGGTCTGTCCATTGCGGAAATTGTCCGGAAATCAACCGTTTCACGAGGGATAAGTTGATTTCTGGTGCACTATTTGAATTGGTCATGAGGGACCTCCTTTTGAAAAAGCCTAATAAAAAGTTACATTAATCTAAGCTAGAATCTGATTGACTTTATTCATGACGGCTTCTTGGATTGAGGATAGCTTTTCTTTGCTATCTGCCATCGATGCACCTTTTACCGCAAAGTAAAATTTAGCTTTTGGCTCTGTGCCGGATGGACGAAGGCAGAACCATGAACCATCCGTTAAATGATATTTCAAGACATTGGAACGTGGCAGGTCTATCTGGCTTTCGGTTCCATTTATAAACTTAGTAGAAGTAGAATAATCTTCAATTGCTGCTACTTCCATGCCAGCAATTTCACTTAATAGTTCGCTTCTAAACGTATCCATTAATCTTGCAATTTGTTCCGCTCCATCTTTACCCTTTAAGGTAATCGATTGAAGAGATTCTTGATAAAAGCCGTACTTTTCATAAATCCCTAATAGCCCTTCATACAGAGTCATGCCTTTGGCTTTAAAAAAGGCTGCAACTTCTGCGATAAAGACTGCCGACTGTACTGCATCTTTGTCACGAACAAAATCTCCAATCAAATAGCCATAGCTTTCCTCGTAACCTAATAAGAAGGTGTGCTGTCCTGTTTGTTCGAATTCATTTATCTTTTCACCGATGAATTTGAATCCAGTCAGGGTATCCATGGCTTGTACACCATAATGCTCAGCAATTGCACGTCCGATTTCAGAGGTAACGATGGTTTTGATCACAACACCATTGTCAGGCAGAATCCCTTTCGCTTGTTTTTGTGATAACAGGTACTCAACCATTAAGGCTCCTGTTTGGTTTCCGGTCAAAACAACATATTCTCCATCCTTATTTTTTACCGCTACACCTAAACGGTCGGCATCAGGGTCAGTGGCCATCAGGATATCTGCTCCCAGTTGTTCACCGTATTGAATGGCAAGTTCAAATGCAGCATGTTCTTCAGGATTTGGCGATTTAACAGTTGAGAAATTAGCATCTGGCATCTCCTGTTCCTTAACAACTGTTACATTTTCAAAGCCAAATGCCTCCAATCCGGCACGAACTGGTTTATTCCCAGTACCATGTAATGGAGAATAAACGATTTTAAAGTCTTTGGCCGCCTTACGAACCAATTCAGGGTTTAATTGGAGTGTTTTTAATTGCTCTACATAAGCGTGATCAACCTCTTCACCTAAGTAAGTTAACAATCCGCTTGCAAGTAACTCTTGTTCTTCTCCTACTTCAACATTTAATTCATTATCTACAGCATTCACATAATGTATAATTGCCTCGGCTGCTTCAGGGGGAATCTGGCCTCCGTCTTCACCGTACACTTTAAAGCCATTATATTCAGGAGGATTATGACTGGCCGTAATCACAACTCCAGAGAAAGCATTTAAATATCGAAGGGCAAAGGACAGTACCGGCGTCGGACGCAGCTCTGCAAATAGGAATGCCTTAATCCCGTACTTTCCAACGGTTTTGGCGACCTCCAACGCAAACTCCGGGGATTTATGGCGAGAATCGTAGGCGATGACTACTCCGCGTTGTTTAGCCGACTCCCCTTGTTCCGAAATGAAACGTCCGAGACCCTCTGCCGCCCTGCGAATGGTATAGGTGTTTAGTCGATTAATCCCAGGGCCAAGTTCTCCGCGGATTCCACCAGTACCGAATTCGAGATGTTTATAAAAATGCTCTTCTACTAAACTTGTATTGTCTTTAAGCTCCATAAGCTTCTCTTTTAAATCTTCTTCTAAACCGTTAAAGGAAAACCATTTTTCTGCTTCTTTTAACCAAGTCATTTTCAAAACTCCCTTTCTTCACCGCTAAATTTTATCTAGATAAAAATCAGAAGAATTCATGATATCATCTAAAATTTCAGCTGGTTTTTTATTAGTAGTGTCGTAAAGATATTTTGCATTTGCTGGCGCATTTTCAAGCTGATTAAGCAAAAATAAGGAGCGGTCAATTAAAAATGGATCTCCACGCTGATTCAAACGTTCTATTAAAATATTCTCATCAGCCCGCAAGACAACATATTTAATCTTTAGATTCAGGTAAGCAAAATGTTTGCAGAACCACTCTAACTCATTTTCCACCACAATATCGATAATCACATTATAATCATGTAGAATTAATGTCTGCGTTATAGAAAGCATGTTTTTCCACATGATGGATAAATTTTCTTCCCAGGGCGGTGCCGAACCTTCCTCGTACATGGAGAGGAAATCATCGCCTTTAATAAGGGCGCTTTTCTTTACGGTTCGTGAAAGTTCTTTTGCTAATGTGGATTTTCCAACTCCACAAGGTCCAGAAATAATATAGATGGTTCTCAAGTCACTCACTCCAATCATTTTATTTTTTCTCTGCAGTGGACTCCCGAACAATTAATTTGGTTGGTAACAGAATCTCGTGAATCGGCTCCTCATTGTTTTCCATTCTCCAGCAAAGCTGCTCCACTGCTTTTTTTCCATAATAATTTAAATCAATATCCATTGTGGTTATCTTAGGAGTTGAAATTTGTGATAATTGTCCATTATCAAAGCAGCATACTGATACTTTTTCAGGCACTTTAAAACCTCTGTGCTGCAAAACGGAGGTGACAAGGAAACCGAGTCCATCGTTCACGCAAAACCATGCTGAAGGCTTATCTTGAAGATTATCAAGGAATAAATGGATGTCACCCTGGTTTTCCTTTGCGTTTGTAAACATAAAGTCTTCATTAGGTGTTATTCCGTATTTTTTTAAAGCAAGTAAGTATCCCTCAAATCTCTCTTGATAGCTTGGAGAAATGTCAATATCTCCTACGAATGCTATATCACGATGTCCTAGCTGAATTAAGTGTTCTACAGCGATAAAAGCACCAAATCGGTTATTCGTTAAGATGGAATCAGCCATTAAATAGGGTGAATGATGATCAATTAAAACAGTAGGGATACCGGTATTGATTATGTGAGAAATATAATCGGTACTAATATGAGATAGAATTAAAATCCCATCAATTTCGAGATTCGATAACAAGGAAGGAAGAGTTAAATTCTCTTTAGCATCCCCATCAATCGGTTCGATAAATAAATTCATGCCGCGGGCCCGAACTTCTTTTTCAACGCTTAAGTAAATTTCACCAAAAAAACTTTTAAGTGAAAAGGCATAATCAGAGGCGATTAACGCGATATTTTTGAGTACCTTTTTATCACCTTGTTTTTGATTTCTATTATTTGAAGAGGAATAACCCATTTCATCGGCTGTATTCTGTACAAGCCTCCTTGTCTCTTCGCTAACTCCTGGCTTTCCAGACAAAGCTTGGGATACAGAGTTTTTTGAGATACTTAACTGATCCGCAATATCCTGCATTGTCACTTTTTTTTTCATATATTTATTTCTCCCTTGATCTATATCGTATTATTGTAAGAGTAATGTGTCATTCTTTGTAATTATATTGTAACGTTACAAAATGAAAATTACAAGAGGGTTGCACAATGAAGTTTTAATTAGTAAATACACTAAATTATTAGTTTTTTTAAAAATAATGTTTGACATTACAAAAGTAAGGTGCAATAATTGGTTTTGTAAAGTGATTAACAACATTATTAAACGATTATTTTGTAATTTTGTAATTCTGACTTTACTTGTTGAGAAATGAGGGATTTCGGCTAGATACCATATTTTTTGACTTAGATTAAAAAAAGTATACTTTTTTTAAAAAACCAATGATAGCGCTGTCACATAAATGCCTGCATTATTGAAAGTCAGTGTAATTATTTTATTATGTTGGGGTATTACTATTTTTATGGAATTTGGATCAGATATTAAACATTGGAGGAATATAAGATGAAAATGAAAAAAGTAGCATCAATCTTATTTGCAGCTTCACTTACTGTATCAGGGCTAGCTGCATGTTCCACTGGAAACCAAGAAACAAAAGATACTGGCAAAAAAGATGGGGTAACAACGATTGAATTCTGGGCTGCTCCAAACCCTACGCAGCAAGTGTATTGGAAAGAAGTCGCAGCAGAGTTTACTAAGGAAAATCCGAAAATCAAAGTTAATGTTAGTCCGATGAAAGAAAGCCCAACATCAGAAGCGAGTATCCAATCTGCGATTGCAGGTAAAAGTGCACCGACCATGTCTGAAAATATTAACCGTGGTTTTGCCGCTCAGTTATCTGAGAGTAAAGCGCTTGTGCCTTTAGATACGTTAGACGGCTGGGATGATGTAAAGAAAAGCCGTAATATGAATGAAACAATGAAGGGCTGGGAATTTGCTGACGGTCACCAATACGTATTGCCAATTTACTCCAATGCAATGTTATTCGGCTGGAGATTAGACATCTTAAAAGAACTTGGATACAACGAGCCGCCAAAAACATATAGCGAAATGCTGGATGTGGCAAAGAAATTAAAAGCTAAATATCCTGATAAATATCTATGGGCAAAAGCAGACCTTGCTGATCCTACAGCTTGGAAAAGATGGTTCGACTTCTTCATGCTATATGATGCAGCGTCAAACGGTAACAAGTTTGTGGAAGGAACGAAATTCACTGGCGATCAAAAA
The DNA here is from genome assembly GCF_050477905.1 of Neobacillus pocheonensis. Taxonomy (NCBI): domain Bacteria; kingdom Bacillati; phylum Bacillota; class Bacilli; order Caryophanales; family Bacillaceae; genus Neobacillus; species Neobacillus pocheonensis. Next base: position 51,960 of record NZ_JBCNAD010000017.1, on the reverse strand, counting down.
GCCGGCGAACAGGTTCTTGGTTTAATGGATGATCTTCGTAAATCCAATGCGTTATTAACAAGACAGGCTAAAGATCCGTTTGAAAGTGGTTTGGGAATTTTCGTCGATGTTGGTCCTTGGACCATCCCATACTGGGCTGACAAATTTCCGAATATGAAATTCAACGAAACTTATACATTAACACCACCACCTGTTCCAGATGGTACAGATACTAAAAATGTTAAAACATTTGCTGATACAAAAGGTCTAGTTATTTATGCTTCTGCAACGAAAGAACAACAAAAAGCAGCGATGGAATTCATGAAGTGGGTGTATTCAAAACCTGAAAATGATGTGAAATGGCTAGAGAAGACAAGTTTACCACCAGCTCGTGATGATTTAACGACAAATGATGCGTTTAAAGCGTTCTTTGACAAAAATCCAGCATTACAACCATACGCAGCAGCCGTTCCAAATGGTATCCCGCCGATGGATAACTCAAAATACAATGATATACAGACCTTAATTGGTCAACAGGCATTCAATCCAGTGGTTAAAGGTGAGAAAGATCCGAAAACTGGATGGAAGGACATGCAACAAGCTTTTAAGGGGGCTCTGAAATAATGAGCACAAAGCAAGGAAGGTTGGGCTGGCTGTTTGCCAGTCCTTATCTTTTATACGCAGTTGTTTTCTTTTTAATCCCACTGGTATGGTCACTGTTTTTATCGTTTACCGATTGGAATTTAATTGCCCCAACGTTTACGTTTGTTGGATTTGATAATTATATGGAGGCTTTTAAGAGTCAGGGTGTCCAAAGTGCCTTTTTTGTTTCCTTTAAATTTATGGCTGTATTTGTCCCATTAGTGATTGCCTCATCGATTATCGTTGCGTTAATCGTTCAAGGACTCACCAAATTTAAAGGACTGTTTCTAATTGGTTTTTTCCTGCCTTATTTAGCATCTGGGGTTGTATCTTCCTTTATTGTTAAAGGGATTTTATCTTATAACAGTCCAGTCAATGAATTCTTAAGAGGCTCATTTGGTTTGGATATTAACTGGCTTGGCACACCTTTTGCCGCACTGTTTGTGGTGGCGATGATTATCGCTTGGAAATTCACCGGGTACTACGCCCTGATTTTAACGTCTGGTTTTGAGAGCATTGATAAGGAAGTATATGAAGCGGCGATGATTGATGGGGTAACGTCTTGGCAGCGTTTTTGGAAAATTACGTTTCCGCTTTTATATCCTGCTTTATTCACGGTCCTTATTTTATCAATCGGTGTGACGTTTGGAATTTTCACAGAGGTGTACCAATTAACAGGCGGCGGACCTAATTTTGCAACCAATACGTGGCAAATGGAGATTTTTACAAGAGCGTTCTCGAATCTTCAAGCTGGTTATGCTTCAGCGATTGCGATTATAGCCTCTGTCGTAACGTTTATTTCAATATTTATCATTCGAAAACTCTTAGAAATGTGGGGGAAACGAAATGGGTGGAGCTAAGAAAAACGGATTATTGTTTCGTTACCTAATTGCCGTTGTTCTCTTACTGATAATGATCTTTCCGTACATTTATATGGTGCTTAATTCTTTTGCTGTTTGGGATCAAGTAGATCAGAAGCTTATCCCAACCGAGTACAGTTTGAAATCCTATCACTGGTTGTTAGCCGGAGGAGAAGCAGTTATTCCAAGACCATGGCTTAATGCGTTTTTTAACAGTTTTATCGTTTCAAGTGCATCCACCTTCTTAATGATGGTAACTGGGGTAATGGTTGCTTATGCATTAGCGAAAATGCCCTTTAAAGGAAGAGACACAGTTAATAACGTGATTTTATTTCAAATGTTTTTCCCAGCGATTATATTATTGATTCCTACATTCCTTGTGATTCAAAGACTCGGCATGTATGACTCTTATTGGGGAATGATTCTGCCAAAAGCCCTTAGCTTATGGGCTGTATTTATGTATACGAACTTCTTTAAGGCGATACCAGATACCTTTATTGAAGCGGCAAAATTGGACGGCGCGAGCGATTTGCAAATAATGTTCAAAATCATCCTGCCCATGTCGAAATCGATTACGACTGTTATCTTCTTATTCTTGTTTATGGAAAGATGGACAGAATTGTTATGGGATATGCTAGTGGCAAAGAGTGACAACATGCTGACTTTGAACGTACTTTTATCACAAATGTTCGGTCCATATGGCGGGTATCCAGGTCCGATGTACGCGGCAGCTGTGTTATTAACTTTTCCAATCATTATTATCTTCTTACTTTTTGCGAAAAAATTCCAAGAAGGTATGCAATTTACACTTAAGTAATAGAATTGGAGTTCTTAAACAATGGTAAAATGGTGGAAGCAATCGACATTTTATGAAATTTATATGCCGAGCTTTAAAGATGGAAATGGTGACGGAATTGGTGACTTTGCGGGGATTACCTCCAAACTCGATTATTTAAAAGAACTAGGGATTGATGGATTGTGGCTTACGCCGTTTTATCCATCACCAAAGGTTGATAACGGCTATGACATTTCCGACTATTATGGGATTGATCCAGATTATGGAACGATGGCGGATTTTGAAACGTTTATTCAAGAAGCACATCAACGTGGTATCAAGGTCATTGCAGATTTAGTGCTCAATCACACTTCTTCTGATCATCAATGGTTCCAGGAGTCAAAGTCCTCAAAGGATCATCCGAAGCGTGATTGGTATATCTGGAGGGACGAGCCGAACAATTGGGAATCCTTCTTTGGAGGCACGGCATGGGAATATGACGAAGAGACGGATCAGTATTATTACCATGCTTTTGCGAAAGAACAGGTTGATTTAAATTGGGCTAATCCTAAAGTGAAAAGTGCGATGTTTGAGGTCATGAAATTTTGGCTTGAAAAAGGAGTAGACGGTTTCAGGCTTGATGTCATAAATTTCTTAAAAGTTAATGATCAGTTTGTGGACAATCCATATGATGGGGAACAAGTCCATTTATACGATAAAGATCAAGAAGGTGTTTTAACCGTTATTTCGGAAATTGCGGAGTTTGTTCATCAGTATCCTGATAAATTCCTTGTTGGTGAAGTTGGATCTGAAGATTTGGATATTCTCAAGCAATATTCCGGGCTTGGTATGTTAGATGTTGTGTTTAATTTTAATATTGGAAGCATTGGCGAGTTTGATGCGGATAAGCTGTTTCAGCAATTAGCGGCAACGGAGCAGGTTTATGATCCTACGCAAATTCCAACCCTGTTCTTTTCCAGCCATGATATGTCGCGGCATATTTCAAGATTTGGCGGCGATGAGGATCGGGCCAAACTTGTGGCAGCGTTAATGCTGACGGCCAAGGGTGTTCCTTTCATTTATTTTGGTGATGAAATTGGGATGCGGGATTGGATAACGGATGATATCGGGAAAATGAAAGACGTGCAAGGAATCATGGGCTATCAGCTCGCCTTAGAAGCGGGGAAGTCACGTGTTGAAGCGCTGATGATTGCGAATGAAAAATCGCGTGATAAGTCACGTACCCCGATGCAATGGAATGCGCATGCCAATGTCGGTTTTTCAGAGGGGCAGCCATGGATTACGATTCCTGAGGATGGATACAAAGTTACTGTTGAAGACCAGATAAATGACCCGGAATCGATGCTTTCTTTTTATAAAAAATTGCTGAAGCTGCGAAAGGAACATTCATCTCTACAGTTCGGAGATTATGAATTTTTACGAAATGAAGATGGAATGATCTATTTCGTCAGAACGGATTCAGTTGAAAAAGTATTAGTAGTTTTGAATTTCACTGATCAACCCAAAACGCTTGAAGTGGAAGTAGCAGCCACAATGAAGTTGTTACTTTCGACAAAACGAACGGGGTTGGATCGTGAAAGTGTAGTAACAATTTTAGCAAATGAAGCAGTGATCCTAAAGGGGGATATAGGAAATGGCCTTGTTAAGGAAAGGTAATGCTCAAACATGTGAACAGCTTTTAGAGGAATATACTTCAAAAGTACAACCAACCCATCCTGAAAAAATTGTCTTCTCAGGCATTGGAGAAAATGATGTTTATAATATTAGCGCACCGTTTGAGGATGCAGGGGAGCTTGTGATTGCAGGAAGAGTGGAATCACGTGACAGCGAACACTCAAATGTGTACTTTTTCGTTGAACGAAATGGCGAATGGGTGCCTAGGGATGGTGCCCCTGTTCTTGAATTGCAAGATCCATTCTTTACGCGTATCGCGGGAGAGTTAGTAGTGGGGGGCGTTCAAATTTTCCCTCACCCAACGAATGAAGGACAGCACGGTTGGAGAACTGTTTTTTATAAAGGTCAATCGATTTCCAGTTTGCAGGAATTTGCGAAAGGTCCGGACGGGATGAAAGACCTCAGGCTTGTTGAACTAAAGGATGGCAGTATTGGGGTATTAACAAGACCTCAAGGAGAAAAGGGTGGAAGAGGAAAAATTGGCTGGACTCGCATCTCTTCATTATCTGAACTGACCATTGATGTGGTCAACGAAGCGCCGTTACTTCAAGGGCAGTTCATTGACGAAGAATGGGGCGGAGCGAACGAACCGCATCTTTTAGGAAATGGTCTTGTTGGAGTATTGGGACATGTTGCCTCCTTTGATGGTGAAGGAAACCGCCACTATTACCCAATGGTGTTTGCCCTTGATCCGGAAACAGAAGCCATTTCTGATATGGAGCTAATTGCAACAAGAAGCCAGTTCCTTCCTGGTCCATCGAAGCGACCAGACTTAATTGATGTCGTCTTTAGTGGTGGATTAGTTCGAAAACCTGATGGCACAGCTGATATTTATGCAGGAATTAGTGATGCAGAAGCTCAAAAAATTACCATCGTCGATCCGTTTTTACAATACGAACGGTAAATCCTAAAACAAAGGAGTAAATAAAAATGAATGTATATAGATATGAAGAGAACCCTCTAGTCACTCCAGCAGATGTGAAGCCGCATCGATCTGATTTTGAAGTTATTGGTGCTTTTAATGCAGGTGTTACAACCTATGATGATGAAATTATCATGCTTCTTCGTGTAGCAGAACGACCAATTAGTGAAGACCCGAATATCGTTAAATCGCCAATTTATAATCCCGAAAAAAACGAACTTGAGATTTTAGAATTCCGTTTAGATGATCCTACGTATGACTTCTCTGATCCACGTGTGATTCGAAAAAGCGGGGAGATACATTCATGGGACTATTTAACATCTATAGCATACTTGCGAATTGCAAGAAGCAAAGATGGTGGTCATCATTTCACGATTGATGAAAATCCGTTAGTTTACCCATCTAATGAGTTAGAAACATTTGGGATAGAGGATCCAAGGATTACTAAAATTGAAGATACTTATTATATCTATTTTAGTGCTGTTTCACCTGTTGGTGTGGGAGAATCGATGGTTTCCACGAAAGACTTTGTGTCGATTGAACATCATGGAATGATTTTTGCACCGGAAAATAAAGACGTCTTAATTTTTCCGGAAAAAATTAATGGAAAATACTATGCGATCCACCGTCCTGTACCAAAAAGTGTAGGGATGCCAGAAATGTGGATTGCTGAATCCACAAATCTTTTGCACTGGGGTAACCACAAGCATTTACTAGGGTTACGTCCGGGGATGTGGGATAGCGCACGTATGGGCGGAGGAGCCGTTCCATTTAAAACAGAAAAAGGCTGGCTGGAGCTTTATCATGGTGCAACTGAGGATCACCGCTATTGTATGGGGGCAGTATTACTTGACTTAGAAAACCCAACGAAGGTCATTGCCCGTTCAAATCAACCGATTTTAGAGCCTGAAGCAGACTATGAAGTTGAGGGGTTCTTTGGAAATGTAGTCTTTTCATGCGGTGCTGTTGTTGAAGGTGATGTAGTTAAAATGTTTTACGGTGTAGCCGATACATCAATGGCATGTGCAGAATTAAGCTTAAAAGAAATCTTGGATTCATTGACTTATCTATAATTTGAAAAAATAAGTGCCAAAATCGCGAGACTGATTTTGGCCTTTTTACTATGTTTTAAGTTTAGATAGGCTTCGCTAGTAAAACTGATATATTGTAAGTATTTTTCAATGGCAGGTGACGAACTATGAAAATAAATGATAACTGGAAAATAAAACATTTTGATGTAGGGGATGCACGTGATCTTGAGGTCGCTGCACCTGAATATATTGATTACTTTTGGATGACAGCATCAGTACCTGGTGATGTGCATTCAACGCTGATTGATCGTAAGTTGATTGAAGATCCTTTTTACGGACACAATGATTTGAAATGTCAGTGGGTAGAGGAAAAGGTTTGGTGGTATCGCAATACTTTTGAGTTTAATGATGAAGTTAGTAAAGACCACCGTTATGAGTTGATTTTTGAAGGTCTGGACACATTTGCAACGGTTTATTTAAATGGTGTGGAGCTAGGTTCAACGGAGAATATGTATATTAGTCACAGCTTTGAAGTAGCACGGGAGCTGAAGCAAGGGAAAAATGTTCTGGCGGTAAAATTTGATCCAGTCCATGTTCATGTGAAAGACAAGGTTCAATATTATTGGTCAGGATTTAGCAAGAAACGAATCTGGACGAGGAAAGCCCAAAGCCATTATGGCTGGGACTGGGGGCCACGCTTAGTTGCTGCAGGGATTTGGAAGGAAGTTCATTTAGAGAAGAGAACTTTCGCGAAAATTGATCATGTTTTTGCGAAAACGAAATCAATTTCTCCAAACAAAGCGATTGTCGAGGTCGAAGTGGAAATATCTTCATTTAGAAAAGATAAAGATTATGTGGTCGATGTTAACCTTTCCTATGGGGGAGAAAGTTACTCTACTAAAGGAAAAGTAGACCGCAAACAAGCAACAGTTGTATTGGAAGTGGAAAATCCAAAGCTATGGTGGACACATGACATTGGAACACCTCATCTTTATCAATTACAGGTTGAATTGCTTGCGGATGGTGTGAAAGTGGATGATCACCAAGAAGACTTTGGGATTAGAACGATTGAAGTACTGCGTAAGGATGAAAACGGAAATCATTGTTTTACCTTTGTATTAAATGGAGAAAAGATATTTGCTAAAGGTGCAAATTGGATTCCGATCGATAGCTTCATCGGAGCTGTTCCAGATTCCCGTTACAGGCACTTAATCAAGATGTCCAAGGATGCGAATATGAATATGCTTCGTGTTTGGGGCGGCGGAATCTATGAAAAAGAAGTTTTTTATGACGAGTGTAATCGGCTTGGCATTTTAGTCTGGCAGGATTTCATGTTTTCCTGTGCGCTCTATCCTGATTACAATAAGAACTTTATGGCCAACGTCAAAGAGGAAATCATTCATGTCGTTAAACGGCTGCGTAATCATCCTTGCTTGGCACTTTGGTGTGGAAACAATGAGAATGATTGGCTGTATGAAGCGTTGTTTTCATCAGGTGAAATCACTCATCCTTTTTACGGAGAAAAAATCTATCATGAATTAATGCCTGAATTACTCGAAGAACTCGACCCAACTCGTTTGTATTGGCCAAGCTCGCCATTTGGTGGAAATGATCATAACTCAAGGGAAGAGGGAGACACGCATAATTGGCAGGTTTGGCACGGGAATATTGAGCCTAGAACGTTTGGTGAACCGCAAACGGTGAATTACAGTGTCGAAGGTCTGTCATTTAAAAATTTTAAAAATGATACGACACTCTTTGCGAGTGAATTTGGCATGCATGCTTCTTCTAATCGCTATACATTAGAACGAAATATCCCGAAGGATCAATTTTACTGGGGAAGCGAAGAAATGGCCTATCGCAATAAAGATATCCACCATCCAAAAGGAATTTTGCTGATGGAAGGCTATACAGGAGTTCCCAATGATTTAGATGAGTACATTTCTTTTTCGATGTTAACGCAGGCAGAAGGATTGAAATTTGGCATCGAACATTATCGACGTAACAAACCACATACAAGCGGGGCGTTATTTTGGCAGCTAAATGACTGCTGGCCGGGTACGAGCTGGTCTGTCATCGATTATTATTTATTGCCAAAGGCTTCATATCATTATGCCAGAAAGTTCTTCAGTCCGATTCTTTTAACGATTGACCATGAGCCTGGAAAAGAGCTGAAGCTATGGGTTGTAAATGACTCTTTAGAAGCTTATGAAGATGAAATAGAACTCGCTGTTTATCAAATGAATGGTGAAAAAGTTTTTTCAAAGCAATGGACGGTGTCAGTGCAGGCTAATGTTTTAGTGCAAGTGGATGTTGTTCTAGAGCAAGATGCACTTAGCGGCCTTCAGCCAGAAGAGGCGGTCATGGTCCTCCGCTCAAAGAGTAATAAAACCGAAGAAAACTTCTATTATTTCCGCGATCAAAAGGACGTAAGATTTGGAGATTCGAAATTAATTGTTGCCATTGACAGAGAGAAAAATGAGTTGGAGATTTCAACGAATGTGTTAGCCAGGATGGTAACAATTGAACTGGATATGGAGCAGCTTGTGATTGAGGATAATTTCTTTGATTTACTGCCAAATGAGAAACGAACGATTAAGGTGAATCAGGCTCATGGGAAAGAGGTTCCTTGGGATACATTGAGAGTGAAGGCGATCAATAGTGAGAAAATAAAGGAGTGTTGATTATGAAAGCAGCAGTGTTGCAAGGGACAAAGCAACTTGAGGTATTGGATTGGACGTATCGATCACCTATTGCGAGAGAGGTAGTCGTCAAGGTTAAAAGCTGTGGTATTTGTGGTACCGATCAGCATATTTATCATGGTCATCCAGGTTCGGCTGAAGTCATACCGCCGATTGTCCTCGGTCATGAACTGGCTGGAGAAGTGGTGGAAGTTGGGGCTGAAGTATCGACACTACAAAAAGGGGATCGTGTATCAATTGACCCGAACATCTATTGTGGAACATGTCAGTATTGCCGCAGTAATCGAGCTCATTTGTGTAATCATCTCCAGGCGGTAGGGGTAACAAGAGATGGCGGTATGGGTGAATTTTGTTTGGTGCCAGAAGCCAATTGTTACAAGATTCCTGACCAAATGACGTTTGAAGAGGCTGCGCTTGTAGAGCCATTAGGCTGTGTATTACATGGTTTTAAAAAGGTTCAATTATCCCCTTTAAGTAAGGTGCTCATTATTGGCGGCGGCTTTATTGGACAATTGTTTTTGCAATTGGTGAAACAGCAAACTGTACAGTCGATTACCGTAAGTGAGCCTGCTGAAAATAAACGGGAGATTCTCTATCAGCTCGGTGCTGACGAAGTGATTCAGCCCATGACCGCTTCTAATCTGGAAGCTGATGTGGTGATTGAATGTGTGGGCAGAGCGGAGAGTATGGAGCTGGCTGTTAAATCTGCAGCAAAAGGCGGCCAAGTGTTACTGTTTGGAGTAGCTGCACCTGAAACGATGATTTCTGTTTCGCCTTTTGAAATTTTTTCTAAAGAACTTACCATCAAGGGCTCCTTCGTGAATCCCTTTACACACGATGAAGCTATTTCGTTGATTGCAAAAAAAGTGGTGGATGTTGGAGCGCTCATTTCTCATCGTTTTACAATTGAAGAGTTGCCTGAAGCAATGGCAGGATTCACGAATCTTAAAGTTTCAAAAGCAGTCATTAACCATTAGTTGGAGAGGTTGCCGGCGGCTGAGCCGGCTCTGCTGCAAAAGGAGAACCATAAATGTTTCAAATTTTTAAGTCTTTTTCTACAGAATTGAAGTTTTATTTACTGATGAATGCCTTATTTGGCTTCGGAACAGCCTTATCAAGTATTTTTCAAAGTGTATTTTTATGGAAACTAGATAAAACGTATTCATTGCTAGCCTATTATAGTTTGTATTGGTCAATCGCCATCATCTTTTGCTTTGGACTTTGTGCATGGGTGGCGCGGAAAACGAGCCCTATGATTACCATGCGCCTAGGGTTTGTCTTTTATCTGATTACGTATTTAATTATGCTTATTTTTCATGACACATTACGTGAGCATATCCTATTGTTAGGACTTTCAAATGGGTTGGCGATGAGCCTTTATTATGTTGGCGTACATATGGCCGTATTAGATTTAACAACAAATGATAAGCGGGACCAATTTTTATATGTACAAGGAATCTTATTTACTATCGGAGGGGTCATCGCGCCGATTCTGTCAGGGATTATCATCTCGCAATTCGAGGGTATGAAGGGTTATTATGTCGTTTTTATTGGTACATGTCTATTCTTTTTTATTTCCTTTTTAACCTCTTTAAAAGTGAAGGGAAATCCCATTACAACAAAGAGTTATTTTTGGGATGTCATTAAGAATCCATCACGGGAATGGAAGAAGATGTATAAGATCATGTTAGCCGATGGAATTGTATCGGGTGTGTATGGGACCTTTTTAGTCACAATGATAACATACAAAATAGCTGGTGGAGAGTTGAGATTAGGAGTATATAATACAGCAGTTGAGCTTGTGGCCATTGCTACATTTTATGTGCTTGCTAAATTTTCTAATCCAAAATATCGTCTCGCAATTTATGCGATTGGTTCGGTAAGTTTATTTTTGAGCTCTGTTTTGATATCAGTCTTGCCTGTTCTTATTTCGTTGATTATTTTTGGCATTGTTTCACCTGTAGCCTGGAATATGAATACCACTTCGATGAATGCCATGATTTATGAGGCAATTGAGAAGGACCCCAAGTATAGGGAGAAGCGCTTGGACTATATCATTATTCGTGAAATTCCATTAGGGGTTGGAAGAATCATTGGTGTATTTTTGTTTTTAGCTATGAGAAAATACTTTGATATAGAACAGCTTTTACCGATATCGTTTAGTCTTTTTCCGTTTGTATATGTCATCATGATTCCATCATTATATGCTATTTGGAGAAAATCGAAAGAAGGTTCAATGCTTAGTTCTAATAAGACATAGATATTGGGGGGATTTTTTTATGTTGGGTGCAATAGAAGCAGGCGGGACAAAGTTTGTTTGTGCTGTCGGTGATGAAAAGGGAACGATTATCGATCGAATTCAGATTCCAACGACTGTTCCAGAGGAAACGATTCCGAAGGTAATTGAATTTTTTAAGCAATATTCGATTAAAGCCATTGGGGTAGGTTCTTTCGGCCCCATCGATGTCATAAAGGAAAGTCCTGCATACGGATTTATCACCTCTACTCCCAAGCCGGGCTGGAGAGATTTTCCTTTTGTGAATAAATTACAAGAGGCTTTTTCTGTTCCGATTGGATTCAATACTGATGTGAATGCAGCGGCTTTGGGAGAAGCTAAATTCGGTGCGGCGAAAGGTTTGGACAGCTGCTTGTACATCACGGTTGGTACCGGGATTGGCGCCGGAGCGATTGTGCAGGGGAAACTCCTTCAAGGACTGTCTCACCCAGAAATGGGGCATATCCTTGTAAGGCGCCATCCAAATGACGAGTATCAAGGGAAGTGTCCTTATCATCACGACTGCTTAGAGGGTCTCGCTGCCGGTCCAGCGATTGAAGCCCGTTGGGGGACGAAAGGTGACCAGCTTGTTGACCGGTTGGAAGTTTGGGATTTAGAGGGTTATTATCTTGCCCAAGCATTGATGCAATTTATTTTGATCCTTTCACCGAAAAAAATCATCCTTGGCGGAGGAGTGATGAAGCAGCAACAAGTGTTTACTTCGCTTAATAGGTATCTAAAGGAATTTTTAAATGAATATGTGTCTTTGCCAGAGCTAACTGATTATATTGTGAGTCCTGGTTTAGGTGATAATGCGGGAATTACGGGAGCTTTAATGCTTGCTTATCAAGCGTTTCAAGAGGAATTTATACATTAATTTATTTCTGGAGGGATTTTTGTGCAGCCACTATTTTTAAAGCCTGTTTTTAAGGAGAGAATTTGGGGCGGAACCGCCTTGAAAAAAGAATTTGGATATGAGATCCCATCAGACATTACAGGAGAATGCTGGGCGATTTCCGCTCATCCGAATGGTCCTTCCATCATTGAAAACGGACAATATGCGGGAGTGACACTGGATAATCTATGGCGTGAGCACCCTGAACTTTTTGGGAATCCGAAGGAAGAGGTTTTTCCGCTGTTGACCAAGATTTTGGATGCCAATATGGATTTATCGGTGCAGGTTCATCCTGATGATGCCTATGCTAAGGTAAATGAAAACGGCGAGCTGGGAAAGACTGAGTGCTGGTATATTATTGATTGTAAAAAAGATGCTGATATGATTTTCGGTCATAATGCTAAAACAAAGGGAGAATTAATCCAGCAGATCAATGAGGGAAAATGGAACGAATTGCTGCGCCGTGTGAAGATTAAGCCGGGAGACTTCTTCTTTGTGCCAAGCGGAACAATCCATGCCCTATGTGAAGGAACGCTGGTATTAGAAACACAGCAGAGCTCGGACACTACTTACCGTGTGTATGATTATGACCGCAGAGATGCTGAAGGAAATTTACGTGATCTTCATTTAGACAAAGCGATTGAGGTAACCACCGTGCCGCATCAAGATGCGATGAGCACACCGCGAATGGTGGAGCATGAAAATACCGCAATTACCACTTTTGTAGAATCCGAGTTTTTCTCTGTTTATAAATGGGATGTCTACGGGAAGGCTTCGTTCGCATTTAATGAGCAATATTTACTTTTCAGCGTTATTAAGGGCCAAGGCTCACTCTCTCATAATGGTGAGAAGTATGAATTAGGGAAAGGAACCCACTTTATTATTCCTGTTGGATTTGGCGAGTTTGAAATAGATGGAGAATGCGAAATCATTGTTTCGCATACGTAAGAGGAGTCCACGGGGACGGTTGAACCGTCCCTGTGGAGTTATTCCTCATATATCATTTTCCTTGTCATACCACCATCAACAACAAGGTTTATCCCTGTTACAAAATCATTCTCTTTGGCTGTTAAATAAAGACAGGCACGAGCAATATCATCTGGCTTACCTACACGCTTTGATAAATGCTGTTCATGATCAAGTTTGCTTAATTTTGAATAATCTCCTGTTTCTATCCAACCAGGGGAAATAGCATTTACCGTTATCCTATCATCACTTAATGAGGCGGCGAGCGCATGGGTGATGGCAAGGATTCCACCCTTCGTGGCAGCATAAGATTCTGAATTCGGTTCTGACATGATGGCTCTTGTAGAGGCAATATTGACAATCGAGCCGCCATCCTTGTTATGTCGCATGTATTTTGCTGCTTCCCGTGATGCCAAGAAAACGCTCCTCAAATTGGTATGGATGACATCATCCCATTCTTCAATCGATGTTTCATAAGGAGATTTGAATAATGCCTTTCCTGCATTATTAATTAAAATATCTATCTGGCCATATGATTGAATGGCCGATTCCATTAACCGGATAATATCTGATTCCAGTCTTACATCTGTGTTTACGAATAGCGCTTCTCCACCACGATCCTCGATTATCCTCACTATATTAGCTCCAGCTTTTCCATCAATATCAGCCAAGATTACATTGGCGCCTTCTTTTGCATATTGAATGGCAATTCCTTTACCAATTCCATTCCCTGCGCCTGTTATGACTACCGTTTTATTAGAGAAACCCAATATATTTACGCCTCCTTTATTTAAGTTTAAGATAACACAAAAAATCCGTTGGACCATAGGGGCCGTTCTTTTTTGAAAAATAAAAATGCTCAGAGCAAAATCTGAGCATTTTTATTTCGGATAAAATCCACTCTGGTTCACTATATTAACCTGGTCCCTCTTTTCTTTTTAAAACAATTTCTCCCATGTTTTCGGTCCAACGATTCCATCAGCAGATAACCCGTGAGCTTTTTGCCATGCTTTCACGGCTGCTTCTGTTCTAGGGCCGAATATCCCGTCTGCTGTGATCCCCAATTTAGCCTGAATTAATTTGACATTTTTCTTATCGGATGAGCCTTCTTTGATTAAATGCCCAGGATACGAAGGGGCAGGAGTTTTTATAACTTCCTCCAGTTTAGCTTTTGTTTCAGGACCTACAATGCCATCGACAGAAAGACCGTGACTTGCTTGGAAGGACTTAACTGCTTGAAGTGTTTCTTCCCCAAAATCACCGTCGGCTCCGTAACGCGGTAGCTTCTCGCCTGCTTTCATAAGGTACTCTTGTAGAGTTTTAACATCCGAACCTTTATCGCCTAATTTAAGTAAATTGGGTTGTGTAGATGTAGATTGACGCTCAGGCTGGAATGCAACAGGCTGTGCTATTGGATGGTTTGTACCATAATTAGCAACTTGTCTGAGAAAAACGCTTTTATCAATTCCTGTCCCAGGGCAGGTCTTTGCTGCATGTTCGCGGTGAAACATTATTTCTGCTCCACACTTAGTAGTAAGAAAATACTGCAACTTCAACATCGAGGCAAGCTGTGCTCCTTCCAACTTGTCTTTTCCAATGTCAAAGTTCCCTAGCATTTCTGTCATAAATGCCCCTGTATTATATCCGACAATTCCAGCAGGGGTCTCATTAAAAGGTCTGCCTGTGACAAATAATCCGTCTGGCATTAGGGTAACATGTTGACCGATATCGTCCCATCCTCGACTATTGACATGATAATTCCTCATAGCATTTTGTAAGGCGATATGGTTTTTTCCGTTGAAATCGCTGTGACTTGGTTCCCAGGTGTGGTGGACTTGAGAATATTTATACTTCCTGCCGCTTAACCTTGAAATTAATTGATCAACAGTTAAGATTTCAAAAGCCATTATTTATCCTCTCCTTTATTACCATTTATGCTTATCAAAGCCAAATCGGGAGGGCTATCCTGGCTTTTGGGCTCTTTTTTTAAAAAAACAGGACCAATTAGGAAAGGGCAATAACTTGAAAAATAAAAATGCCCAGAGTAAAATCTGAGCATTTTTACGTTTTAATTCAAACAGTAAAAATATTTTCAATTATGACTTATTAATGCCTTTTTATTACGCGTTGGCCAGAAATAACCGATAATCGCACCAACTATGGCAGGTAAAATCCATCCAAGACCAATATTATTGAGTGGTAAATAATCTACATAGATTGCTTTAATGGATTCGAACAAATGGATTGTCGCTCCAGGTAAGCTGCTGACTAATGTGCTGTAACCATCGAAGAAACTTACACAGAAGGTTAGCAGCATAGAGGCTGCATAAACACTTTGCTTATGTCCAAAAGCTGATGAGGTGAGCGCTAATAAGATCAGAACAATCGCTAACGGATACAATAGCATTAATACCGGCACTGCATATTGAATGATATTGTTTAAGCCGAAGTTGGCGATGATGAATGATAAAAGACATAGTATGAGCACGAATCTTTTATAGCTTACTTTCGGAAATACACTATGAAAAAATTCACTGCATGATGTAATCAGTCCAATGCTCGTTTTTAAACAAGCGAGTACGATAATAATTGCCAATAAAATAACCCCGAATGAACCGAAATAATGCTGCGCAACGGCCGCAAAGATCAAACCGCCATTTTCAAATGTCCCGATTGCAGATACGCTTGATGCCCCCATATAGGTAATGAGTCCGTAAATCAGCATCATAAGGACCATTGCGAAAATGCCTGATTTCCAAGTTGCTTTCGCTATCGCCTTCGCATCGGTGATGCCTTGTCCCTTTATCGCATTGATGACGACAATACCAAAGGCAAGGGAGGCAAGTGCATCCATCGTATTGTATCCTTCTTTAAAGCCAGTGATAAAAGCTAACCCGCTATAGTCACCTGTTGGCTTGCCGAAGTGACCCATCGGTTTGACGATCGCAATGACAATTAAGATGAATAAAAACACTAAAAACGCCGGTGTTAAATATTTTCCGATATAGTTGATAATTTTCGCTGGGTTCAATGAGAAATAATAGACGATTGCAAAAAACACAAAGCTAAAAAGCCCGAGATATAAACTGCCGTGCTCTGGATTGATATACGGTTCGAAACCGACCACGAAAGGTACCGTTGCTGTACGAGGAATCGCGAAGAACGGTCCAATGGTTAAGTAAAGGGCCATCGCGAAGACAACACCAAATAGTGGATGGACCCGACCTGCTAAGTCACGCAGTCCATTACTCCCTGATAGACCAAATGCTAAAATCCCCATAAAGGGTAGACCTATGGCCGTGACTAGGAAGCCAATTAATGCCGGCCAAAAGTTTGAGCCAGCTAGCTGGCCCATTTGGATAGGGAAGATTAAATTACCCGCTCCAAAGAACATACCGAAAAGCATCGTACCAATAATGGTATAAGTTGAAAATGAAATTTTTTGTTGCATCCATGTTGCCCCTTCTAGCTGAATTTTAGATATAGGAACTTGCATCCTTAGTCCAAGGAAAGCAGTAGTACACCTATAGCACTTCTCTTCTGTCTATTATACATAAAAATATCGTGTTGGTAAGCATGGGGACAAATCTAGTTTAGTCACAACCCAGAGTACCTTTTCAAACTAGACACACTTCGAGGTTCTTTTTATGGACCCAATGGAATAAAACCAGAACTGGAAGGAGCTGAAGGCAGTTTTAATTAATCGTTTGTGTAATGTTGAAAAAAGAGAAAGAATGGAGAATTTTGTGATATAGCAAAAGTGGAATCATTTTCTGGGGAATATTGTCCCTTTTTTAGAAAATGTTTAATGATTTTCTCGACATATATTTTGTACCAAGTGGACTAAAATTCTTTCATAGCAGTGCTTTCTATCTGTTTAATCAAACGATTATTTAGTATATCACATACGAAAAATGGTCGATATCTGTCCAATTAATATTCCGGAAACGGCGAATCCCCGCCTAAATTTCTAGGCGGGGATAGTAGTTTTTAAACCGTGAGAACCGTCCCCGTGGGACCCGAGGCAACCGCTGATTCATCGAGCTGCTTTATCATGGCAATAAACGGTTCGATGAACTGAGGGTCAAATTGCTTTCCAGCGCATTCGCGTAACTCGATGATGGCTTCTTGAAAGGTTTTTGTTTTTTGATAAGGCCGCTCGGTTGTCATCGCGTCAAATGAATCAATGACACATAGGATTCTAGCTAATTTAGGGATGGATTTTCCTGCTAACCCGTAAGGATAGCCCTTCCCGTCATAGCGTTCATGATGGAGTTCGACTAATGGTATCAAGTCTTCCAATTTCTTATTCGTTGAAATGATTTCTTTTCCCCAGGTAACATGCTTTTTCATGATTTCCCATTCGTGAGGATCAAGCTTCCCCTTTTTATTTAAAAT
This sequence comes from Neobacillus pocheonensis, assembly GCF_050477905.1. Taxonomy (NCBI): domain Bacteria; kingdom Bacillati; phylum Bacillota; class Bacilli; order Caryophanales; family Bacillaceae; genus Neobacillus; species Neobacillus pocheonensis. Next base: position 34,820 of record NZ_JBCNAD010000017.1, on the reverse strand, counting down.
ATCCCGCGGGATTTCAATTTTTCCGATGTCATGGACGATTGCTCCAAGAATCAGCGTTTTGCGCTCCTGTTCACTTAAGTGAAGCCTTCTTGAAAAATCAACCGCATATTGATAGACGCGTTTACTATGACGATAGGTATAAACATCTTTTGAGAGGAAGATTCTCAATTGAGATTCTGCTTCTTCCAACTCTTTTTCAAGGGATAGAGAGTGTTGGACAGAATACTCCGAAATCCCGTTATAAATTTGTACAAGATTTTTCCCTTGGTTTTTCACCGCATACATGGCTAGATCAGCCTTGTTTAGAAGTTCAGAAATGCTGTAGGTTTCTTTTTCGCATTCGGCAATTCCACATGAAAAGGACAAACAGCCGTAGGGAAGACGTTCCACCCCGTTATAGTAGGTGTCATTGGCTTTTTTTCGCAACTCATTCATGAACGAATAAGCGGTATTGCGAGTTGTATTGGGCATGGCGATGGCAAATTCTTCACCGCCATAGCGGGCCACGATAAAATTGGCCGAATCGGCCTCGTTTTGCAAAAGGGCCCCGAATTCCTGCAGGAGTTGGTCTCCTTGGATATGTCCGTACAGGTCATTGTATTTTTTAAAATCATCGATATCAAGGATGGCTACACTTAAGGGCTTATCACTTGCTTTTGCCGCATCCACTTCTTTTTGTAGGATTTCCTTAAAATAACCGTGATTATTAAGGCCAGTGAGCGTGTCTTTGTTGGCCTTATCAAGGGTTTCCTGAAACAAGCGAAAATGTTCATTAAATGCCACGGATAACAGGATGGCAATGCATACAAACAAGACAAGGCCCAATTTAGTATCTTCCTTCAGAAGAATTCCTAAAACTATGGAAAGTAATAATGTACTAAGATAAGAGACTAAAAACGTTTTATCCTTTACAATTCCACGCATTAATTGAATGGAGCTTTCTGTTTGCTGCAGGAAAAAATAAAAACTAATTAAAATGGTGTTTAAGATAAAATAGGTGGTTAGTGAAACCAAATAAGGCAATAAGTTCTTTGCATGTATATCATCATCTACATTTCCATTAGAAAAGATAAATAGATAGTTGGCAAGAATGATCATGATACTATAAATGGAAAAATTGAATAAGTGTTTCCACCAGGCGGTCTTCCATTTAATGATGGTGTAAATCAATGAATTAATCAGTAAGACTTCTAATGTTTGATTTAGCCCATATAAAAAAATACTTGCTAAGTAAATGGCAGAGTCCATAGATATGGAGTTTCCGTCGGGAGGAATGGGGATCGTGTAATGATTTAGCAGTATAATGGCACATACAAAAATAAGAGTAGTAACCCAATTTGTTGAATTAAGATCGCTGAAGGGTTTTAAAAGTATAAATCCCAAGCTTCCAAGTAATGAAATCATAAATAAATATAGATTAGCAGGCTGCTTTATTCTTTCCAAATTTAATCACTCATATCTAAAAAAATATTAGAAAGGAGAAGTTAGCGCTATTCCTTCTCCTTGTTTCCATTAAATAAGTTTCATTCCAGATGTTAAAGCTACAATCATTGATGCAATAATAATGGCATTTACTAAAACACTAGTCAATTTGATTCCTTCTGATTGTTGTTGTTGTTTCATTTTGCTTCACCCCCTTTCATGGAGAGTGATGCTTTCTGCCTCTTTGCTGCAGGGTGTTTAACCATCAGGTATTGGATAAAGAGGAAGGCGCCGATATTCATGATAATATCGCCGATGCTGATAATCTGTGTTCGTGGGTACGGTTTAGTGATTGGAATGATATCTCCTAAAAATCCTAGATTAGTAGAATCAATTAAAGCCGTATGTTTAGCATAGAGTTCCTCTTTCAGAACATCGAGATAACCAGGTTCTAAAATAGAAGCGGCCTCTAAGGAAACTGGCATTCTCCCACCGTTTAGGGCCATGACGATAAAGTTAAGAAAAACACCGATGAAAATGAGTGTAAATCCTGGGTTTTTACGGTTCATTATTAAAAAAAGTAACCCCAGTATATACACCAATATGTAGATATAACCGCTGATCTCTCCAAGAGTTTTATGGCCGTTTTGAAGCGAAAACACGGTAAGCTCCACGACTAATAGTAGAGGAAAAATCCACCCCCACGTTAACTTTAATTGTGCAAGCGCCTTCATATTCCCTTTTCGAAGGAATCCTACAATAAAAGATAAAATAATGCCGTCAAATACCATCAACTGTAACCTACCTATAATAGAATATAATACTATTAATAAAAAGAGTTGAAAAATTCCATGAAGGAAAAATATTCTTAAAACAACAACAAATCTATCTAATCAAAAATACCTAGAGAAAGCAATCCCTAAATTATTAGCGTTTATGTCAAAAATGTGGACGGGTGACCATGGGGACGGTTCGTGGCGAAACTAAACTAATCAGAAACCATGAGAACCGTCCCCTCGGCACTTCCAAAACAAAAAAGGACCGGGCGGTTTGTTTGCCCGGTTTTTCTTATGGAAATATATATCAAAGGAAAATTCTTTGTACAAACCAAATGGCTCCCAAGGTCACAATGGCATATGAACCATAGACAACAATTTTTCGTGTGCTTTTAAGCTTATATAGTAACGATAACAATGGGAGAAACAATAAAACAATCGTAAGTTGAACGGCTTCAATGCCGAGATTGAAATTAATTAAAGCAACGGCCAAATGGCTTTTTGGGATCGACATTTCGCGGAGAATGCTTGCGAAACCAAGACCGTGAATTAACCCGAACAGAAATGTAATGCTCCAGCGGTGGCGGATTTCCTTCCTGAATATATTTTCGACCGCCACATAACAGATACTAAAGGCAATAGTCGCTTCTACAAATCGGGATGGCAGAGTAATCCAACCTAAAACAGCTAAGCTAAGGGTAATACTGTGTGCAATCGTAAAGGAAGTAACGATGGCCGCATATTGTTTAAAGGTTTGCTTTCTTAGTAACAAGGCAAATAGGAACAGCAAATGATCATAGCCGGTTAGAATATGCATCATTCCGAGTTTGAAAAAGGAGAACCACGAAGATGCTGCCGGCTTTTCAACTGGTTTAGCTGTATCCGGCTGTACCTGGCTAGTGTCGGGCTGCGTCGTTTGTCCTTGTTCTTGCTGGACTTCCGTTAGTAATATCGTCCAAGTCCGTTCCTTTCCCTGTAAAACAGCCTCACTTGTTTCACCCATCCACGATGCAGAGAGGAGATTGATATAGTTGGCGCCTGTATCATTGAAATAAAAGCCATCATTAAAAACGATCGTCTCACCTGGAGAAAAGGGCGGGAAACTCATATAAATAGAAAGGTATTCCTTATTTTCTTTTTTGACGAGCTTAAATTCTTCAACTTTTGCTGTTTGCTCTTTATTGTCCTTGTCTAGAGTAAGACCTTCTGTGACTAATTCCTCTAAATGGTGGCGATTCTTATTGATTTCGGATTTTTCAAGTACATAGTTTTTATTTTTATCAATAGCTGGAAGTAATTCGATGATTGATAAGGTATCAAGAGTAAAGACAATTTCTGTGTGTTTTTGATCCATTGTTATTTTTGTATAGCTAGCACTATAAGCATGCGCAGATGCGTTGGATGGTAAGGTTAGAAACGTTAGTAGGAAAAAGGATAATAATAACAAGGTTAGAGGTCTGACTACTTTGGGTAAATGTAGAATTTTGTCGCTAAACGAACGCACGGAAATCCTCCTAAAATTATTATATAAATATATCTTTAAAAAAAGCCAAAATAAGTACTTTATTCCATTCCCACCTTTATATAATCATATTCCAAGCCAATTTGTATACATGGAAAGAAATCTTTTATAATTTTTAGATAATAATCTCTCAACCCTATATCTTTTGGCCTAAGAATTTTGTAGAATAATAGAGTAATTGAGAATATTCGAAAGAGGGGCATCCTAAGGACATCTTCTTAATTATGTTATGAAAAATCTTTTTTAAAAGGATGGTAGATGAATGAGGGGAAGAAATAGGGATTTTAAGCGGTGGACAAGTACGTTCATGGCAGCTCTTCTATTGATCAGTACATTCTTGCCAAGCAGTTTAATTGGCAGGGCTCATGCTGAGCAAGCTGATCATGTTGTTATTTCACAAGTATTTGGTGCCGGGGGAAATGGGACAGGTACTGCATCATCACCATTTGCGCCATATAAAAATGATTTTATCGAGCTATACAATCCTACTGATCAACCAGTTGATCTAACAGGATGGTCCGTTCAATATGCCTCCTCTGGAGGAACAGGTTGGACAGCCACTCCATTGACTGGAACAATCCAGGCTCATGGATATTACCTGATTCAAGAAGGCGGGGGAGCTGCAGGAGTGGACCTTCCAAAACCAGATGCTACCGCTACAATTTCAATGGGTGGTACTTCTGGAAAGGTTGCTCTATTTAAAGATAAAACGACAGGAGCTACAGGAGCAAAACCAGACGGTGCAATAGATTTTGTTGGTTATGGTACTGCAAATGCATTTGAAGGATCAGCTCCAACAAAGGCCCCATCAAATGTAACAAGTGTTCAGCGTAGACCATACGCGAACGTTGACCCAGCTTCTGGTAAAGGAAATGCTTGGGATACAGATGACAACGCAGCAGATTTCGCTGTAGGAACGGTTGTTCCAAGAAACACTGCAAGCCCAACTGAAGACCCAATGGTTCCAGTTCTAAGCTTACAGCCAAAAGGAACGAACATTCAATTTACACAAAACGGCACTTCAGCAAAAGTAACAGGTCTAGCTGAAGCTGCCGAAGCAAATTCTACCATTAAGATTTATGAAACCGCAACCAAGGGCACAGCTCTTGCGACTGGAACAGCGAATGCGGATGGTTCCTTTGATATTAACGTTTCAACAACGCTAACATCTGTCTATGTAGCAGCTACCCAGACAGGTCTGGCTGAAAGTGCGGCTATTAAAATTGATTTAGCGGCAGCAAGTGCATCTGTTGCACAAGCAAAATTAAGCTATGTAGTAGCTGATGGTGTAGGTACATTAATTGGTGGCGCCGGCGCTGCTGTAGCAAATGCTATCATCAATGTTTATCCAAATGAAACTGCTACAAAAGCAGAACGATTAAATACACAAGAAGTCAAAGCAGGAACAGCAGGAGATTTCTCCGTAACGATCAACAATGCTCCTAATACAGTCTATGTAACGCAAACTACAAGCTCTGCAACGGGAATCAAGTTAGAAAGTGTTCCTGTTTCGGTGACAAAAGCCGATACAACGGTTATTTCGAAACTTGCAGACGTTCGTGTTTCTGATACAAAAGGCCAGCCGGTAAACCTAAATAAATTCTTTACGGTTGAAGGTGTTGCTACTGTTAATAACCAAATTCTTGGGACACAAAAGCAAAACTTCTATCTTCAAGATGGTACAGCTGGTATCAACATTTTCAGCTCATCACTTGATGTTGGTTATAAAGTTTTAAAAGGTGATAAATTACGCATTACTGGTAAGGTTCTTGTTTATAATGGTTTAACGGAATTTGAACCGACTTCTATTGAGAAAATAAGTGAAGGAAACGCAATTCCTACACCAAAAACGTTAACCATTTTAGATCTAAATACGTACGCAACGGCTGAGCCAGTCGAAGGCAGTCTGGTAACAGTAACCGGTAAGGTTTCTGCTGTTACTGCTTCTGGCGCTAACTATAACGTTACATTTGTTGACGAAAATGCTAAAGCAACTACTTTAAGGGTAATGGGTGCGACAGGAATCAAACCTGATACGGACTTAGTAGTTGGAAAAAGCTATGTTGTTACGGGTGTTTTAGGACAGTTTACATCCAATGCTTCAGCAACAAATGGATACCAAGTATATCCACGTGATCTAAAAGATATTTCTTCCATTTTAGGCATCACACACACAGCTTTAACACAAGTATACAAAGAAACAAACGTTGAATTCGAAGCAAATGCTGATGGAGCAGAGTCTGTAACAGTTTACTATCGAGCAAAAGATACTACTGAGTATACAGCATTACCAATGGTAAATGGCGGCGACGGACGCTATACAGCTACATTAGCGGCAGCAAATGTGCCACAAAGCGGATTCGATTATTACATTGAAGCAAAAGCTGGTGCACAAGTCCAATCAGCTGGAACAAGTGCAGCTCCATACGCAGTTGCATTGGTTGCAGATGAAGAGGGACCAGCGATTACGGGTGAAACACCACAGTCTGGCGATAAAGTAGAAAGCCCAACACCAGAAATTTCTGCTTTACTAAACGACCCAAGCGGTGTTGACGATACAACCGTTCAATTCTGGCTTGACGGCAAGGAACTTACTGCCCCAGCCGCAACGATTAGCAAAACACAAGTGAAATATGTTCCTGAAACAGATCTTAAACTAGGAACTCATACGGTTAAGGTTTCAGCAAAAGATGGGAAAGGCAACCTTGCTGAAAAAGAATGGACATTTGAAGTGGTTCCACGTTTTACAGGCGGTCACCATTACCGTGGTACAACACACAACCACACGAATATTTCACACGATGGTGCGGGTACACCAGAAGATGCATTAAAAGCTGGTAAGGCCCATCATTACGATTGGTTCGCTTTCTCTGACCACTCACATGATATCGACCCTGAAAAATTAGGTACAGATACAGTTGATCGTAAAACGGCATCAGGTGCTTCTGTTCCAGAACGTTCAGGCGGATCACAATGGCAATTAACAAAAGACTTAGCTAAGCAATACACAACCAATGATTATGTTGTATTCCCTGCATTCGAAATGACTTCTACAACATGGGGTCACTCCAATATCTTCGGAACCGATAATTTTATCGACCGAAACATTAATGGCAAGCAATACCAAGATTTAAACCAATACTATGCATGGGTTATGACATACGACGATATCGTCGGTCAATTTAACCACCCAGATATGTCTGCAAATGCGTTTAATAACTTTAAACCTTATAACAAAGATGTAGATAAGCTATTTACAATGTTAGAGGTTGGTAATGGTTCTGGTCACTATGGTTATGCAAATGCTGAAAACAAGTTTTACTCAGCGCTTGATTTAGGCTGGCACGTTGCTCCTACTTATGGGGAAGACAACCATGAAGGAACTTGGGGCCAAGTTAATGCACGTACTGTTATCGTAGCGGACGATCTTTCTCAAGCATCCCTTCTTCACTCCATGCGTAATATGCGTGTGTACATGGAAGAAGATCCAAACTTCACGTTAGATGTACTAGCAAATGGCTACTACATGGGTTCAACAGTAGACAGCAAAAAATTGAGTTTCAAAATCACAGGAAGCGACTTAGTAGCTGAAGCACATAATGACAGCGACTATAACTACCTTCCAACATCTTATAAGTCTGATGATAGAATTCAAAAAGTAGAATTAATTACAAATGGCGGAAAAGTGGTAGATTCCATTACACCAATGGAAAAAGAATTCACTTGGAATCCATCTTACACTGTAACTGGCGGACAACAATGGTTCGTGGTAAAGGTTACACAAATGGACGGCGAACGCATTTACTCTTCTCCTATCTGGTCAAAAGAAGAGGCAGTTGATGTGAAAGTAAACAGCATCGATGTCGACGGCGGCGTAGTTGTCGGTGGCAACCCTGCTACATTAAAGGCAACTGTTGCCAACAACGGTACAGAAGTAGTGAAAAACCTTAAGGTAGACTTCTATTATGATGAAGTGAAACCTGAAAACTTAATTGGAACAAACAATATTTCATCTATTCTATCTAAAGGATCAGCTGCAGCAACAGCAACTTGGGCAAGCCCAATTAAAGGCGACCATAAGCTCATTGCCGTTGTTACCTCGCTTGATGGCTTAGATTTAGGTGATTCAACCTTTACAGTACCGGTTCAAATCAAAGAACCGCTTGGCATTAAAGTGTTAATTGATGCATTCCATGGCAACGAAAATACCAGTGCTGACGGCGGTACGTATAAAGACAATTTAAAAGCATTTACACTTATGCTTCAAAAAGAAGGCTATACAGTAACTGAAAACAAAGTGGCCCTTACTGACGATGTGTTAAGCAGTGTGAAAGTATTAGTTTTAACACACGCAAGAACGGCTTTAACAGCTGATGAAAATGCAGCCGTAGCGAAGTTCGTGAAAAACGGCGGTTCCCTATTAATGGCTGGAAAGAGCAATAACAGCGTAGACCCTACGATTAACAATACTTTATTAAGTGATATTGGCTCATCTATCCGCATGGGTAACGACGGAGTATTTGATGATAGCAAAACCGGTAACTTCTGGAGCGATCCAAAGGTTAGCCCTTATGCTGTTAGATTACATCCAGGATTAGTATCAAACTATATCACTGACCGCGTATCGTTTATCGATTACTACAGTGGTACAAGTTTATCAGGAGTAGACAATCAGCCTCTTACAGAAAGCGGTAAGGTTGTCATCCTGGCAAAAGGTAATGAAACAACCTACCAAGGCAATATCAAGGGTGGAACCACTTATGATGCCGTGTCCGATACAACTGGCGGTTCAGCTATTCCGATGATTGCTTCAGAGGAAATTGGCGACCAAGGTCGTATTGTCGTAACAGGTATGAATATTTTCAATGATAAACAAATGGATGAATCGTTTGAACCAAAAGGCAACGACGAATTCAGCTTTAACGCAATCAACTGGTTAGCACATCGCGAAGCGAAGGTTGCGAATATTGCGGATGTACGTACTTTAGCTGATGGTACAGATGTTGTCGTAGAAGGAACTGTTACAACTGGAGCAGGCAATTTCTTTGATGCATTCTACCTGCAAGATTCAACTGGCGGTATTATGGCATTCCAAGAGGTTCCAGAAAGTTCTCTTAAACTAGGCGACAAAGTACGCGTTTATGGTCATATTAAGACTTTCGAAAATAACAAAGAATTAGAGTTTACTACATTTGCAAAAGATGTTATTAAACTAAGCTCAGGAGATCCTATCCAGCCGAAACAAGTGGCTACTGGTGAAGCAACAACTGCTGCGAACCAAGGACTTCTTGTGAAGGTAAAAGGAACGGTTGTATCTAAGTTTGATGATAATTCTTATGTTATCAATGATGGATCTGGTGATGTATTAGTCTTTACAGACGGTTACATTGTGAATCAAAGCGGTCCAGTACCAGCTCTTTCAAAAGGTGACACGCTTGAAGCGGTCGGTTTATCAGGTTCTTTTGCACAAGGTACGCGTATTCGTGTAAGAGATACCAAAGAGTTAGTTGGGACTTTGGATACTGCAGCTCCATACGCACCAGTTGTAAATCCGGTGAATGACAAGGATGCAGCTATTTCGGGCACAACAGAAGCGGGAGCAACTGTGACCGCAAAAGTTGATGGAAAAGAAATCGGTACTGCCACAGCTGATGTAGAAGGTAAATTTACTATCAGGATTGAAGAGCAAACAGGCGGTACAAAAATTGTCATAACTGCTAGTGATGCTAGAGGTAATGAAAGTGCGGCGACGGAGGTATCCGTGATTGACTTAACTGCACCAGACGCACCAGTAGTGGATGGTGTAACGGATGCTGAGACTGTGATCAACGGTACAGCCGAACCTGGCGTTACTGTAACGGCAAAAGTAAACGACAATGGAATCGGCTCGGCTACTGTGGATGTAAATGGTCAATATTCGATTACTATTGCACAGCAAAAAGCTGGAACTAAGATTGTCGTAATAGCTACTGACTCAGCTGGAAATGTAAGTACTGCAGCGGAAGTAACTGTTACTGATGTAACCGCACCGGAAGCGCCAGTGGTCAACGGTTTGACAGATAATGATGTTGTTATCACTGGTACAGCCGAACCTGGAGCAAATATGGCTGCTAAAGTAAACGGTCAAGTGATTGGTACAGCAACAGCTGATGCAGAAGGTAAATACACGATTGTAGTCGCTAAACAAACGGCTGGTGCGAAGATTGAGGTAACAGCAACTGATGCAGCAGGCAATGTAAGTTTAGCTTCAGAGGTAACGGTACAAGACGAAAAAGTTACGAAAGTCACTGTAAAAACAGAAATTCCTGGTAAACAAGAATTTAAGAAGCCAATTACATTCACGGTAACGTCAGAAGGAAGTAGACAACCTGAATATCGTTTCTTTGTCCTTGATGAAAGAGGAAACCTAACTCTATTGCAAGATTATGGGGTAAGCAATACTGTGACCTGGACACCTAAGCAACCTAAAACGTATACCATAATTGTACAAGCGAAGGACAAGTATAATGTTGGTCTATTCTCATACTATTATGAGGCTCAAACGGAATTGACCTTTGATGTGGTAGCAGGTAAGGTGATAAAATAGCCAGTTAAAGATTCGCCAGTTCCAGCAATCCTTAATAATGATGGTTGAGTATTAAAGTTTTTAGTAATAGTGAAAAGTAAAGAATTACTGATTTATTTTTTTAAAGGGTACCAAAAGTTTAACTTTTGGTACACCCTTTTTTAATTGTTCGAATCCATTACCATTGAAGGATTTTATAAAATTTATTCCTCAATAATCTGGCTTTATGTTAATGTAAAAACTCTTAGGGAGAGTGAAAGAATTGAAACCCATTGATTAAGTACAAAATCCTAAAGAAGGCTTTACGATATAGAAATCGATTGAGTGTTAGAAAAATAAAAAATGACACTTAGTCAAAACATAGAAAGGAGAAAGCTGAATTATAAAAATGAATGAAGTTAAGACAAATAAAAAAGCCGATTGGAATTTTTTGATCCAATCGACTTAAATAATATCTTTTTGTGTATACAAAAGTATCCACACTTGAGGTTCTAGCATGAGGTCCTAACAAAAGTCACTGAGTTACTTTATACAAGCCCCGTCTGATCCCAGTTTGTCGAGTTTGTAGCCTTGAATGACGGTGTTATTAGCGATCCTTCCGTTTGAATAAACGTTACCATTTACTTCCTACTTGAACCCATCCAGAGATTTCATGACTCCGCTTCCGGTGGCGTTTTTAATGTAAATTAAAAACCAGGAGAACTGTCCCTGTGGCGTTTCTAAGCCAATTCCTAAGATTCTGGAATTGGCTTTTTTTATATATACACATTTTTTATGTTTTTTAACTCCTCTTAAGACTTAATTAAGGTTTGGGATTCATAATGCAGACATGGACTTATAGAAAACAGTTAAAAAGTGAAAGGAGTCCTTCAAATGAAACAAAAGAAATTCACCTCTTGGGGAGTGAGCTTTGCCAGCCTTGCTCTTGTCGCAGGAATGATGTCATACATGGGATTTACAAATAAAGATACAGCCAGCGAAACACCGACACAAGCTCAATCCCAGGTTACAACAGAAAGTTCATCTCAACCATCTCAAAGCGAGAATAACCAAGACTCATCCATTACCTACGAGGTCCCTGACCAGACAACTGACACAAGTGAAACTCAACAGTCAGACAATTTTTCAGAGGACCATTCGTTTCCTAGTCAACATGGAAGCTTTGATACTACTACAGGAGGAACCTGATCATAGGAGTAGACCCATCAGAACCGATGCTAAAACTTGCAGCTGCAAAAGTGAATAAAGCAGGAATATCAGATAGAATCAATTTGTTTCACGGATTAACTAATCAACTTCCTTTGGAGCCAATTTACGATGGTGCTACTTGTATCTTAGTTTTGCACTTCCTTCCGGATGACGGTTCCAAATTGGAATTGCTGATGAGCATTTCTCAACGACTTAAGCCGGGCTCCCCTTTGGTACTTGTAAGCCTTTATGGCGACAAAGATGCAGTTGAATTTCAATTAATAACAGAGGCTTTGAAAAAGCACTTTCTAAATAAAGGAGGTACTCCTGAAGAATTCCGTGAATTCCAGGAAGGTTTCGATAAAATACCAATTGTACCGGAAGATAGGATTAAAGAATTATTGAATGAGGCCGGTTTTCAACAAGTAACACATTTTTTCACTACTTATCATTTTGGTGGGTGGTTTGCGACTTTAAAATGAAACCGTAAAACTGTGACTAGGGTTAGAAATAGTGTCAGAAATGGGCTCAGGTTAATGATGTTGAACCAGGCACGTGTTTGAGTAGGAAAACGGAACGATGATTCTTTTCATATTTAAATTTTGCCCTTCCCACGAGGAAGGGTTTTATTATTTTCAAGCCCTCCAACGGTTTTGCTATTGTGCCGTCGAAAATCCAGGAGAACCGTTCCCTTGGCGTCATCGGAGAAATTTCTTTCATCTTTCTACAGCTTTTTTATGGTCAGATACAGATAAATCTTTATTTTATCAACTTTATCTGGATATTAATCAATCGATTGATTAATATCGAGATTAGTAGAAATTTGTAAAAGATGAGTTCCCATAGCTGAAAATGAAATGAAAAGGGAAGCGGTTATGAAAAAACATTTGTATAAGATACTATTTAACTCAATTAGGGATTATCATTCTATTTCTGCCTAAATTTTATTATTTCGAAATGCATGGCATTCGCATATATACACTCATTCTTTTATTTAATAGTTCAATGGTTTACATACTTTATAGATTGTTTATATTTAAGGATTGATGCCTTGCATCTGAAACAAAGAAAAGGCAATACTGAAAAGGACGTAGCTCGATTTTTTTTTATGAACTAATTGTCCTATGAACCAGCTGGAAAACGAGAAATCTGTTTTGGATTAATTTTTCGAGACTTTATTTAGTATTAATTGAAGGGTGTGTGAATGTGCTAAAAGAGGTATGTGTAGAGAATTTTACATTGGTTCCTATGGCTATTGAAAAGGGGGGACATCGCATTGAGCTTTGTGACAATCTATCTGTAGGGGGTACTACCGTTAGTCATGGAGTGGCTGCAAAAACCATTTCCTATTGTCACTCCAAAAATGCGAAGGTAATGACCATGGTTAGGCCAAGAGGTGGAAACTTTGTTTATTCGAAAGAAGAAATTGAGATTATGCAAAATGATATCGTTCAATTCAAACAGCTAGGGACGGATGGAGTGGTGATCGGCTGCCTAAATGAATCTGGTTGGATTGATGAGGCTGCGATGCTCACCCTGCTAGAATCTGCCAAAGGTCTAGATGTAACCTTTCACATGGCGTTTGATCAGATACAACATGAACATCAGTTTGAAGCGATTGATTGGCTGGCAAAACATCGTGTTGATCGGATTTTAACACATGGAGGACCAAGTTCTAAATCAATTGAGGATAACCTTAGCAGATTGAAGGAATTCGTGGATTTTGCGGCTGGCCGAATCATTATTCTGCCGGGCGGGGGGATTACTGACAGGAACCTAAATAGTATCGCAACTGTGTTAAATATTAGAGAAGTTCATGGGACAAAAATTGTGGGTGAGCTTGGTTAAGTTGTTTGCAATCCTTTCTTTTGATTAGGCTCTTTTCGTAAACTTTGTTGCTGTATAAAAATCATTGGGCTATTCGGACAGCATTGGTGAGAGGTTCAGAGTGCCCGTGACAGAGAAAAAATAGAGCGGCCGGTCACTATCTCTTTGGCGGCTTTCTACAATCATTTTCCATGATAGGCATGAAGAATACTTATAGGTCAGCAGTATTAGCTGATTTAATCAAACGATTAATTAGTATAGCATATAGGGTAATTAGTCGAAGGAAGTCGATTAGTGGAACTTACCGTTTGGAGTCTATTTATATACGAAATTTCTTACACTTTTCAACATCTTTTTTATGCATTTTAAGGGATAAAGGTTGATTTTTCTGGGACTTTTGCGAGTTTAATCAATCGTTTGATTAATAGGGAAAAACAAAGTGATACGTCGAAATCTGTTTTTTATAGGAGAGGTACTTTAAGTGGCATCTAATAAAGCAAAAATAGGAGTAGCATTATTTATCCTGCTTGCACTAATCCCTTTGTATCTATTTTTTCATCAATCAGGAGCGAAGAAAAGTGTTGTTGGGGAACATGCAGAACAGCCAAAAGAATCGGAAGCGAGTGTTGAAAAAAGCGCAGAAAGTGGAGTCCCTGCAAAAATCTCAGTTACTACAGGAAAAGAAGTAGAGCAGGTGGAAGCAAAAGAGATGCCTGATACTACTGGTACGCCTGGTCTAGAACCAAAAAAGGTGGTCCCAAACAGCTTTTTGGTTGTGATTGACCCTGGTCACCAAGAGCAGGCTAACTTGGGGAAGGAGCCTGTCGGTCCGGGTGGGTCGGAAACGAAAATTAAGGTAACGGGCGGAACTTCAGGTGTCGCAACAGGGAAACCGGAATACAAATTAACGTTGGAGGCATCCCTCATTTTGGGAGAGCTACTAGAAAGCAAGGGGATTAAGGTTATTTACACAAGGACTACACACACGGTGAATTTAAGTAATCGGGAGAGAGCGGAAATTGCCAATCAAAATCACGCCGATTTATTTATCCGGATTCATGCTGACGGATCAACCGATAGAAACGTCCGAGGGTTGTCCGTTCTCACTCCAGCGAAAAACAGCCCTTACACGAAAACTATTTTCGAGGATAGTTTAAAAGCATCCCAACTCATAATCGATGAAACGAATAAAAATCCAGCCTTAAAAGTCAACGGGATTTCTTACAGGGGAGATATGACAGGCTTTAACTGGTCCAAGGTTCCATGTACGCTTGTGGAAATGGGTTTCATGACAAACCCTGTGGAAGATAAGAATCTTTCTGACACCGTCTACCTGAAAAAATTGCTTAACAATGTAGCTGATGGAATTTTGGACTATGTAAGCTATAAAGAATAGAAGACCATTGAAGAACAAGGGGACGGATCTTTCGGGCTTAATTTTTCCCTTATGAAACCAAGGTACAACTAGCTAAAAACCACTAGTTGTGCCTTTTTTAGAGTTCAAAACTCGCGATTGCCCCCTTTAAAAACCGTCCCAGTGGTGTTAGTGAATTTTTGCTCCTGAAAAGGGAGAAAATACCTATGACTATGTGGAAGATAGATTGGGTCTTCAGGAGGTTTATTAGTGTCAATTGCGATTTGCGTCCTCATAACTTGGTTGGTAATCATTATCCTATCACTTATTCCTAAAAAATTATCTGAACTTGAGATGTTATTTCTTTATTTTGTCAATACCATTTTCGACCTCAGCGTTTTTACGGTGTTACATGTAAATCTTAAATGGATTGTTGTGAATGAATCTGTAGAGAAATCGATAGCAGATTTGGTCATGCGATTAATTATGATTCCGCTGGTGTTTGTTTTAACTTCCAACATTCTTTTATATTCTTGGAAATTTCTAAAATGGGTTATCGTCATCGCCATAATTTTGAGCTTTAATTTGCTAGGGAAGTTATTAGTTGGGTTAGACGTTATTTCATTTGATCATTGGAATGGTATGTATAACATTTTAATGTTTAGCAGTTATGCTGTTTTTTCAAGGATTATGGCGTGGGTGATTACCAATGTGGACCGGAAAGAAGTGAAGAAAGTATGATTGTTTACGACAACCATTTCAACTCAAATGAATGGTTTATTGTGGTTGGATTATGCACGGGAATCATTACAATGTCTTTGCTGCCAAAACGGTTTCCTAGAAAAATGACTATTGTATTTTTTACTTGTGGTGTCTTTAGCGGATTCTTTTTCGATCATTCCCTAAGTGTGGAGCCAGTTAGTTTTTATGATGTAAACGACAATTCTTCCTATCAATTTATTGATTTTCTCTCATACATTTCGTATGGTCCTTTAAGCTATTTATTTTTTTACTTTTATGATCGCCTCAAACCTGGTTCTATTCCATTATATATTCTCATTTGGTCGTTGATTAGCCTTGGACTTGAAGGGCTTGCTACCTATTTTGGTGTTTTTCATTACAGATTTGGATATATGCTGTATTATTCGTTTCCTATATACTTGTTAGTGCAAAGCTGTTGGGTTGTTTTATATCATCGGTACCGCGGGGGGCGGAAAGGCTGGGGGAAATGAACAAATTTATTATTATAGTTCTCAGTTTAGTAATCATATTGGTCTCCGGCTGCAGTTCCAATAACTTTCAGATCACTCTCTCTGCTCCAAAATCATTTACACCTGGTCAATCTACTCCCATTCAATTTAAAATCCTTGATCGTGAGGGAAGACCTGTAAAAGATGCAAAGGTGAGCGCGGACTTGAAAATGCAAGGAATGAGTCATGAAGATCTTTCTATGGAGATGCAAGAAACTGGAAATGGTGTGTATGCTGGAAAAGCGAATATCGAAATGGAAGGCGACTATATTGCCACCATTAAAATCGATTACAAAGGAGAAAAGTGGGTGGGGGAAAAAAGGTTCTCCATCGTTACCAAATAAAGACCATGGGGACGGTTCTTGCGGTTTAAATGATCATCATTTAGACCAAGAGAGCCGTCCCTGTGGCATTTTTTAAAGCAGATTCACTTCATTTGCCACTCTTATTCCAGATTCAATCGCTCCTTGCATCCAGCCGTGGGTGAGTGTGGTATGTTCGCCTGCAAAGTGCACTCTTCCTTCGGGTAGAGTAATATAGGGAAACAGCTCATTTTCCTGCCCCGGATCAAAGGCCACAACCGCTCCAGTCGAATAGGGATTATCGACCCAACTATAAGAAGTTCCTATTACAAACTCTGAATAGACTTGATCACCAAAAATTTTGGCCAAGTCCATTAACGCATATTGAATGCGATCTTCGTCCGACAACCCATTCCATGTCATGGCTTCATCCGCCCATGTATAACTAGCCAGTAAAACAGCAGGACCTTTAGTTCCAATCCCCTGACTTGGATAATAGGTGAAGCGAATCGGCAGATCGGTTATCGATTTACCGCCGAATTGACCATACCTTTCCCAAAACCTGCTTTTAAATTCAATTCCAACCTTAGTGGCCGCCATATAGTTGATTTCACGAATGGCTCTGCGTTTGTAATAGGAAAAAGAATAGAAAGGCTCAATGGTCACAAATCTTAATACGGAAAAGGGGATGGTTATGATGGCAAGATCGCTGGTAATGCTGGAGTTTTGTAAGGTGCGTGGATCATTGGCATGGATGGTGACACCGTTCAGCTGTTGCTCTATTTTTGTCAATCTTTGATTGTACCTAATATTTTCATGTAATTGCGGGAGAAACGCTTTCGGCAGTAAGTCCATCCCGCCGGTTATTTCATAGAAACGTTTGGTGCTGAAACTCGCGGATTCTCGTAATACTTCAAGAAAGGACATCCCCATATAGGCTTCATAGTCGAGAAGAACATCGATCATATCGATGGCACCATCTGAAAAAGTCGTTCCGTATTGGTAGTGGTAAGAATTTAAGAATGTCCCCAGTGAGAAGTTTTTAAATTCTTTTTCGATCAGGGGCCAATTTCGTTTTGGGTCCTTATTAATAAAATCGGTAATAGGCTGAATGGCTAAATTGAACAGTTCTTCTGCGCTTTTTCCCCTTTCATTTGGGAGGATAGGAAAGTTTAGTATACTTGGATTTTGTTCAAATAGGTTGAGACGGGTTTTGACCCCATTTACATAAAGAAGATCCGTTGCAGTTTTATTAATAAAAATGTTTAGCGGCAACCCAAATTTTTTTACATATTCTAACGTCAACAAATGGGTATCAGGAATACGCATGGGTCCTGCATTTAAATAAAGCCCATTGCTAAACGGGCTGCTTATGGTATAGATCCGGCCTCCACCCCTGTTGTTTGCTTCCAGAATGGTGACGCTGTGTCCTGCCTCTTTCAATAGGGAGCCCGCCACAAGTCCTGCAATCCCTGCACCGACAATAGTAATCTTCTTAGGAGTGACCGATTTTTCAAGCCCATTTTTTATCATGCCAATCATTTGTTGCGGTGTTAATGGTTGATTTATGCGATTTGGCATTTGATCCCCCTTGGAAAAAGTTTTAATACATTGTATTCACGTGGGGAGATGCCTATGTTTTAAGGTTTTAAATGAAGAATTATATGAGGGGACCATTATGATCAAGGGGGAGGGTTCTCTTGGTACAAATGAAGATACTTCCAGCCACAAGAACCGTCCCTATGACTATTTTTGAGCAACTAATCCAATCCCTTTCAATATATTAGCATAGTATGTAATATTACTAAGTCTAAGAAGGGATACTCATGAAGTTTTTCAGTAGTTTTATTAAGGTAGGGATTGGTTCTAATCTTGTTGTATTTTTTGCGATGATGCTTCTCCCTGCTTTTATTGTTACAGATCAGTTGGATGTTTTAGAGAGAGTGATTTTCTATATTGCAGAAAAATAAAGCTGCCTATCTATCAATGGGCAACTTTTTTTTACGGGCAAAAAACATACTTCTATACTTAGGAATCTTGGGCCGTGTTCTGATTTGGTACTGTCATTTTACCATTATTTATACTGGTGAATGAGTTTAAGCAGCCATCGCCAAAATTATAATTACCGCCGATTGCGATACTATTGGCGGTATGGCTGTTTTGGGTGGTTGCGCCAAAATTAATGTTTGCATTTCTAGTGAGAGTCTGAACCTTAAATTGACCAATATTGATAGAGCATGCCATTTCAATCACCGTCCTTATTCCATTTTATTTTGAAAAAAGGCTTGTGATTGTCCACTTGCCTAGCGTTAGTGCATTATAGAGTCTAACAATGGGATTCTATTTATCAACTAAAAAGTAAAATAAAAACAGCTTCGAAATGGAAGCTGTTTTTCATTGCGCAATATTAAATTATATGACTTGTTTCATTAGTTCTGGATTGTTTAAGGTTATCTTTTGAAGTTGGACATCTAATTCAGCTAATTCAGCTTGTTCCTTATCTTTAAGTCCATTAATGATAACAATTGTTGCATAACTGCAAATTAAAAATAAACTGATTGTAATCACCCAAGCAACGAACATTTTATTTTCCCCCTTTGAAATAGCTTAATGTAATCTTAATTGATTTTTTATCGCTTCTATGTGACATAAGTCACGAAAAAGTCGGGGTTTATGAACGATTTGTGAAAACCGCATTGAGGAACAGCTGCCTTTAGTTTTTCTGACAAAGATAGAGGCGTTCGGTCCGAGAGGGAATCTGTAGAGGTGTTTGTTGAACATTAAGATAGGAATTTCGAGGCTAAAGTTGAAGCATCGCTCTAATTCTAAAAAGGTAAGGTCATGAACAAGACATTGTTCATTAAAACCATTTAAATCTATTTATTAAGATTGTCCATAGTATTAAGGTTAATAATGGCAGCGAGACAATGGTAATTATCCATGATCTTTCGAATATGTTGTACCCCATTTTTTCCGAAAACCACTCACATAGTAAAACAAGAATGTATAGTAATACTATCTCTATCGAAATGGAAATTAACTTGTATAACGCGAAATGAAAGAAACCCTGGTTGTCCATTTTTTCCCCCCTCTCATTTTTACATTTATATTCGGAAGGAAGAAAAAATATTTCAGAATGAACTCTAAGTAGATGCGATTCCCTTCAAAATAGGCTCGTTGAAGGAACTTCCTATCTTCCTGTTTTTCGAATAAAATTAGGTATTTAAACCTATTTTTAAACCAATGAAATTACAAAACACGAACATTATATATTACTTTTTAATTAATGTTCGATTTTTGGTTGATTTATCTATTGTGAGTTTGTTATATTATCAATGTACTAATCTTAAATATCATTACTCGTATATGCTCGGTAATATGGTCTGAGCGTCTCTACCTGGTTCCCAATGAAAGAACTAGACTACGAGTTAAAGTATTGGCAGCCCGGCCATTATGATTATTTAGCCTGAGCTTTGTTATCCATACTTTGACTTTCGTAGGTCTAGAATGTAGGAATCCATCTACTTTTTCTAGACTTTTTTTATTGGGTCCAATTTTCGAGTGTATCAAACAAAAAGGGGAGCTAATCAATGAATAACATCATGTTTAAAAAATCCACTTTATTTGCTGCGATTGCTGTGCTGTTGCTAGCTGTATTTTCCGGATTTAATGGAAAAAAAGAAACAGTGGTAGAGGGTGCTGGGCGGCCAATCCTGATTCAGGGTCCAATGCCGATTGAAGCTGAAAATTTTGCGCAAAAGTTAGAAAAAGTGAAGGTAGAGAAATCAGGAACGTTTGTTTTTTATAAAGGTAAGCTGAACAATTATCCTGTTATCGTCGTTAAAACAGGTAAGGGAATGGAGAATACTGCTGCTGCAACAGCCGTGGCAATTGAAAAATATAATCCTATTGCTATCATCAACCAAGGTACTTCAGGCGGACATGATCCAAGCTTGAACGTTTTTGATATTGTGTTAGGAAAAAGAACGACTAACATTGGATCCTTAAAAACTGAAACTAAGAATGTAAAAGAGGGAATGGACCCATCTCAATGGATCCCAATGGACTTAATGGCTTCTGAAGGAAGTGGGTCAGACCCGAATGCTGAAAAAGTCCGTTACTATGAAGGCGACAAGGATTTACTTGCAGCTGCTAATGCTGTAAAAGATAAATATACGAAGGGCAAAGTTGTCGAGGGTACGATTGGTTCAGCAGACGTTTGGAATAATGAAGTGGACCGGATTAAATGGTTCCATGAGAAGTATGGAACATCTGTAGAAGAAATGGAAGGTGCAGCAGCCGCACAAATTGCAGATGCTTATAAAGTTCCATTCTTAGGTATCCGAATATTATCAAATAATAAAACCAATGGCGGCGCATACAACCCGAATACAGCAGCGGCCAATCAAGAATACGTTTATGAAGTAGTCAAAAAATATATTTCTACGATTCAAAGTAAATAATCCTATGGAACAAACCCTCGCTGTAAATAGTGTGGGTTTGTTTTTTTTGTTCCTTTTATGCCCGCTAAGACCAAGGTGACGGCTCTTGTGGCATAAATTTACCTCATATTGAACCATGAGAACCGTCCCTATGGTTCCTTTTTTGCATAGCATGATTCTAGACATTTGCTTGTAAGGAGAGGATTACATGGAACAAATAAAAGGATCAGACCCATCTTCATTTAACCATTCACCTTGCTGTTTTGAACCTTATATCAGTCCCAGCCCTATTACTTCATTTAATCCCGTACCACAAGAACCTCAAATTGATAAAACTGCATTTATTAGTCAATTTTCCAGTGTCATAGGTGGTGCTACGATTCGAAATAATGTTTTTGTAGCGCCTAATGTCAGTATACGTGCAGATGAAGGAACACCATTTTATATTGGTTCTAATACAAATCTTCAGGACGGAGTCATCTTACATGGATTATTGAATAAGTGGATTTCGGATGGAAAAAATAAGTTTTCGATTTTTATTGGAAATGGTGTGACGATTGCTCATCGTGCGCTTATCCATGGTCCTTGTTCTATTGGAGACGATGTATTTGTGGGATTTAGTGCGATTGTTTACAATGCAATTGTCGGGAAGGGCGCATTTATTTCTAATAATGCCGTGGTAACAAATAGCGTCCGAATTCCGCCGAATCGATTCGTCCCACCCGGAGCCCATATTGACTCTCAAGCCAAAGCGAACGCACTTGCTAAAGTACCAAAGGATGATAAGGAATTTGCTCATGAAGTTCAACGAGTCAATCAGGAATTCCCAGCATCTTATCACCTGTTATTTGGGAAAAATCGCTGCTCCTGTGGATTTGCTTTTAACTGAAGACCATGGGGACGGTTGAATCGTCCCTGTGGCGTTCTTAAAATAAGTAAAAGGACAAACTGTTAGTTTGTCCTTAAAAATCAATTTCTATATGATCTTTTATCCAAACAACAATTTCCGAAAAGGATACGGATGGCTTTCCTGGATCTACTATTTGAACACAGAAGTCCTCTGCCCTTTTAGGATGGACGATTAATCGATATTTATTTTGCCGTAGAAACATATACAAGCTGGCAAAGGCTGTTCGTTTATTGGCGTTATGGAAACAATGATTTTTTAATAAACTTTCAAATAAGGCTGCAGCCTTTTCATAAATGGTTGGATAGGCCTCTTCCCCAAATGCACTTTGCTTCGGTCGGTTGACCGCACTATTTAACAGCGTTTCATCTTTTACACCAAGCTGCTCTTTCGGTGAGTATAATCGTATTTGATGCATATTTAGGAATATTACCTGTTGCTCGGTCAAATATTTAACTTCGCCCATGGTTACCTATCCTTCAAACCTTTGAAAGTTTGGTCGTATTCGTTAATCATATCGTTCATTTGCTCCAAGAATTCTTCATCAATACCTCTAGGCAACTTTATGTTTGATTTTTTCTTGATAGTGACATAACCATCAGATAAATCGAAACGAACTTCATCACCTTGTCCGATACCCAAGTGTTCTAACACTTCCTGCGGTAACGTAACTCCTAAGCTATTTCCTATCTTTGTTACTTTTCGTTCCACGTCTTTCACCACCGCTAGAGTCATTAACTTTCCTCCTTACTATTCATAGACAATTTCGTGGTAAATTATAACCGTTAGTACAAATATTTTTGTTATAACGATAATAACATAATTGAACCGTGCAGTCATCACGCAAGTAGGGGGACAAAGCCCATGTGAACTGTTCTTGTGGCATGAATTAACCTCATTTTAAACCATGAGAAACGTCCCAGCGGCGTTTCTCTACAGTATCCACCCAAGCAGAGAACATAGCATCTCTGCTTTTTTGTTGTTCTAAAAAAATAATCGTCTGATGCGTTCTAGGTCTCAGGTCGCAGACGATTTTACAGCAACCGCCCGAGGTTGATGGCAGGTTGGAAAACCTATAATAAAAAAGGTAAAAAGAACCAGATAGCGAGTTTAGTAGGTTGAGAAAGTAGTTAAACTGAAAAAGTGCGGTTCAATTAACAAAGGGGGAGAAGAGAAATGCAATCGTGGATTAAATTTTCTTTAAAGAATGCAGGGGTTATTTTTATCGCCATGTTAATGGTGATTGCGGGTGGAATCTATTCTGTTAAAACAATGAAGATGGAATCGATGCCGAATGTTGACATTCCATATATTGTCGTTCAGGTTCCGTATATCGGTGCAACTCCAGAACAAGGGTTGGAGGATATAGGGAAGCCATTGGAAACAACATTATCGGGGATCAAGAAGCTAGATAATTTATATATTGAAGCGCACAGCAATGTCGTCGTGGGGATTCTCGAATTTGAGATGAGCAAGGACATGGATGAAGCGGAAAAAGATGTCACGACGGCGGTAGCATCAATGAAGCTTCCAGATGGGGCAGAAAAACCTGAAATCCTTAAGGACGGTCCTTCTGCCGCACCGGTATTTCAGTTTGCCCTTTCGTCAGAAACAGCCAGTCAATCCGACCTGACACAATATATCAATGATCGAATCAAACCGGCCTTAACAGGAATTGATGGAGCAGGGGCGATTGATATTTCAGGTGAAACCGAAAAGGAAGTCGCGGTAAAGCTTGATCCTGAAAAGATGAAGAGCCACGGGATTTCTTATGAAACGGTTAAACAAACATTTTTAGCTCATCATTTTTCCTTTCCTGCCGGGCAAGTCAATGTCGACGATAAAACTTTAAATGTTCAGGCTGCTTTCAAGCTGGGTTCTGTTAAGGATGTACAGGATATTCAAATTTTGGCGCAAGGGCCTACTGGCATCCAAAAGGTGAACATGAAGGATATTGCTACCGTTTCATACAGCAATAAAAAGGAAACGGTCTACACAAGATTAAATGAAAAGCCGGCTGTATTGGTCGAAATGAAGGCACAGCCAGGCTCCAATACGGTCGAAGTGGTGAATCAGGCAAAGGAAAAGCTGGATGAATTAGATCTACCAGCTGGGTATAAATTAACAAAATTATATGATACATCCAAAGAGGTAAAAACATCTGTCGATGGGATGCTGCGGGAAGTATTGCTTGGCACCTTGTTTGCTGTTATTGTCACGTTCTTATTCCTGCGAAACATCAGAGCAACCATTGTCGCCGTGCTATCGATTCCATTATCGATCTTGGCGTCGATGATTACGTTGAAATATTTTGACTACAGCTTAAACATGATGACCCTTGCTGGAATTGCGGTTGCTGTCGGGCGGGTTATTGATGATTCGATTGTGGTTATTGAAAATGTTTACCGTCGAACGTTATCCAGTACAAAGCGTGATGAACGGATGGTTCTGACGGCAGCCAAAGAAGTGGGCGGAGCGATTACATCTTCGACTCTGACAACCATTGCCGTTTTCGGGCCGCTTTCCTTCGTGCCAGGGATTATTGGCCGATTCTTTGCACCGTTTGGCATCACAGTCATCGTGGCGCTCGCGTTTTCCTTGATTGTTTCGTTAACGGTCGTACCATTATTGGCGAAATTATTTTTACTGAAGATTAAACATAAAGAGGTAAAGGAATCATTTTTTGAAAAAGCTTATAAGCATGTGTTGACATGGGTGTTAAATAAGCGGGCCGTTACGATTGTGGTGGCAGTGGTGATGTTTGCTGGGTCTCTGGCATTGGTTCCGATGATACCGAAGAACTTTTTACCTCAGGAAAAAGCACTTTCCTATCGGTTAACAGGAGATCTGCCGGATGGAACTTCACTAGATAAAGCGAACGGTATTGCTGTTAAGGTCGAAGATATTTTAAAAAGCGAAAAAGATATTAAGCATTTGCAAACGATTGTAAATGGCGAACATATTCGTTTTTCGATTGATTTAAAAGACGATGTCACAAAGGAACAAACGGTTAATTTTGAAAAGAGGGTTAGAGCAAAGGCTGAAAAACTGGATGATGACATGCAAGTGGCACTTACTCCAGTGGGGATTGCCGGAACAAGCGGATTAGCGTTAATTGTCGAGGGTGGAAATGCCAAAGATTTAGAGACCGCTGGCAAAATGATCACGGATAAAATTAAGAATATTGCCGGTTTGGAAAACGTGGAATCCAACCTCTCTGGCGTGAAGGAACAGCTTCAATTGGAAATTGACGACCAAAAAGCGGCTGATAAAGGGCTAAGCCCGATCATGGTTGCAGGCTACGTAAGAGAGCTGATTGCGGGTGATCGTGTAGGCGACATGCAAGTTGGGGGTAAAACCACGAGTGTTCAATTGTCATTGGCGGGCACAGGTGCGAGCTCAATTGATGGTATTATGAGTCAAAAAATGACCAATCCTATGGGACAGCAAGTAGCCCTTTCTGAAGTGGCTACACTTGAAAAAGTACCTAGTCCTTCCGCTTTGTACCGCTTAAATCAACAGCCATATGTGGAGGTTACTGGAAGGATCACGACCGATAATTCCTCCGGTGTGCAGGTAGAGGTCGATAAACGACTTAAAACGTTAGATCTGCCGAAAGGGGTCAACTATCATTCAGAAGGTCAGGCGCAAGCGATGAATGAAGGGTTTACGAATATGACGATTGCGATGGCCGTTGCTGTTGTGCTTGTATTTATCGTAATGTTGGTGGCGTTTGGGAATATGTTAATGCCGCTGGCGATTCTATCTTCCTTACCATTCTTGTTTTCTGGTGGATTGCTAGGTTTATATGTTACTCATCAAGCGCTTGGAATGCCGGCTTTGGTTGGGTTCTTGATGTTGATCGGAATTGTGGTTACGAATGCGATTGTGTTGATGGAGCGAGTAAAGCAGAATGAGAAGAAGGGCATGGAGGTTAAAGCAGCCTTGCTTGAAGCAGGTAAGACGAGACTGCGTCCGATTCTGATGACTGCTCTCGCGACAATTGGTGCGCTATTGCCATTAGCATTATCTAGTGAAGGTGGATTAATTTCACGGTCGTTGGCGATTGTTGTTATTTCGGGGTTATTGACTTCTACTCTATTAACATTGGTGATTGTTCCAACTACTTATCATATTATGAAATCTATTAAGCGGAGATTTTCTAAAAAAGGTAGTGCGGGGGTTGCTGCTTAGATGCCTTTTTCAACAAACCAAGGGATATTCTCTTGGTTTGTTGTTTGTTTCTGTGATTGGGATCCAGTTTTTAGGAGTTTGGATTTTCCATTTATTGTCTAAATGGACAAAGCGATTAAAAAAATAGACAAAGTCTCATCAAAAATAGACAAAACTACCAAAAAAATAGACAATAACCCCGACAAAATAGACAATACCCCAGGAAAAATAGACAATACTTTTATTTGAGTAGGAAAACGTCCATCAAAATATTAATAGAGGAAACAAATGGACCATATATTAATAGAAGTATCTGCTTTTTCAGAGAAAAAAGAGTTAAGATAGTAAGAAAAGAGGTATTTTATGACCTTCCAACATCAAACGATACTGCCATCGATAAAAAATGGCAAAGGGCTTGACCGGTTTTTGGAGAGTACGTACGAATTTGGGGTTGTGCTGGATAGTCAGATTGCCCAAATCCCGAGTTTCGTCAAAGCGGCAAATCGGGTGAACAAAAAGCTGTTTATTCATGTTGACTTAATCCAAGGGTTAAAGAATGACGAACATGCAGCTGAATTTTTATGCCAACTAGTAAAACCGGCTGGATTAATTTCTACACGAGCCGCTGTCATCGCGAAAGCCAAACAAAAAGGTATCTATGCAATTCAACGATTATTCTTACTTGACTCCAATGCAGTGGAAAAAACGTGTGAAGTCATCAAGAAAGTACAGCCAGACTTTATCGAGGTATTGCCAGGGATCATCCCGAGTATGATTCGAGAAATCAAAGAGACTACAGGTATCCCTGTGTTCGCAGGTGGATTGATCCGAACGGTAAATGATGTCAACGAGGCGATTGAAGCAGGGGCCATTGCTGTGACGACTTCTAAAGTGGAACTTTGGGATCACTATTCATAAAAATAGTTTGGGGGAATTCGCATGGAAAAATATATTTTATCACTTGATCAAGGAACAACGAGTTCACGAGCGATTATTTTTAATAAAAAAGGCGAAGTGGTGTATTCATCCCAAAAGGAATTCACGCAGTATTTTCCTAAACCAGGCTGGGTCGAGCACGATGCCAATGAAATTTGGGGAAGTATCTTATCGGTGATTGCTTCTTGTTTATCAGAATCAGGCATTCGCGCGGAGCAAATTGAGGGAATCGGGATTGCCAACCAGCGCGAAACAACGGTCGTTTGGGATAAACAAACAGGAAAGCCCGTTTACCATGCCATTGTTTGGCAATCAAGACAAACAGTCTCCATTTGTGAGGAACTGAAACAAGCCGGACTTGAAGAAACAATCCGTCAAAAAACCGGCTTGCTGATCGATGCCTATTTTTCCGGAACGAAAGTAAAATGGATCCTTGATCATGTCGAAGGTGCTCGGGAAAAAGCAGAAAGAGGAGAACTTTTATTCGGAACGATTGACACCTGGCTCATTTGGAAATTATCTGGCGGGAAAGCACATGTGACCGACTATTCGAATGCTTCACGTACATTGCTTTACAACATTCATGAATTGAAATGGGATAAGGAAATCCTGGAAGCTTTGGGCATTCCGGAATCGATGCTTCCAGAAGTAAAGCCGTCCTCAGAAATTTATGGCTATACAGTCGACTATCACTTTTTTGGAAAAGAAGTTCCTCTTGCCGGGGCAGCTGGTGATCAGCAGGCAGCCCTATTCGGCCAGGCGTGTTTTGAAGAAGGAATGGCAAAAAATACGTACGGGACCGGCTGTTTTATGCTGATGAATACGGGTGAAAGCGGCATTAAGTCTAATCAAGGCCTGCTGACAACCATCGCCTGGGGGTTGGATGGTAAAGTCACTTATGCTTTAGAGGGCAGTATTTTTGTCGCAGGCTCAGCGATTCAATGGCTGCGAGACGGAATGCGGATGATTAAAGATGCAGCAGATACAGAAAGTTATGCGAGCAAGGTCCAATCAACAGAAGGAGTTTATGTTGTCCCGGCCTTCGTTGGATTAGGCACACCCTATTGGGATAGCGATGTAAGGGGAGCTGTCTTTGGCTTAACGAGAGGGACGTCCAAAGAACATTTCATTCGGGCCACATTGGAATCATTGGCCTATCAGACAAAAGATGTGTTAGCGGCGATGGAAAAGGATTCCGGCATTTCCCTAAAAGCGCTGAGGGTAGATGGAGGAGCGGTGAAGAATAATTTCTTAACCCAATTCCAAAGCGATCTCTTGAATGTGCCGGTGGAGAGGCCCGTTGTGAACGAGACCACAGCGTTAGGTGCAGCGTATTTGGCTGGACTGGCAGTCGGCTACTGGAGCAGCAAAGAGGAGATTGCAACACAATGGCAAATTGATCAAACCTTTGAAGCTGAAATGGATGAAAACCAACGAAATGCCCTTTATGAAGGCTGGCAGAAGGCAGTAAAAGCGGCCATGGTATTCAAATAATCATTTTGCATTATCAGTAAGAATATGGTATGTTTTTATTAAGTTAATATATTGGTTGGAGATTAGGAGAGACCACACAACGTATACAAGAATACACTTGTATAGGTTTGTTTTGGTCTCTTTTTGTTTTTGTTTATATGGAAAAAATTTTAAAATAGGAGCGATTGAAATGGCGACTTTTTCTAGTAAAAAAAGATTAGAACAACTTTCAACAATGTCTGATGAAAACCTTGATATTTTAATCATAGGCGGAGGAATTACTGGCAGCGGCATTGCCCTTGATGCCACAACACGAGGGATGAAAGTAGGCCTTGTCGAAATGCAGGACTTCGCAGCAGGTACCTCTAGTCGTTCAACGAAACTCGTTCACGGCGGCTTGCGCTATTTAAAACAATTCGAAGTTAAAATGGTGGCGGAAGTGGGGAAAGAACGTGCGATTGTCTATGAAAATGGCCCGCACGTCACGACGCCTGAGTGGATGCTGTTACCCATCCAAGAGGGTGGAACGTTCGGTAGGTTCTCCACTTCCATTGGCTTAAAAGTATATGACTTTTTAGCAGATGTTAAAAAAGGTGAACGACGCAGTATGCTTAGTGCATCTGAAACGCAGAAGCGTGAACCGCTGTTAAGAAAAGAAGGATTAAAAGGCGGCGGCTATTATGTGGAATACCGTACCGATGACGCAAGATTGACAATCGAAGTCATCAAACAAGCAGTCTCAAAAGGGGCGCTGGCCGTAAACTACGCAAAGGTGGAAAAGTTACTGTATGAAAATGGTAAAGTTGTAGGGGCAGAAGTGGTGGATCGGTTGACCAACAAAGCCTATAAAATATTCGCGAAAAAGATAGTCAATGCTGCGGGTCCTTGGGTCGATTCGGTTCGGGAGATGGATCAATCGAAAAAAGGAAAGCATTTGCAATTAACAAAAGGAATTCACCTTGTTTTTGACCAAAGTGTTTTCCCACTTAAACAAGCGATTTACTTTGATACTCCTGATAAGCGAATGGTCTTTGCTATTCCAAGAGATGGCAAAACCTATGTTGGCACGACTGATACCGTGTACAACGAGGATATGGTCAATCCACGCTTAACGAAGGCGGATAAAGAGTATGTAATCAAGGCGATTAACTTTATGTTTCCAGGGGTAGGGATAACGGAAAAGGATATTGAATCCAGCTGGTCGGGGGTAAGACCACTTATCCATGAATCCGGGAAATCCGCATCAGAAATTTCACGTAAGGATGAAATATGGGAATCCGAGTCTGGCTTAATCACGATCGCTGGCGGGAAATTAACGGGCTATCGAAAAATGGCTGAAATGGTCGTAGATTTATTAAACCAAAAGTTCATTCAAGAGGGCGTTGGCGATTTTGG
Organism: Neobacillus pocheonensis; assembly: GCF_050477905.1. Taxonomy (NCBI): domain Bacteria; kingdom Bacillati; phylum Bacillota; class Bacilli; order Caryophanales; family Bacillaceae; genus Neobacillus; species Neobacillus pocheonensis. The sequence continues at coordinate 5,288 of NZ_JBCNAD010000017.1, read as the reverse complement.
AAACTGCCAAACCAAATATTTGCCCATTTCTGGCGGAGATGTTGGCGGTTCGAAAAATTTGCCTAATTTTATAGTAGATAAAACAAAAGCAGGAGTAAAATTAGGACTTACGAATGAACAATCTCAAAAACTAGTTAAGCTATACGGGTCTAATGTTGATAGCTTATTCGCGTTAGTAGATAAATATAATGAGTCTGCCTTAACCTCCGGTTTGCCATTGGATGTCTACGCTCAAGTCATGTATGCCATCCATGAAGAAATGACCGTAACACCTAGTGACTTTTTTATTCGAAGAACCGGTGCATTGCTGTTTAACATGGAGTGGGTCCATCTTTGGAAGTTCAAAGTTGCAGAATTAATGGCGAATGAACTAAATTGGAGCAATGACCAATTAGAAAATTATCAAAATGAATTAGAGATGTTTATCCATCAAGCCACAACCGCCGTTGACGAAGACCAGGGCGACGGTTCGTTTTGGACAGAGGAATCAGCGTAACCAGAGGGACGGTTCATGGCAGAAATGCCTTGAGAACCGTCCCTGTTGTTTGTATTTGTATGATAAGACTTTTGTTGCATTCAAATATCCTGTTAAAAAAGTTATGATATTACGATGGAATGGTTTGAAGAGCAGGTGTCTTTTTTCTATCCATTTTGATTGCTAAAAAAAGAGGGAAGGTAAGTTAGAAATGAGTTTTGATTCATTTGTATTGGCTTTTGGGGCGTCGGGGATCGACTATGATATGTTAAAGGATTTGGGGATTTCTATAGGGATTTTACTTTTATTTATTCTATTTAGAAACATATTTACCAAGTATGTGTTTCAGTTGATTTTAAAATTGACTAGAAAAACACCAACTGATTTTTTTACTCAAATATGTTTAAGCTTTGAACGTCCATTAGGATGGTTTTTCATTATTTTTGGTTTGTACCTGGCGATGGATTATTTCCCTTTTATCGACCAACATAATACAATATTTTTAAAATTATTGCGTTCGATGGTGATTGTTTTAATTACTTGGGGCTTGTTTAATTTGTCCTCTCCTACTTCGGGGATTTTAATAAGTGTGAATCAAAAATTAAACAATAAGATCGATTCCATATTGATTCCGTTTTTCTCAAGAGCCATCCGTGTCATCCTGATTGCCATCAGTATTAGTATTATTGGTCAGGAATTTGATTATGACGTCAATGGGTTGGTAGCGGGTCTTGGCTTAGGGGGACTTGCTTTTGCTTTAGCGGCCAAAGAAGCGGTAGGGAATCTCATTGGTGGCATCGTGATTGTAACAGAAAAACCATTTTCCATTGGTGAGTGGATCTTAACCCCTAGTGTTGAGGGAATCGTAGAAGATATCAATTTCAGAAGCACTAAAATTCGTACGTTCAGTCAAGCTCTCGTTACGGTTCCCAATGCAACACTTGCAAACGAAGCGATTACCAATTGGAGTCGTATGGGGAAACGACGGATTACTTTCCATTTAGGACTTAACTATCAAACTACGAAGGAAGAAATTAAAAGAGTCGTTAGCCGGATTGAACAGTTATTGATGACTCATGAAGAAATCCATCCAGATACAATTATGGTCGCATTCGATCATTATAACGAGAGTAGTCTCGATGTTCTAATTTATTTTTTCACGAATTCTACCGTTTGGGCAGAACACGTTAAAATCAAACATGAAATTAATTTAGAAATCATGGGGATTTTAGAGGAAGAGGGAGTCGAAGTCGCTTTTCCAAGCAGAACGATTTATGTATCTCCCCAAACTAATGAATTAATGCAAACAATGGGTTCTTTTGATTGAAATCGTGGTGACCAGTGATCATGGGGACGGTGCTTGTGGCTTTTTTAGGCCATGAGAACCGTCCCTTTGGTCTTTTTGGTTTATATCAATAATATGATGTAGAACTTAACAAAAGGGGGGAGTGTATGATCGAACGCGAGACAAATGCCAACTCAACGGTTATCGATTCACCATCAACTCGATTTGCGCGAATAGCAAAGATTCTGGGGATTGGCTTTTTTTCTGCCGTTATTACTGGAATTATTTCGGGTCTATTATTACGCATCATCATGAAAATTATTGCGATTGCATTTCCTGACATGGCCAGTGGATTTACATTTGAAGGAACACTTTTCTTAGTATTTCTCAGTTTCGGTTTTTCATTGGCAAACAGTATCATCTATACGTTTATTCACCAATACTTGCCCGACGGGTGGGTACGAAAAGGTTTGATTTATGGAGGGCTGAATTTATGTATTTTTGGGATTCCCTTCTTTTTATCAAATCCGAATAGCGAATTATTTGGACCTCAAGCTCCACTAGGTATAACTTTATTCTCGCTTCTTTTCCTATTAGGCGGTCTTCTTTTAGCAATGTGGTTTAATCTGATCACTAATTGGGTGAACAGAGCCCAACGCAGAAGAATATTCGCTTATGTTATTTTCGCCCTGCTTATCCTTCCAGCAATTGTCATAGCGGGTGGGATTATCTATGAGTTTATTTATGAACTCATCCCTGCAATACGGTCGAACTATTAATTGTGCCTATCCTCACCAGACCGAGTTAAATTTCGATATGCAAAAAAGACCTTTGCGATCCAATGTGTATTGGGGCAGAGGTCTTTTTTGTTTTTTAGTCAGCATGGGTGCGTTTTTTGGCAGAAGAACATACGTAATTTATTTGATATAAAGATCAAAAGCAATTGTAACCAGCCAGCCAAGAGCAAGGGCTACTATTAGATATGTACCCAGACATAGTAAAATCTCCGCCATGATTCCCCTCCTGCTTTTTTCTACAAAGCTATTATAACAAGCAGTTTTTAAAAATTTGTCGAATTAACAGAGATTTACCAATTTGTAAAAAGACTGTTAACGTACTTTAATAAAAGATACAAGAAGATGATGAGCAACAATCTAGGATGATAAAAATGTACTGCTATCTCAAATATAAAACGTATGCTTTTTCTACTATTTTTACATTCATAGGTAAAACTTAACTGGACAATAAAATTAAAGTTTCCTAGACTAAAAACCAAGCTATAAAAAAGTGAAAATTCTAATAATGCAGTACTTCAGGCAGCCTTGATCAATATGGAATCAAATCAGTGGATAACGAGGGGGAATATCATGTTGGAATTTGAAACAAATTATGACCAATTGGCCACGATTAAAGTAATCGGTGTTGGCGGCGGGGGAAACAATGCTGTGAACCGAATGATCGAGGACGGAGTTGAAGGTGTTGAATTTATTGCTGTTAATACAGATGCACAGGCGATTCATCAATCTAAAGCTGAAATTAAAATGCAAATTGGTTCATCCTTAACAAGGGGATTGGGAGCAGGGGCTAATCCAGAAATAGGAAAGCTAGCAATAGAAGAAAGCAAAAAGCAGATGGAAGAAGTGTTAGCAGGCGCTGACATGGTTTTCGTTACGGCCGGAATGGGCGGTGGGACAGGCACAGGGGCAGCGCCGGCCATTGCTAACATGGCCCGAAAACTTGGTGCTTTGACTATTGGAGTTGTTACTCGTCCGTTTAAATTTGAAGGCCGTAAACGTGCATTAAATGCGGAAAGTGGAATTAACGCGATGAGGGAAGCGGTAGACACCTTAATTATTATTCCTAACGATCGCCTGCTGGAGATTGTCGATCAAAGCACGCCTATGCTTGATGCATTCCGTGAAGCGGACGCTGTACTTCGTCAGGGGGTTCAAGGGATTTCTGATTTAATTGCTGTGCCTGGTTTAATCAACCTTGATTTTGCTGACGTGAAAACAGTTATGTCCCATAAAGGAACGGCATTAATGGGAATTGGTATTGCTACTGGTAAAAATCGTGCGGCTGAGGCTGCACAAAAAGCTTTAAATAGTCCATTACTCGAAACTTCAATCAATGGAGCTCATGGGGTGATCATGAACATCACTGGCGGCCACAATCTAAGTCTTTATGAAGTACAGGAGGCAGCCGAAATTGTTGCCGCTGCTTCTCATGAGGAATTAAATATGATTTTTGGATCAGTCATTAATGAAAACTTAAAGGATGAAATTATCGTAACGGTGATAGCCACTGGATTTAATGAAGATCCCTTATTACAAACGCCTTCCCAGCCATCAATGGAAGAAATGCTTCATCCATCTCAGAGGGAACAACCTAAACATCGCAAACTGAACGACCATGAAGAACCCGTTCGTGATTATGGCCGACACTCAGAAAAGCAAGAAGAGTCTTTGGATATTCCGACGTTCTTACGCCATCGAAAAAGACGAGTTTAATAACTTTATCCAGTCGTAAATAATATGACTGGTTTGGACAAGAGCAAGTAAAGTCATAAATAAAAAGCCTAACTTTCTAAGTATTTTTAGAAAAGATTAGGCTTTTTTATTACTATATATGGCTTCCTTACTTAAGCAATAATAAGCTTATAGCGCAAGATTGCCGCCAGACCCGCACCATGCTTGAATTCACCGTCTTTAATCAAGGTGTTTAATTCGTCCATGGTCAATTTATGTAGATCAATTTGTTCGCTGTTTTCCAGCTTTTGTTCAGACGAAACTAAACCTGCCGCAGCGAATAAATGAATCTCTTCGCTGGTGGAACCTGGAGACGGGTAGAAGCTGCCTAGATCCAGCCAATGTTCTGCTTGAAAGCCTGTTTCTTCTTCTAATTCTCTTTTTGCAGTTTCCAGCGGAGAATCGCTGTCTTTATCGATCATTCCAGCAGGCAGCTCCCATTCCCAGCTTTTCAAAGCGTGGCGATATTGTTTTAAACAGAGGATTTCATTATTCTCTGTAATAGGGAGAATGCAAACGCCTTTAGCGAAATCTAAATAAGAAAAAGTCTTTTCATCCCCGTTTGGGAGAGTAACTTTATCCTTTATAACCGTAAAACGGTCTATTTTTTCTTTATCGGTACTATTAATTTTCCAAGCCATTCTTGTCACCTCATACTGTCATTGTTATATCTATATTACATCTTATATATGATTTTTTAAAATTTATTGTTAAAAGGAAAAGGCTGTTCGAATTGTGAGTCAGGAATAGGATGAATTTTTTTTAGAAAAAGTATTGACCAATCTATTAATCTCCTGTAATATATGAAAAGTCGTCAGCGAGGCGATGAAATAAATCAAAAGAGTTGTTGACAGTAACAACTTGAAATGATATATTAATAAAGTCGCTTTTGAGCGATGAACTTGCTCTTTGAAAACTAAACAAACAAAAACGTCAACAAACAATAATATTCGTTTCTATATGAAACGAAGCCAACGTAACAAAATGAGCTAATCAACTT
>NZ_JBCNAD010000016.1:0-1131 GCF_050477905.1 Neobacillus pocheonensis | reverse complement strand
GAGTAGGACGTTGCCAGGCTATTAAATATGGAGGATTAGCTCAGCTGGGAGAGCATCTGCCTTACAAGCAGAGGGTCGGCGGTTCGATCCCGTCATCCTCCACCATAATTTTTTCGCGCTAGCGAAAATAATTTTCATTATGTGCCGGTTTAGCTCAATTGGTAGAGCAACTGACTTGTAATCAGTAGGTTGGGGGTTCAAGTCCTCTAGCCGGCACCACTTTTTAAAATCATCTTACGATGAGCCATTAGCTCAGTCGGTAGAGCAGATTGCGAACTTCTTCGAATCAGCTTCTGCGGGCAATCTGCAAGAAAGAACGTGAGTTCTTTTGAGCATCTGAATAATCACAATTTAGTTGTAGGAAATCATCTTAGTTTGAGCCATTAGCTCAGTCGGTAGAGCATCTGACTTTTAATCAGAGGGTCGAAGGTTCGAGTCCTTCATGGCTCACCAAAGTTTTTTGCGTCAGCAAAATAACTTTCAATATGCGGGTGTGGCGGAATTGGCAGACGCACCAGACTTAGGATCTGGCGCCGCAAGGCGTGGGGGTTCGACTCCCTTCACCCGCACCATTTAATTTTAATATGCGGAAGTAGTTCAGTGGTAGAACACCACCTTGCCAAGGTGGGGGTCGCGGGTTCGAATCCCGTCTTCCGCTCCAAGATTGCCGGGGTGGCGGAACTGGCAGACGCACAGGACTTAAAATCCTGCGGTAGGTGACTACCGTACCGGTTCGATTCCGGTCCTCGGCACCAAAGTTTTTTGCAAAAGCAAAATAACTATCAATATAATGCGCCCGTAGCTCAATTGGATAGAGCGTCTGACTACGGATCAGAAGGTTATGGGTTCGACTCCTTTCGGGCGCGCCACTATTTTCGGGAAGTAGCTCAGCTTGGTAGAGCACTTGGTTTGGGACCAAGGGGTCGCAGGTTCGAATCCTGTCTTCCCGACCATCTACTTCATATTGGGGCCTTAGCTCAGCTGGGAGAGCGCCTGCTTTGCACGCAGGAGGTCAGCGGTTCGATCCCGCTAAGCTCCACCAATTATTAAAATATATGTTGACAAGGTATTTTTACTTTGTTAATATGTAAAAGTCGCCTTTGAGCGATGAAGAAATTGATCCTTGAAAAC
>NZ_JBCNAD010000015.1:0-93262 GCF_050477905.1 Neobacillus pocheonensis | reverse complement strand
GACGTTGCCAGGCTAAGCCCCATGGGGGCTATTATTATGCTGAAATATACAGTTAGGCCCCTTGGTCAAGCGGTTAAGACACCGCCCTTTCACGGCGGTAACACGGGTTCGAATCCCGTAGGGGTCACCAAAATTTTTTCGTGATAGCGAAAATGAAGTTCATTAATTTGGAGGATTAGCTCAGCTGGGAGAGCATCTGCCTTACAAGCAGAGGGTCGGCGGTTCGATCCCGTCATCCTCCACCATAATTTTTTCGCGAAAGCGAAAATAATTTTCACTATGCGCCCGTAGCTCAATTGGATAGAGCGTCTGACTACGGATCAGAAGGTTATGGGTTCGACTCCTTTCGGGCGCGCCATATTTTTTTCGGGAAGTAGCTCAGCTTGGTAGAGCACTTGGTTTGGGACCAAGGGGTCGCAGGTTCGAATCCTGTCTTCCCGACCAGTCGCAGTTTACAAGAATATATTTTTTTGGCGGTGTAGCTCAGCTGGCTAGAGCGTACGGTTCATACCCGTAAGGTCGGGGGTTCGATCCCCTCCGCCGCTACCAAATTGTTTTTATAAAACGGAGGAATACCCAAGTCTGGCTGAAGGGATCGGTCTTGAAAACCGACAGGCGGGTCAAACCGCGCGGGGGTTCGAATCCCTCTTCCTCCTCCATTATTAAATTTATTTTTTTATCGTCGCGGGGTGGAGCAACGAGCGTTGCTTCTATGAATAATCTGCGAGTTGTATCAATCGAGCCGCTGCTTGAATAAGCTTTCTGAGATTGATACAGTTCATGCAACTAAGGGCATGAACATCATATATGGTTTTCTTATCGTCGCGGGGTGGAGCAGTCCGGTAGCTCGTCGGGCTCATAACCCGAAGGTCGCAGGTTCAAATCCTGTCCCCGCAATTTGGTCTGGTAGTTCAGTTGGTTAGAATGCCTGCCTGTCACGCAGGAGGTCGCGGGTTCGAGTCCCGTCCAGACCGCCATTTTTTTCCTAGCAGATTTGCTGCTATTGATATATAGATTTTGGCGATTGTGGCGAAGTGGTTAACGCATCGGATTGTGGTTCCGACATTCGTGGGTTCGATTCCCATCAGTCGCCCCATTAATTTTTTCTATTGGGCTATAGCCAAGCGGTAAGGCATCGCACTTTGACTGCGACATGCGTTGGTTCAAATCCAGCTAGCCCAGCCATCTTATTTATTTTTAATGAGCGGGTGTAGTTTAGTGGTAAAACCTCAGCCTTCCAAGCTGATGTTGTGAGTTCGATTCTCATCACCCGCTCCAATTTTGGGCCTATAGCTCAGCTGGTTAGAGCGCACGCCTGATAAGCGTGAGGTCGATGGTTCGAGTCCATTTAGGCCCATTACAAATACATAATATTTTCAATTTAGAGAGCGATTACTAATAAAGTAATCGCTCTCTCTTTTACTTTTCAATTTGCTCCGCGCTCTCTAAAAGATGTATCCGCCAAGCGTTCAATCTCAAATTCCCCGTTCTTATAGCTGACTACTGAAACACTGCAATTATCATGGTGGAGATACTTTTGACTTTTAGTTAATTGCATTAAGTAATTTCCGATAGTTACACCATGAGAGAATACAAGAATATTTCCGCCTTCCCGCTCATGATTTTTAAGAATCTCATCAATCGCTAAACAAGTACGTGAATAGAGTTGTGAATAGGACTCACCTTCAGGAGCAGCCAGATTAAAATCAGTAAGACTAAATAAAGTCTCAAGTATATTCCCATATCGAGCGGTAATTTCGGATATCATTAATGATTCAAGTAAACCAAAGTTCATTTCTTTAAGACGTGCATCAGTCGATAGCGGTATTTTCCGAACTCCAAGAGCATGATTGGCTGTATCAATCACACGCTGGCTCTCACTGCAATAGGCCGCTTTGAATTCAATATCCGATAGGCCTCTTCCAACAGCCCGGGCCTGTGCGACTCCCTTTTCAGTAAGCGGGGAATCGGCATGTCCTTGCATCCGTTTTTCTACATTAAATTGCGTTTCACCATGACGGACAAAATAAAGTGTTACTTTTTTGGTTTCCGACACTTAAACACCTACTTTTTCTAGATTATAATTAGCATTCTACCACGAAATGAGATGGTGTCAGGCACCTTTTTGAAGGATTCTCCAGTTTTAAACAGAATAATAGTAGGAAGTCAGTATTTAAAATGTTGGGGTGAAGGTATTGAACGTAGACATAGAAACATTATATTTAATTGATCAAAAAGAAGGTTTAGGGTTGGAATTCAGCAAGTTAGTTTCAATGATGAATTATACAAGAGCAACGACAATAGATGCGGTGAAGGATTTAACGGTTGAAGAGTTGGACTTCCTTTATGATGAGGAAGCGAATTCGGTCGGCATGCTGCTTGCTCATTTTGCTGCCGTGGAAAAAGCATATCAGATTGAAACCTTTGAAAATCGCGATCTTACGGATGAGGAGCTTAGCCTTTTATTGCCTGCGCTTGACTTAGGGAGCCTTGGAAGGGAACAATTTAAAGGAAAAACAGTTGATTATTATCTACAAGAATTATCCAAAGTTAGAAATACAACAATCGAAAGATTTAGATCTTTACCTGATGAATGGTTATATCAGCAATCTCCGTTTTGGCATGACCGCCCTGCAAACAATTTTTTCAAATGGTTTCATGTGTTCGAAGACGAATTGAGCCACAGAGGTCAGATCCGTATTATAAAAAAAATGATAAAAAGGAAATTTTGAAATAATGGGGCACCATCTTCATGTACTGCACCCCAAAAGTTAGAGTTGAAATCTAACTTTTGGGGTGCAGTACAGTAAGGCTAGCATCCAATATACTAGAGTATGAACCATTGAACCTGCTTCCGAACGCAGAATTTTTGCGAAGAGAATAATAGAAACAATTCCAAGAACGGCCCCAATTACCCTGTGTGTGAATTCAATCAACGTGTCACCATGTAAAGTGGGAACCACGTCACCATTACATAAGGGCCATTCAGGTCCACATCCCATTCCCGATTTTGATGAGGCCACATAGCCTCCAAAGACAATTAATAAATATGTGAGCAAAATGGTTAACAAAGCTAAACGCTTTATTGTCACGCTCACCCCTCCTTAAAGTAGCTTTTTACGAAAACATCCCCATGTTTCGCATTAGCATTATGACCATAATTCTTTAACGTTAAGGAGGTTTTTTGTGAACGTTTTGTGAATTTGGTTTTCATTTATGGTTTTGAAGGAAGCCAACCGCCAATCTCTAAAATCGTAATCACAATTTCAATGACAATGAGAATCACGACAATCCATTCCACGAAAAGTCCTCTAATTGAATGGCTGATGGTCGAAAAACCATCCATAATGTTATATAAAATTTCCGTTTTACTCTTTAAAATTTTATACCGATCGTTTAATTCGAAAAAGTCACCCATCCTGTCGTAAAATTGGCTGGCATCGTTGCTGGTCCAAGTGATATCAGGCTTATCTAAAATCATGATATAGGCAAGGGTATTATACTCGTGACGAAGGATGATCGCGGTCGTTCTTGCCAGTTCTTTATTGCCGATTCGTAGTTTCCCTTTTTCCAACCGTTCAATCATGGTCTCGAGTTTGTCATGAATTTTTCCAAGCTGTTCCTCTGCTTTCTCGAGTGCTACTGATTTTGCAAGCACCGTCGAAATTAATTCCGGGTAAAACACTTCATACTCGGGAACCACCACATATTCGTCGGTTAACTCGATGGTTTCCGTTTCTTGGATATGAAGGCTGTAATCGTCGGTATATCTGTCGGCTTTTCCAATATCAATGTCCGGCTCGAAGGACTGGACAAATTTCAATAAGCCCTTAATTTCATCGGTGTGGGAGTGATTAATGAAGACAATGCTGCCAAAAGAAAAAACCAACACCATTTGCGATTCGTCCAATTTCGTATCAAGAATAGAGTTTAAAATTTCGCCTTTTAGAATTAATGGCTCTTCCCAGGTGAATTTTTTAGGAATACCGCAATGAATGGCGATTGAGTTCAAATCAATTTCATTCGTAAGGGCGAAGGCTTTAAAGGTTATTTCTTTCATTTTTTATCACTCTTTCAGTGAAATGAATTTTTCTGATATATTTTATTCTATTTTTTCAAAAACATGTTTATATCAAGAATACACGCGTTAAATGAGCGGTAGAGGCAAAAAAACGAACAGTTACTATCACTGTTCGTTTATTTTTTTAAGTATAAGTTAAGGAATGCACGTGATAATAGGCTCATCAAATAATAACTTATGGCCGAAGGGAGCAGGAGATGAAAAAGGGGATTTGGATCATAGTAAGTGTAATAGTAATCGGGTTTGTAGGGTATCAGTGGGTTAAATCAAAGTCAAGCAGCACTGAAGTGACCACACAGACACGAACCGCAGTCGTTCAAAAAGGAAAGTTAGAAGTGAACATAAGCGGTTTTGGTACGGTTGAGCCGGTTACAAGCCAGGATATTAAATCAACAATTGATAATAACGAAATTGATGAAGTGCTGGTTACAGCAGGTGAGGAAGTAAGTGAAGGCGAGGAGCTTATTACCTTTACTGATGATAGTGATCCCATCACCGCCTCTGCAGATGAAAACCGGGATTTCTACCGATGAATATGTGGAAATAACAGAAGGTGTAAGCGAGGGTGACACCATCCAATTACCGGAGCTTACAACCGGAAGCTCCACCTCCAATAATCAAGGCGGAATGATGAAAGGCATGGGCGGCATGGACGGAGGCGGCATGCCACCTAGTGGCGGTGGCATGGGAGCACCAAGTGGAAATGGAAAGAGCGGTAATTAAGTTTGTGCCCAAGTAAATAATGAAAGAGGAGAAATGATAGATGAAAAAAATGAGAAAAGCACACTTATGGATTGGGTTAATTTGTTCAATATTTATACTCATGGAGTCGATTACAGGGTTGTTAATGAATGAACCATGGCTTATCGGACAAACACAGACGGAAAGAATGGGGAATTTTCAGCCTGGGCAAATGCCTGGGATAAATGGAGATTCAAGCCAAGCATCCGGACAAACACAATCCCAGACGAATGGGCAAACTCAGCCTAATACAAACAACCAATCCAATGGAAATAGCCAGGACAATACAAGCGGTCAGACTCAAGGTCAAACTGGGGCCAAGACAAATGGCCAGTTCCCAGGTCAAGGTGGACGCGGCGCTTTTGGCCCAGGAGGAGAAAATTCGCAAGGATCATTCATGAGCATTATTAAAGGTCTTCACGAAGGAAGAATAGGAACTACGAACATTAAATGGTTAATAGACCTTACCGCCATTGCGATGATTTTCTTAACTGGATCAGGTATTTATCTCTCAATAAAAGTTCTAGGTGTTAAAAAAAGAAAAAAAGATCGGATGGAAAATGAAGTTGCGTAGTGTAAAGTCATTGTTGTTAGCTGAGTGGGTGTAATGAACCTGCTCTTTTTTTGTTTTTTTGAAAAAATTTATAAAAGGTCATCAAACAGCGTCATTCCTCGATGTATCGCTATTTTGGATAATGATCAGGGAGAAAAAATTATCTTAAACATGACATTTATCATGTCCTGTACATGACACCTGCTACTTATAAGTCCAACTCCCTTTCCTTATAATTTAACTAACGACACATTAAAAGAAGGGAATTCCATTAAAATGACCTTACAAGACACAAAAAACCTAAGAAAACAAGTTGCTCCCTTTGAAAAATCAACTACAAAAGAAAGTGTTTGGCAGATAATTAACACAGTGGCACCATTTATTATTTTATGGTTCTTAGCCTATATCAGTCTGTCCGTTTCTTATTGGTTAGCATTAGTTCCGATGGTGATAGCTGCAGGGTTTCTGACAAGGATATTCATTATTTTTCACGACTGCACCCATCATTCTTTTTTTAAGAGCCGCCGGGCCAATAGAATAGTTGGGACATCAATGGGCGTTCTCACTTTATTCCCGTTTGATCAATGGGGCCATGAACATTCTGTTCACCACGCGACAAGTGGTAACTTGGATAAGCGCGGTACAGGTGATATTTGGACCATGACAGTGGATGAATATATAGCAGCACCGCTTCGAACTCGTTTAGCTTACCGTTTTTATCGCAATCCTTTCGTTATGTTTGGATTAGGACCGATTTATGTTTTCCTTCTTAAAAATCGATTTAACCGAAAAGGTGCGAAACAGAAGGAACGCAATAACACTTATTTAACCAATATTCTGATTGCAGCTGTCATTGGATTACTCATCTGGGCAATTGGCTGGCAGTCGTTTCTATTAGTTCAAGGTTCCATTTTCATGATCTCAGGTGCGGCTGGCATTTGGTTGTTCTACGTTCAGCATACTTTCGAAGATTCTTATTTTGAAGAAGATAAGGACTGGGAATATGTAAAAGCAGCAGTAGAAGGAAGTTCTTTTTATAAGCTTCCAAAACTTATGCAATTCCTGACTGGAAATATTGGCTTTCATCATGTTCACCATTTAAGTCCAAGGGTACCGAACTACAAACTGGAAGAGGCACACAAGCATACGCCTCCATTACAAAACGTTCCGACGATTACCCTTGCAACAAGCTTGAAATCTCTTCGTTTCCGCCTATGGGATGAGGAAAGAAAGAATTTTGTGACCTTTAAAGAAGTGAAAGCACTAACTAAAAAAAGCATTTCAGTGCGAGTAAAACCTGAACTTTAATTTTACCATCAACGGCTGACTCTCCTTTTATTTCGGGGAGTCTTTGTTTCATGGCCGCTGCCCGATAAGGAGAGAACATTCACATGATTCGAATTGTCATTGCAGAAGATCAAGAAATGCTGTTAGCAGCAATGGGTTCCCTGCTAAATTTGGAAGATGATATGGAAGTGGTCGGGCAGGCTAGCAATGGAGAAGAGGCGCTTTTTCTTACACAAAGATTAAAGCCAGATGTTTGTATTATGGATATCGAAATGCCTGAAAAGAGCGGACTTGAGGCAGCGGAAGCGTTAAAATCATCAGGATGCAAAATTATTATATTAACAACCTTTGCAAGATCTGGGTATTTTGAGCGGGCTTTAAATGCGGATGTAAGAGGCTATTTATTGAAGGATGGTCCGAGCGAGGAGTTAGCCTGCTCGATTCGCAGCATTATGGCTGGAAAGAGAATCTACAGTCCCGAACTAATGGACGATGCTCATAACGGCGAGGTACAGAAAATCAACATCCAAGAGCGGGCGTCCGCTGAAATTAATAGGCAAAGAACCAAATTTGGAACGGTCAGAAATTATTTTTCAACCATTTGGGATAAGATGAAGCTGCCTGCAGGATAGATTTTCAAAAATGAAATGTTATATCATATCACGAAAAACTCTTTTCTCTTGTGGGAAGGAGTTTTTATTTTGTTTAGGAAATTATCTCGCCAGTTCATATTCAATTCATATATCTTTTGTATAATCCTTTTTATAAAGTGGAAAGCGAATGTATGTCAACTATAGAAAGGATGTAAATAGATATGTCAGAAAGAAAGAAACAAAAAGGCTGGCACCAATTTATTGGCTTGGTTCAACAGACAAAACCGTCTAAACTCTTCATTTCTATCGCATTATTATTAAGCGTTAGTACAACACTAGTGGGACTATTGGTTCCGCTGTTTACAAAAAATTTGATTAATGATTTTTCGATTAGTGCATTAAGCACAGGGAAAATCCTTTTGCTTGTTGCTGCTCTTTCGATTCAAGCAATAGCTAGCGGTGTTTCCATTTATCTCTTAAGTAAGATTGGTCAATCTGTTGTGGCGGGTATAAGAGATCGACTATGGAAGAAGCTGCTTGTCCTTCCGGTTGGTTTTTATGATGAGCATCAATCAGGTGATACCGTTAGCCGGATGACAAATGATACGGCCGTAGTAAAAGGATTAATTACTGAGCATCTCTCTGGATTTATAACAGGAATCATTTCCATCATTGGCTCACTCGTGGTATTGCTGATTTTGGATTGGAAAATGACCTTGCTGATGTTTATTGCGATTCCACTTTCCGCTGTAATTTTAATGGTATTAGGGAAGAAAATGCATCAGGTATCGAAAGGGATGCAGGACGAAACGGCCCGATTTACTTCGGTTCTCCAGCAAGTGTTATCTGAAATTCGCCTTGTCAAAGCATCCAATGCGGAATCCTTGGAGTATAAGAATGGAAAAACAGGGATTACCCAATTGCTTCAATACGGGTTAAAAGAGGCTAGGATTCAAGCGTTAATCACTCCGCTCATTGGTCTGGTCATTATGGTATTACTTGTTGTCATTCTTGGCTACGGTGGAATGAGGGTTTCATCAGGAGCATTAACAGCGGGTGATTTAGTGGCTTTCATTATGTATCTTTTTCAGATTGTCATGCCGATGGGGCAAATCGCTGGATTCATTACTCAATTTAACAAAACAACGGGGGCAACAGAGCGGATTATCGCCATTATGGATTCGCTTGAAGAATATGATTCCGCTGAGCATCAGATTGAAAACTTGAACCAGGCTATTGTCGTGGATCATCTTCATTTTTCTTATAATAATGGAAAAACAGTGCTTCAGGATATAAGCTTTTCTGTAGAGGCGGGAAAGGTAACCGCGATCGTAGGTCCAAGCGGCAGTGGAAAAACGACGCTTTTCTCGTTACTGGAGCGTTTTTATCAGCCTCATGGTGGTGCAATCCGTCTTGGCAAAGACTCGATTAATCATTTTTCCCTGCAATCGTGGCGGAGTAAAATTGGGTATGTATCACAGGAAAGCTCGATTATTTCAGGAACCATCCGTGATAATATTTGTTATGGAATCGATAGAATCGTGGAGGATGCTGAGATACATCGGGTGGCAAAAATGGCGTATGCCGATACATTTATTTCCGAGCTGCCAAAGGGTTATGAAACTGAGGTCGGGGAAAGAGGAATGAAATTATCGGGTGGTCAAAGACAAAGAATCGCAATCGCAAGAGCCTTTTTAAGGGACCCGAAAATAATAATGCTAGATGAAGCAACCTCGAGTCTTGATAGCAAATCGGAACTAGTTGTTCAGCAGGCCTTGCAGAATTTGATGAAGGGGAGAACCACCCTGATTATTGCCCACCGTTTATCAACAGTCATTGATGCCGATCAAATTATCTTTTTGGAAAAAGGAAAACTTACAGGAAGCGGTACACATGAACAGTTGTTGCAAACTCACTCTTTGTATCGTGAATTTGCAGCACAGCAATTACGAATGAAAGAAATTGTGTAAAGGGAATGGGGCAGAGTGGCGAAATTACTAATGGTCGATGACGATGCAAATATTCGAGAGCTTGTCCTCCTTTTTCTAAAAAAGGAGGGGTTTGAGGTTTATGAGGCTTCAGATGGTGTAAAGGCACTAAAAGTAATGGGAAAAATCAAGATGGATTTAGCCATTATCGACATCATGATGCCAAACATGGACGGCTGGGAGTTATGCCGAGAGTTAAGGGGGTATAGTGATATTCCCATCCTAATGTTAACAGCCAAAGGGGAAACCACTCAAAAGGTGAAGGGGTTTGAACTTGGAGCGGACGATTACCTTGTGAAGCCCTTTGACCCGATTGAGTTAGTGGCGCGGGTCAAGGCTTTACTAAAAAGGTATAACATAACTACCTCACAAACCATTGAAATGGGTGAATTTAAGTTAAATCGCAAAACACATGAAATCTCTTTTAACGAGCAGGAATACACCATTCCGTTGAAAGAATTCGAGGTATTGTTTAAATTAGCTCTTTATCCTGGAAAGACGTTTTCAAGGGAAGACTTAATTGCAGATATTTGGGGCTTTGATTATGAGGGCGACGATCGCACGGTTGATGTTCATATAAAGAGACTAAGAGAACGATTTTCTGAAGATGAGTTCCCTTTCCGGATTCAGACCATACGCGGGTTAGGATATCGTCTTGAGGTGAAGTCATGAAGAGAAGAAAGCTTTTTCAACATTTATATGGTTTTTCCATGTTTTTAGTAATGATCACGATTAGTTTTTCGGCATCTTACTTTCTTACTGCCTACCTTTTAAATTTGTTCAGTTTTCATCCGTCGAATTATGTGCAGCATTTAATTACGACTATACTTGGCTTTTTTATTTTTGCAGGTATTGGGATTGGCTTTTCAAAAATTATCCGCTCTAAGCAGCGTAATCTTTTTCAGGAAGTCATTGATGCACTTAGAAGTATTGCCAGGGGTGACTTTAATGTCCAGTTGGAGACGCTGAAAAGAGACGATCCTTTTAAAACGCTCATTGATCATATTAATCATATGGCCAAACAATTAAAGGAAATGGAAGACATGCGGCAGGAATTTATTTCGAATGTCTCTCATGAAATTCAGTCACCGTTAACTTCCATTAGTGGTTTTGCCCGCGCTCTTCAAAATGATGAGTTAACAAGCGAAGAACGCAGCCATTATCTAAATGTGATTGAAACTGAAAGCAGAAGGTTATCCAAATTAAGCGATAATCTCTTAAAGCTAACTTCGCTGGAATCGGAGCATCATCCCTTTGCACGAAAAACTTATCGTCTGGACCAGCAATTAAGAACGGTTATCTTGGCCTGTGAACCCAATTGGGTGGAAAAAGACCTTGAATTGGATGTCATGCTTGAAAAAGTCACGATTTCCGCTGATGAGGACTTGATGAATCAGGTTTGGACTAATTTGATTCATAATAGTATTAAATTCACTCCTAACTCTGGGAAAATTCGGGTTCGGTTAACTCAGGTTGAGGACAAAGCAGTCATAACCATTTCCGATACGGGAATTGGCATATCGAAGAAGGACCAAGTTCATATATTTGAACGCTTTTATAAAGCAGATAAAGCGAGAGAGCGTTCAAAAGGCGGCAGTGGTTTAGGGCTGTCCATCGTGAAAAAAATAATAGATATGCATAAAGGGATTATTGATGTTGAGAGTGAAGAGGGAAAAGGAACGACCATTTCTATAACCATAATTTAAAGGGGGCTTACCCCTTTTTTATTTTTGTAGACAATTATTGGAAGATGAAGTAAATTGAAGGAAAATAGTCATAATAGTTAATGTTAATAAAAGAGGGGATAACGTATGTTTACACGGAAAACGGCACTAATACATAAAGAAAATGCCATTTCGGAGCTCAAACCCATCAAATTAGGCGGCATACAACAGTGGATTTCCATTCGTGCAGAAGATAAATCAAAGCCAGTTTTACTTTTTTTACACGGCGGGCCAGGAACAGGTCAAATTGGGATTATAGGAGACTATCAAAAGGAATTAGAAAAGCATTTCATTGTTGTCAATTGGGACCAAAGAGGAGCGGGCCTGTCCTATACAAAAGAAGTGGCAAAGACTGAGTTAAAGATTGAGCAATTACTAAATGATACATTAGGATTAATCAATTTCTTAAAAAAGGAATTCCATCAGGAGAAAATATATTTAATCGGGCATTCATGGGGAACCATTTTAGGACTGCTGGCCATTCATCGCCATCCAGAGCACTTTCATCATTATATTGGTATTTCTCAAGTAATCAGCATGAGTAAAATTGAAGAAGTTTCATACGAATTAGTTTTGGAAAAAGCAAAGGAATTAAATAACCAGAAGGCTGTTACTCAATTAACTGAGATTGGAAAACCGCCATGGCGGAATTTAAAGCATGATCGAATCCACCAAAGATATGTAGATTTGTTTGGCGGAGGCATCTCCCACAACGGAAAACTAGTAAATACCTTTTTGAAAAAATTATTAAAAAGTAAGGAATATACATTCCTCGACATTGTTCGTTTTTTTAAAGGGCAATATTTTAGTCTTACCCAGCTTATGGGGGAAATGAGAAAGCTGGATTTGAGTGAAGAAGTCCAACAATTAGATGTACCCATTACGCTTATAATGGGAAGACATGATCTTCAGGTACCGACTGAAACAGCAAGAGGTTGGTTTGATTCCGTTGATGCAAAAAACAAAACCTGGGTCTGGTTTGAGAAATCTGCCCATTCCCCTTTGTTTGAAGAAAACGATAAGTTTGTGGAACTAGTATTAACCCAAACACAACGTTAGGTAAAAAAAAGACCACTGGCCGGTGGTCTTATTTATTATTATCTTTTGCTAAATTGTTGACCGCATTTGCTGTTGCGTCTACTGCATTCATTGCTACATTTTCTGTAGTTTCTAATGCGCTGTGCACCGCATGAAAGGCAGCTCCTGCCGTTTCTTTAATCCCCTCAGAGACACTTCGATTATTATGGTTTGTTTCGTTCGACATTGCTTGTCACCCCCTAAGCAAGATTAGGTTATCCTGATAACGTGAATTTATTCTATTAAATGTAAGTGTTGACGCAAAGTGCTTTATAAATTATCATATGTTTAAACGTTTAAACATTTAAAAAGACGAAGGAGGATTATAACTATGAAAAAGACAGCATTAATTACAGGGGCAACAAGCGGATTAGGTTTTGAGTTTGTAAGACTGTTTGCCAAGGATGGCTATAATCTTGTACTAGTTGCAAGAAACGATAAAAAACTTGAGGAAATTAAGCGAACGTATCCAAATTTAGAGGTCACTGCTATCTCGAAGGATTTAAGTATACATGGTGCAGCCAAAGAAGTTTTTGATGAAATAGAAACTAGAGGTATTGATATTGATGTACTTGTTAACAATGCTGGGTTTGGATTAATGGGTAAGTTTGAGGAATTGAATTTTCAAAAACAGCTAAATATGATTCAATTAAATATATCTGCACTGACGGAATTAACCTATTATTGCCTGCAAAAAATGAAACAAAAGAACAGCGGCAGAATTTTAAATGTTGCCAGCACTGCGGCCTTTCAGCCTGGTCCGAAAATGGCCGTCTATTATGCAACCAAAGCATATGTCCTATCGTTTTCGGAAGCACTTGTAGAAGAGCTCTCGGGCAGCAATGTCACTGTGACTACCCTGTGCCCAGGTCCAACGAAAACAAATTTCGGTGCTGTGGCCAGTGTTGAAGGCACAAAAATGTTCAGTCGAGCGATGGCCTCTGATTTAGTAGCGAAGCAAGGGTATGAAGCATTGAAGAGCGGGAAACGCGTGATTGTGACAGGAGGATTTAATAAGGCTGGAGCACTAGGAGCTAAATTTATGCCAAGAAGCTTAGCTGCTAAAATTGCTAAGTATGTTGCAGGTGAAAAGTAGTTTTTGCAGGACTGAGATAAATGAGCTTGGAGGAAAATTTATATATGGCACAGCAAGCAATTGATGTTTTTAGAGCATGTATACCGTTATTTAATGCCTTAAGTGATCCAGCAAGACAGGATATCATTCTTCTGCTGGCAGAACGTGAGCCGTTAAGTGTAAATGAAATTGCTGAACAATCGAATCTGTCACGCCCAGCCATTTCCCATCATTTAAAAATCATGCGCGATAATCATCTTGTAAAACTAGAACAAAAAGGGACACAGCGCTATTACTCCCTTTCGTTAAATCAAAGTGTGAAGCAATTGAAACAGCTGATAGAAATTGTGGAGAGTGAGTGCATTCTATAAATTGGGGTAAAAAAAAGTGGCTAGCGATTACTATTAAGAGTTCACAGTGCCTGCTACCAGGTAGAAAAGCGGCTCACGGTAACTGTCGAAGGTTCACAGTGCCCGCGGCCAGGTAGAAAAGCAGCACACGGTAACTGACGAGGGGTTCACAGTGCCCGAAGTCAGGTAGAAAAGCGGCTCACGGTCACTGTCGAGGCTTCACAGTGCCCGCCACTAGAAAAATTAATGTGATTGCAAGCTAGTCTCTTCCATCCAATACGCTTCCCTAATATTAATCTGCTTACGAATTTTCCGGGTTACGTCGATAGTGATTTCTCCTTCTTCGTACAAATTCTGAATTTCATCCCGTTCTGCTTGAAAGGCCTTGACTCGTAGTTCCCTTTGCATCTGGGTGTATTGGGTAGAATCCCCGCTTTTCTTGGCAAGCTTAAATTTCATCATCATTTCATTATACTCCCCGATAATGGCCAAATAGCTATGTTCATTTTCAAGTGTCATCTGTTCTTTCAAATACTGAATCGCGGCATGGGCCATGTTAGCTTTTAGCTGGATAATCTTTTTCGCTTTTGCTTTACGATTTTTAAGCCGCTCCTGGTTTTTTGGCACAAAAAGCTGAAAAAGGTTATATACACTCCTTTTAATCAAGGTCCAAAAGAATAATCTTCTGTATTGCATTCGATTGGTAACAGCCAGCCTCATTCGGTGAATATGCTCTTCAATAAAATAGGTAGTTTCAAAATCTACTTTTCCTTCTTTTTGCAATTTTTCAAAGTAGTCTTCCTCTGCATCAAGAGCCTTCATCCGGATTTCAGTTTCCGCTAATTTCTGGCGGTCAGAGTGTTCTACACTCACATTCGTTAGGCGGTTTCGGATTTGATTGTAAGCTGTGATGACCGATACAGCGGCTCCGCGATTGTCATCATCCATCAATTCCCGGATGGAGCGAATGGCCGCATCAACGGTCAGAATCATAGCAAACCTCTCCATTTCCTCTCTAAGCTCTTCCGTGTTTTCTTTTTCTGTCCTAGCAAGAATCGGCAAGAAGATGCTCGCAGCAATAAGCGTCACCAATATAACCCCAGCAGCTATAAAGAGAATTAATGAACGCTCTGGAAATGGACTCCCATCCGCTAGCACATAGGGAATGGTAAACGCACCTGCCAGTGTGACCGCTCCTCTTACGCCGGAAATCGTAAGGATGCCAATCGCTTTCATCGAAGGCATTTGAAGCTGCTTTTTTAACAGCCATCCTCGCTGCCAGGCTATGCTTATCCATATGAAGCGAAGGAGGAGAAGGGCAGCAGTAATAATGATAATATACTTGCTCACTTCCCAATTATTAAACATCGGGTCCTTGAAAATCTCATTTAAAACACTTGGAATTTGCAAGCCTAACAGCACAAACACCAAACCGTTCAAAATATAGATAAGCACTGTCCAAGTACTTTGGGAAACCACTTGCAGCTGCATCGCAGGGGATTGATCCCGGTCCCGGGAAATCGTATGGACAATGCCTGCTGCGACAACGGATAGAATGCCGGAAAGATGAAAATGCTCAATGACATAAAATATCACGAAAGGGGTAAGAAGCTGGATGAGCATGTGAATCGTCACATCCTCCATGCCGAGCCGCCGAATAAAAATTTTCAACCGAATTATGAGGAAGGCAAGAAATGCACCTCCCAAAAAACCGCCAATCGAAATCACTAAAAAGCTCCAGCTTGCCTGTGTTAACGAAAAAATGCCGGTAACAGCTGCGGCTACAGCAAATTTAAACGCCACTAAACCGGAGGCGTCGTTCATCAACCCTTCCCCTTCAAGAATATGCATAATCGTATGTGGTATCTTCACCCTGCTTGAAATAGCACTAACCGCAACAACATCCGTGGGAGAAAGAATAGCTGCTAAGGCAAATGCGGCCGGCAATGGAATCGTTGGGACCAGCCAATGTATTAAATAGCCAATAACGAATACGGTAACAAACACTAGACCAAGCGCTAGCAATAAAATGGGCTTTCGTAATTTCCATATGGCGTGCCTAGAAACATTTTTTCCATCATGAAATAGCAATGGGGCGATAAATAGAACGAAAAACAACTCTGGTTCCATGGGCACTTGAATGCCAAGCGGAAGGGAAGCAAGCAAAATACCCAATGCAATTTGCACAAGCGGTACCGGTATATAGGGCAAAAAATGATTGATAAAACTGGATAATCCAATAATGGAGAGTAGTAATAGGATGATGAGGAAAAATTCCATGGTGCCGCCCCTTTCAAAGATATTATGTGAAAATCTCTATTTTTCTACGCTAAAAAAAAAATGCCTAGCTCACGCTTTTATCCTTTAACAGCGTGAGCCAGCATCTTTTCAAAGGTTTATTAAACTTCGACAGTGTCAATTTTGACCGTCCAATTAAATGGATCTTCTTTTTGTCCAAGCTGTATTCCAGTAATTTCATCATAAATGTCCTGGGATAGTTGGCCGATTTGATGATCGTTGATGACGATAGTATGACCATTCCAATTTAATTCGCCAACGGGAGATATAACGGCTGCCGTTCCTGCTCCAAAGACTTCTTCCAATTCACCGCGCTCATGGGCCGCATAGACTTCCTCAATGGAAATTCTAGCTTCACTTACTGGCACATTCCAATACTTTAATAGTTGAATAACCGAATCACGGGTTACACCAGGTAAAATGCTGCCATTTAATTTTGGTGTTACCACTTCACCATTAATCTTGAAGAAAATATTCATACTACCAACTTCTTCAACATACTTGTTTTCTTTTGCATCTAGCCAAAGGATTTGGGCAAACCCATTGGCATCTGCCTTTTCTTGTGCCTTCAAGCTGGCGGCATAATTTCCCGCGGTCTTTACATGCCCGACTCCACCAATTACGGCCCGGACGTACTGCTCTTCTACGTAAATTTTCACAGGACTTAATTGGTCGCCATAATAGGCTCCTGACGGAGAGAGGATAACGAGCAATTGATACTGGCGGGCAGGGCGGACTCCAAGGTAGGCTTCCGTTGCGATAATAAACGGGCGAATGTAAAGTGATTGCCCTTCACCTTCAGGAATCCAATCTTTTTCTGTAAAAATTAATTGTTTAATCGCTTTTAATAAAAAATCTTCATCAATTTGCGGAATGCATAACCTGTCGCATGATTCATTCAATCGGCTCATATTTTTTTCCGGACGGAAGAGCTGGATGGTACCATCTGCTTTTTTATAAGCCTTTAATCCTTCAAAGATGGCTTGTCCATAGTGAAAAACCATTGCTGCCGGATCAAGTGTTAATGGAGCGTAAGGGATGATTCGCGGATCATGCCAGCCGAGTTCAGCATGAAAATCCATAACAAACATATAATCGCTGTAATACTTACCGAAACCAAGTGAAGCCGAATCTGGCTTTACCTTTAATGCTTCTCTTTGAATAAATGCAATTTCTTGTTTCATTATCACACCTCTTATCCATTCTATTGTTTACCATTTTAATTATACACCAAAGAAATTCAAATCGTGTCTGAGACTCTCTGACGCTTTAGTATGATTAAGTCCATATTTCCGCAAATTTGGAACAGATTTCAATTTCCAGCCTCTTTATAATGACATAAGGGGGGAAAGAAAATGAAGTTATTTTTCAAAAAAGATTCTTATAAAGTCTATATTTATACCTGTTTCCTATCACAATTATTCTTTACCTTTATCTTTACTATGAACTTGTTATATCAAGTAGAAATCGTAAAGCTCGATCCACTGCAGCTAGTTTTAGTCGGAACGGTTTTGGAGGTATCCGTTTTCCTGTTTGAAATTCCAACGGGCATCGTTTCGGATTTGAAGAGTCGGAAACTATCTATCATGATTGGTTACTTTTTAATCGGAATTGGCTTTATCATAGAGGGCTTGTTTCCGTATTTTATGACGGTTATCGCTGCCCAGATTGTGTGGGGAATCGGTTATACCTTTACAAGCGGTTCGCAGCAAGCTTGGATTGCCGATGAAATGGGAGAAGAGCGTGCCTCTCTCGCTTTTATAGAAGGGGCGAAGGCGGGGAATCTTGGAAAAATTATTGCTATCCCGTTAAGTATGTTGACTGGATATTTTATGATTAATCTGCCTATCGTATTGGGTGGGATTGGTATGGCAGGACTTTCTGTCTTATTATTTTTCTTTATGAAGGAAGAGCATTTTAAGCCAGCGGACCGCGCAGAAAGAGTTTCTACATGGGAAAGTATTCGAGATAACATGAGTCGAATTATCACTTTTTCTAAAAATAGTTCCCTCATGAGAATCCTTTTTCTCATTGCTTTGTTTTTTGGGTTTTATAGTGAAGGCTTCGATCGGTTATGGATTTCTCATATTTTTGATGCTATCAATATAACCGAGGGAAAATTAGTGATGGTTGTTGGCGGAATTCAATTTATCGTAGTAGTTCTATCGTTTGCAGTACTCCAGTTTATTAGTAAGGGCTCGATCCATGAAAAATTAAAATCTATTTATTTTGCACTTTTTGCAGGAAGTATACTAATTATCAGCTCCTTAATAGGGTTTGCATTATCGAGTTATCTAGTTAGTTTACTAATCTTTTATATTGTAATCCAAGTTGTTAGGTATGTAATGCATCCGCTTGAGGAAATTTGGCTGAATCAAATGATACCGGATTCCTCGACACGTGCTACCTTCTTTTCCGTTAAAGGCCAAGTGGATGCGATTGGTCAAATTAGCGGCGGCCCGGTTATTGGTCTTATTGCCTTAAACTTCACGATCAAAACAGCTATTTTGGTTTGTTCCATCATTTTATCGCCTGTCCTATTTTTATATAGTCGAATTTTGAAAAAATAAGAGAGTGATGCGATTTCACTCTCTTTCTTTAATAGGAATGTGGATTTCCATATATATTTTTTCAAATTCCCAGTAGTGGCAGTGTTCATCATAGTATTCAAAATCGTAAACCGCTTCATCCACTTCATAAGGGGATTGCGGTAGCCAATCCTCTAAAATATACCTCCATGTTCCTTTAATGGCTGGAACAAACTGGTCTACACCAACAAGGGGAGTCCTAAAGATGGCATACGTTGCAGCTGGAATAAGCAAATGGATCAGCTCGTCCGGTAGCTGCACATCCTCATCAAAATCAACTGCAAATAAATAGGTAAATCGATCTTCATGTTCAGGCCTGCTTAAATTGATGCAATATTCTCCATGCTTTTTGGGAGCTAATAATTGATAG
This sequence comes from Neobacillus pocheonensis, assembly GCF_050477905.1. Taxonomy (NCBI): domain Bacteria; kingdom Bacillati; phylum Bacillota; class Bacilli; order Caryophanales; family Bacillaceae; genus Neobacillus; species Neobacillus pocheonensis. The sequence goes on along the minus strand of NZ_JBCNAD010000015.1, from coordinate 74,537 downwards.
AGCAATCTTTCCGTTGAACCATCTGTCAGCCCTTTTTGGTCCCAATAGGCAGGCAAATCTCGGGTATATGATACATTATCTATGACACTTTCAAATGCTTTACCAGCAACGGAAAAAGCTTGTCTAGTTACAATCTTAGGCTGCATCACAATGCCGCCAATATTTTTTTCGTGGAGGCTCATCAAGTCTAATTTTTGCGGCAGCGATCTTGGGCAATGTAGTTTATATAAGCTTGGCGGACTTCCAAAGCATCGCTTAAAGGCTTTGGTAAAACCAGAATGGGTATCAAAACCATAATCCAGAGCAATTTGAATGATCTTTTCTCCATGTACTAATTCATGCAAGGCAAACTGGAGTTTTCTTTTTAACACATAATCCATCACGGTATAACCAATATGCTTATGAAAAATCCGATAAAAATGATAGGGGGAGTACCCTGCCATTTCCGCTAATGTCAAAGGATCGATTTCCTCTTTTATATGGTCCTCAATATAATCAATGACTTGCTGTAAGATGGTTAATTGTTGAATAGGAATCACCTCTGGTTTAATCATTAACGATTCGCGGTGATTTGTAAATTGGATAGGGAAAAAAAGCTGTCGCTTACAACCTGGTAAGGACAGCTTTTTAAACTCGGATTATTATTCTTCTTCTTCGTAAGCTTCCGTTGTTGTATCCCGGCACTCCCAGCATTCAGCCCTATTCCTCTCCATGATTGACAGTTCCATTCCACAAGAAATGCAATAATCCATAACTAATATGCCCCTTTCCAGTGAAAATGTTATTTAACATATTAGCTATATATATTCAATGATATTAAATAATATTTCTCTTTAGGCTTGTCAAAGAACATTCATCATCACTTATTGCTAATTTTTACTTAATAGATGAAGAGGAGTCCGTTAAGCTCCTTAACACTTTTCTGTATTGCTTTACATTGTTGATCTTGCCTATAAAGCTATTCTTTCTTTTGCTATCAGAGGAAATAAACATGATAGCAAGGTTAGGAAAAAATTTTTTTGTTCGAAAACGGAGATCCTTCCAGTAGACCAAATATCCGTTTTTTCTAACAACAACAAATGGATAAGCGAAAGTTGTACCGGAAAGAAAATCGGAAACGCACTTGTTATTTGTACTGTCTGATACCAATGCGGGAAAGTCGATTTTTTTAGAAAGAGTATGTTCAATGGCGAGCCTATTAACTGAATAGACGCCAAATAAGAAATCCGCATCTGTTTCGATGATAATATTCCATTTAAATAGGGCTAAACTCGGAATTAATTTAATACGGACTGCCCTAATAAAGTGTTCCTGTAAATGTTTTTTTGCTGCTGCAGTGGAAAAAGTTCTTAGCGCAAGATACAGAAAAATAAATACATAAATGATCAAAAAGGTTATTCCTGCCTGATAAAATAAGAGCAAAACAAACCCTAAAAAATGGAGCAATAAAATTGGAGGATCCATTAAAGGGATTGAATCAAAGGCAATCCATTTTCGGGAAAAAGGCTTCAGGATTTGCGTGCCGTGCATATTGAATAAATCAAAAAGCACATGTAGAAGCACCGCCAAAAATGTCCATAAAAATAAATGGAGAAATCCAGTGCCAGCAAAGAATGGGTATAGCAGGCCTGAAACAATGATACCCCATAAAGGAAGAGCAGGAAGTGAGTGGGACAGGCCTCTGTGATTTCTGAAATAGCTTCCCTTTCCCTTCAGACGATAAAGAACGTCAAAATCAGGTGCATTGGAACCAATCACTGCACCTAAAACGACAGCTTGTGTTAAGGTAGCACTGTCGGCAACAATTGGATCAATTTGAGCCAGCGCACCAATGCCTAAGCCCATCAAAACATGAGAAAACGTATCCACTCGATCACTCCTTAAGTTTACTGATTGTTACACCTTCTCAAAGCCATAATCAAGCGTATTTTTGTATGTTTGGTTCCTCGACAATGCTCCTATAATGCCAAAGTAAATGGGCAAAAATCTTATCCCAGCTTTGTGTCAAGGCATAATTTCTTCCCTCTATCCCAAATGTACTTCGCAGAATGTCATTTTCTAAAAGCTTCAAAATAGCGTTTACGAACTCCGCTTCATTGCCCGTTTCACACAAATAGCCTGTTACCCCTGACTTAATAATATTTTTTACACCACCGGAATTTGCGGTTATAACGGGTGTACCACTTGCCAGGGCTTCAATCACGACATTTCCAAAGGTTTCAGTAGGAGAAGGAAATACAAATAAGTCTGATGCCGAGTAGATTTCTGCTAGCCGTTCTCCTGTTAAGTATCCGGTAAAGGTCATGTTAGAGGGCGCTTCTTTTTGAAGTTCTTTCCTTAGTGGACCGTCCCCAACAACATACCATTGAATTTGTTCATTCAGATCTGCCGGCATTGCTTTAGCAACAGCCAGGAGTGTTTCCACATCTTTTTCTGGCGCTAATCGGCCCACATAGGTAAGAAGGTACTTTTTTGAAATTCCTAATTCCTCACGAATAGCCTGTTTTTCGTAAAAAGGGTGAAAAAGCTGGCAATCCACACCGCCTGGCCAAATTTCTAAGTGAGCAAATCCGTGACGTTTGAGCTGTATTAACGTTTCACTAGAAGGGACGAATAATTTCTTAAAGGGTTTATGGAACCATTTCATGTATTTCCAAACGATTTTTGAAAGAAATTGAAGGTCATAGAATCGTAAGTAATAATCAAAGTCGGTGTGATAGGAACCGACGAGTGGTAAATTCAATTTTTTAGAAAGATAAACGCCGCAAAGTCCCATATTGAAGGGTGTAGCGACATGGATAATATCTGGGGAGAACTTTTCTAATTCAGATTTGATCCGGAAAAGGTTGGGAAAAGCCAGGCGGCATTCAGGATATAAGAAAAAAGAAAAGCTTTTAAAACGGCGAATATGTGAAGAAACATATTCATTGGAAAGAGAATCCGGTGCAAAGACTTTATAGGTGATGTTTTGGCTTTCTAAGTAGTTGGTAAAATGTTTAAGTGTCCGCGCAACCCCATTGATGTCTGGATGGAAGGTATCAGTGAAAATTGCAATTCTCATAAACTACTCCCCCACAAAAATGTAGAAAACACACAAAAGGCCATCAAAGGACCCTTAATCGTCATTTTCATCTACTCCTTCCAAGTAATCGAGTCCCCTTTATTGTATTAGATAGAGGGGACTATTCTTCTTGAGATACTGTTAATTAATTGTAAAGATTCTGTATATTCAAGTTAGGAATACATTGTTAAGAATTTTTTGATTTTTTGTAAAACTATTGTGCTGCCCGATTGTTTTTCTTTTTTTTATGTTATAAAAGTATTGTCACCAGTAGTTCGTTGGATTTCTAAAAATTAAAAACTCCTGAAAAAGGAAGGTGTTGTTAACCTTGTTAAAATCCACCGCTTGGCAGCATGATAATGGTTTGAATCCATTCAATCCAATGGTGAAATACCTCGGAACTCAAAGAGTAAAAAATGTGATCCTCCTCATTGGCGATGGAATGGGATTTTCTTATACTACTGGACTGCGTTATTTTAATCATGATTCTAATAAAGGGATAATGAACCCGACCATATTTGATCAATACTTTGTCGGTACCCAATCAACCTATTCATTAGATACAGAAAGTAATATTACCGATTCGGCAGCAGCAGGAACCGCTTTATCCACGGGTTATAAAACCTTTAATGGAGCCCTTGGTCTAAACATTGATAAACAAACCGTACCGACCGTTTTAGAATATGCCAAATTTCGAGGCAAATCGACGGGGCTTGTTGGAACAAGTCAGGTCAATCACGCCACTTTAGCAGCGTTTGCGGCGCATATAGAATCAAGAGAGCAATATGATCAAATTGCCGATGATTATTTGGATGAACGTATTGAGGGGAAACAGAAAATCGATGTGATACTGGGGGGAGGCACTTCTTATTTCGATCGAAAAGATCGAAATTTAATAGAAGAGTTTGTTAGAAATGATTTTGGTTATGTCACCACTTTACAAGAGCTTGTAACGAACAATAACGAGATGCTGCTGGGCTTATTCGCCCCCATTGAACTGCCAAAACAGATTGATCGCGGGCAGACTGTTCCATCGCTTGCCCAAATGACGAAAGCCGCCCTTGAACGCTTGCAGCAAAATCCCAACGGTTTTTTTCTTTTAGTTGAGGGAAGCCAAATAGATTGGGCGGGACATGACAATGATATCGTAGGGGCAATGAGCGAGGTTAAAGACTTTGAGGCTGCTTTTAAAGAAGCGGTAAAGTTTGCAGTAAATCGGGAAGATACGATTGTGATTGCGACGGCTGATCACTCAACAGGAGGGATGAGCATCGATCGGAATGATAACTATAGGTGGAATCCAAGTGTCATAAAATCAATTACCTCCACACCGTTTGTGATTGCCACACGATTGCATGAAACAATGGATATGGAGACATTAAAGTATCATATGCACTTTCCCCTTCATGATGCAGACTTGGAAATCATAAAATCAACGTTAGAAATGGAAGTGGAAGATACCAAGGAAGCACTTATTAATGTTATTAATCACTATTCCAGCACGGGCTGGACAACAAAAGGACATACGGGAGAGGATGTTCCCATTTATGCCTATGGTCTAAATAGACATTTATTTAGCGGCAGAATGGAGAATAGTGATATTGCGAATATTCTGTTTCAAATTATGGATTAATCAAGTGAATATAGAGGGGGCTGGTTTAATTGAATTTTATTCACGAGCCTTTTAAAGATAAAAAGCTGTCACCTGTGCCTTCGATCCACTTAAGCAGTCAAATCATCAATAGTTACGCAGGGGATTGGACATCGTTTGGTCCAAATAATGTGATCATTGAATCTAAAATTGAGGATTACACATATACAATGGATGATGTAACCATTAACTATGCGGAAATAGGAAAGTATTGTTCAATTGCCTCTCATGTCTGCATTAACCCTGTTCATCATCCAATAGACCGTGTAACCCAGCATCACATGACTTATCGTCGAATAGCTTATGGATTCGCTGAGACGGATGATGAGGAAATATTTAACGGGCGCCGGTTAAATCGTGTGAAAATTGGCCATGATGTATGGATTGGTCACGGGGCGATTATCATGAAGGGTGTCAAGGTCGGAACAGGTGCCGTCATTGCTGCAGGAGCAGTCGTTACAAAAGACGTCGAGCCTTACACCATCGTTGCCGGAGTTCCTGCAAAACCGATTAAGGAACGTTTCTCTAGGGAGATTGCCGATAAATTACAGCGAATTGCCTGGTGGAATTGGCCGCGTGATATGATGGAAAAACTCTTTAATGATCTCAATGATGTTGAAGCCTTTCTCGAAAAATATGGGCAGTAAAATAGATAACTTGGCTGAAGGCGGTGTATCCAAAAAGGGTAGACCGCTATCGGTCTACCCATATCGATTTCATTAGATTTTTTCGCTCATAAACGATTTAGTAAACATGCTCAAGTGGTTTAGCCGACGTTTCTAGCACTTCTTTTATAATGTTAACACCATTCTTTATGTGTTCTTCTGAAATCGTTAACGGGGGCAAAAGTCGAATCACCTTATCCCCAGCCGGCAATGCGAGAAGCCCCATATTTCGAAGCTCGCTTAACACTGTCGTTACAGAAAACTTGCATTCAATCCCAGCCATCATTCCAATACCTCTGATATTCTCAATCATGCTCAAGTGATGGAGCTGATTTCGAAGCTGCTCAAAGAAATACTCACTTTTATCTACAACCTCAGCTAAGAAGTCCTCTTTAAAAATGGTATCCATCGTAGCAATAGATGCGGCTATCGAGAGCGGATTTCCTCCGAAGGTCGAGCCGTGGCTGCCCGCACCAAAATATTGTGCGAGATTTTCTTTCCCGAGACAAGCGCCGATCGGAAATCCACTTCCTAATCCTTTTGCAGTTGTAATGAGATCTGGGCCCAGGTCATAGTGCTGGAAGGCGAAGGGTTTCCCGGTACGGCCGATTCCTGTTTGGATTTCATCAATGATGAAAAGTGCATTATGCTGTTTACAAAGCTGCTCGACACCCTGTAAAAAATCTTTCTTTCCAACATGAATGCCGCCTTCACCCTGAACAACCTCAATCATAACGGCAGCAATATCTCTTCCTATTTCTCTTTTAACGGCTTCGATATCATTATAGGAAACATAGACAAATGTTTCGAGCATTGGCCCAAACCCATACTTTATTTTATCCTGTCCTGTTGCTGACATTGTCGCAAAGGTACGGCCGTGAAAGGAGCTATTAAAGGTAATAATTTTCGATTTTCCTGTTGCTTTACGTGCAAGCTTAATGGCTGCTTCGTTTGCCTCGGCACCACTATTGGCAAAGAAAACCCGATCCAACCCGGAAGCTTCTGCCAGCATTTTTGCAGCTGTCTCTTGGCTGCTGCTTTGAAATAAATTCGATATGTGCCAAAATTGATTTAGTTGCTTAAGGACGGCATCCTCTACATTTTTTGGACGGTGTCCAAGATTACAAACCCCAATTCCTGAAGTAAAATCAAGATAACTGTTTCCATTTTTATCTATCAACATACTGCCGCCGGCAATTTCAGGTTCAACTTCCCAGCGAGTATAAGTAGGGAATAAGTGACTCATTTTGTGATTGCCTCCTTATGATAAATCCTCGTACCGTTCCATTTTCCATTTTCATAAAATGGTTTTTTACCAGAAACAATCATGACGCTATTCACGCCTGTTTCAACAGCATTCAGCGCTGATTGAACTTTCGGAATCATCCCGCCGTGAATTTCACCATTTGAAATATAAGTATCGACCTCTTGTTTTGAAAGGCTGCTTGTGATCGAGCCCTTAATCATTACTCCATTCACATCGGTAACAAATAGGCATTGTTCAGCATGAAGGGCTTTTGCTACTTCTGCTGCCGCATAGTCGGCATTAATATTTAGTTTTTTGCCGTCTTCCGTAATTCCTATCGGGGTAATGACAGGAATGTAGTTGCCATTAATGGCTAAATACAAGATCTGTGGATTTACCTTGCGGATTTCTCCAACAAACCCAAGCTCTTCAAGATTTATATAATCTGCTTGTAAACAATAACCATCGCTTCCATTGATCCCGACTGCAGAGAGATTGTGGTGCTGAAGCATTTCCACAAGCTTTCTGTTCGTATAGCCTGATAAAACCATTTCTGCAATCTTTAATGTCCGTTCATCTGTTTTACGGAGTCCATTTTCAAATTGTGGTTTTACATTAAATAATTCGAGCATTCCATTAATATCAGGACCACCGCCATGAACAAAGACGAGATTATAACCAAGATTCTTTAATTCGCTAAGACTTGTGAAAAAAGAAGGAGTTAATTCGTCCAGAACACTGCCACCGCATTTGATAACAATATATTTCATCTTAGTTTCACCAATCCTTACGTACGGTAGCTGGCATTGATTTTGACATAGTCATAGGAAAGGTCACAGCCCCATGCCTTGCCGATTCCTTTACCCACATGCAGATCAACCAATATTTTAATAATTGGCTGATTTAAATAATCCTGCGCTTCGTCCTCTGAAAACATACATGGTACACTATTTTTCAGCATCTGAATCGGGCCGATGGCAATATCGACTGTATAAGGATTAATCGCAGCTTTTGTCTGTCCAATCGCGCCAATGATGCGTCCCCAGTTGGCATCTGCTCCAAAAATGGCAGTTTTGACTAAATTGGACCCAACAATTTGTTTGGCAATGAATCTTGCTTCCTCAGGATCCCTTGCCCCTAAAACCTCAACTTCCACTAACTTTGTAGCTCCCTCACCATCCATGGCGATTTGCTTGGCTAAATTTTCACTAGCCATTGTTAAGAGTTCTACAAATGTTTCCCATTCAGGGTGTTCAGGAGTTAACGGGTCATTCTTTGCCAGCCCATTGGCCATCACGAGAACCATATCGTTAGTAGAGGTATCTCCATCAACGGTAATTTGGTTAAAGGTATGGTTGGTTACCCGTCTTAAGGCTGCTGATAAATGATCAGGCGAGATGACGGCATCCGTTGTTAAGAAACCTAGCATGGTAGCCATGTTCGGATGAATCATGCCCGAGCCTTTGGCCGCTCCGCCAATGGTAATCGTTCTGCCGTCGATGGTGCTTGAATAACCGCAGCTTTTCATTACGATATCGGTTGTGAGAATAGCAGTTTGAAAGTCTATTGCCTCACTGCTTTCATTGCCAGGTGATAATAATTGAATGCCTGTTTCAATTTTATCCATATCCAAATACTGACCAATGACACCTGTCGAGGCAACAGCCACATACGTTTCCTTCATGTTGAATTTTTCAGATGTTAAGGAGCGCATTTTTAATGCATCCTTGTAACCTCTAACCCCAGTACAAGCATTGGCACAGGCGCTATTTACCACAACAGCCTGCAAAATTCCTTCGCTTGCAATGCTTTCTCGAGTAACTAGTAAAGGAGCTGCTTGGAATTGGTTTGTCGTATATACTGCTGCAGCGGCAGCTGGGATTTCACTAATAATGACCCCTAAGTCTTTTTTGGCATAACGGAGGCCCGAATGGACCCCTGCTGCTGTAAAGCCTTGGGGTGATAAAATATTCCCATTCTCAATTTCAACGATTTTATCCTGTGACAATACTGGCATTCCAAAATCCTCCTTAAGGGTAAATGGGAACAAACTCTAATCCCGTTTTCTCATTTAATCCATTCATCAAATTGGCATTTTGAACCGCCTGCCCGGCAGCACCTTTCATGAGGTTATCGATTACGGAAACAATCGTTAACCTTCCTGTTCTCTCGTCAACATGCAGCCCAATGTCACAATAATTGGATCCCGATACCTCCTTTACAGATGGGAAATTTCCTTTCTGCCTAATCCTCACAAAAGGACTCCGCAAATACTGGTCCTTATATAATTCAATGAGTCTATCAGTGCTCATATTTTCTGTTAGTTTTACATGGATAGTAGCCATGATTCCTCTGGTGATCGGCAGCAAATGCGTATTGAAAGTAATGGGTGAAACTTCGGCATTCCATAAGTTCAGTTGCTGCTCTATTTCGGGTATATGCTGATGTTCGTTTACCTTATAGATTCGGAAATTTTCATTAATTTCCGAGAATAGCAGGCTTTTAGCTACCGATCTTCCCGCTCCGGAAGCGCCAGATTTTGCATCGATGATGATGATATTGGGATCAATTAGTCCCGCTTTTACCACTGGTGCAAGACCCAAAAGAGTGGCAGTAGGGTAACAGCCGGGATTTGCAATTAATTTGGCACCAATAATTTTCTCTTTATTCCATTCGCTCAACCCATAAACTGCTTTTTCCACTAATCTGCTTTCGACTGGTTCGTGTTTATACCATTTCCTATACACTTCTCCATCGGTAAGGCGGAGGTCACCTGATAGGTCGATAATTTGTATGCCTGTCTCCATGAAGGCTGGAACCAGTTTACTCGATACACCTGATGGCGCGGCAATAAACACGATATTTGAATGTTTCGCGATTTCTTCCGTATCGATAGGCTCAAGTTTTAAGTTGGTAATTCCGTTCAGATGAGGAAACTCATCAGATAATGGAGTCTCATCCCTTGTCGTATGCACGGATTGTACCGTAAAGACAGGGTGGTGGTGTAATATACGAAAAAGTTCACCGCCGCCATATCCAGTAGTGCCAATTATAGATACCTTCATTACGATCCTCCTCGAACTGGTCAGACGCTTATGCTTAAATTTTTAAGAAATAAAATAGATCATGCCCAATGATAATTATTGCCCCAGCTTTCTCTTGCCAGTGCTTCCACTTCTTTAACAAGACTGTCTTCCACCATATAGGTGTCACCTTGTTCGAATGGGTTATAGTGATAGGCGTACATTCTCGATACAAATTCGTGGAATGGAAGAGATGCTTCTCCTTCGAGTTCATCAAATCCTGAAACACTTGCGATAATGCCTTGTCCCCAATTCTGCCCGCTATCGTTGTTAGGATTGTAAAAATAAATCCGGTGATTTCCGTTCGGATCCTTTTTAATTCTTTGAATGGATACTGCATGAAGGCCGAGTAAATCTCCATGCACGTTTGTGATGAAAATACCGACAGGATTAGGATAAATCAATTCATACCCTTCATTGTAATCAGGATGGTGGGTGGCATAGAATAACTTCACAAAAGCAGAGTAGTTTGTAACACCTAGTGTCAATTGATCAATCGCATTGATAAAACCTTTAGGAATCCACGCTCCGTAAAACTCCGGGTTTACCCACTTATGTCCGTCCTCTCCGCGAAGCAGCGTTCTTTTCATCATGTCGTTATAGATTTTATCAAGGTGTGGAACAAGAACCATTGATATCGGATCCAAATCCTGATTGATGGCTTCCGCTACTCCGCCAATAAGGAGGCTTGAATGAATGGACTCTCCTTCAAATGTCATATCAATATCATTGTCACGGGCTGCCCGAGCAATATATTCTAACAGCTGACCAATTCCATGCTGGCTCCAGAGGGAAATAGCTCTTGCTGACTGGCAAGTAGGATTATTTCCTTGCCCGACACCAAGAGGCTGACCGAGAATGTTGATAACTCCGGCAATAAGAAGACCGTTTAGGCTGATGGCGCTTTGTTCATTTTTAAATTTTGTAAGTGCTTGTCGTACTTGAGCATGAATAGGGAGATCAAACAGGCGGCGAATGGCAGGAAGGACATGTTCCTGTGTCAGCACCCCCCGGTCAAGCATTCTTGCAAGTCCGTATACAGCTTGCCGTGTTTCAGGATAAATGGAGATCTGGATAATATCATGAATCAGTTGTTGATTGGCATTGAAACCTGCTATTCCTGTCTCTGATAAATCAAGGGCAGCCTGAATTTTATCCTGATTCTTCCGATTTAAGAATCGAAGGAGAACGGCATGATAGGGTGATACTAGACCTGTTTCTTTCATCGATTTTGCAAAAATTTCAGCTTCTGACAACAGGTCATCTTCATTGGCATTTTCTAGTCTGAGTCTATATTCTCTTTGATCTGCTGCATCTATACTTAAAGGTGTTGGAGCATCTGCTGCTTGTATATATTTTTCAAGAGATACTCTCGTTTCATCAGCAATACCGCTTTTAATTAATTGCTTAGACAAATTGATTATGTTTAAAATCCGGCCTGTCATAATAGGACGCTGGACAGACAAGCGGTCTAATTCCTGCACAATTTGATGACCGATTGCCCGAAAGGAAAGCTGCTGACCCAAGTATTCGAACAAGCCTTGCGCACGCATCATATGATCTTCTAAAATACGGCCTTCTTCTGTTTCCGGTGGAAACAAAAGATCGAGATTCAGGGCCATGACTTCATTTAAAAAGGCATTTGCTTCTTCTTTACTCAAGCCCTCATGTATGTGATTTCCTTTCGCAATAGCTAGCATTCTCATTTCACTTAACACTTCGATAATGGAATTGAAACCTTGTTTAGACCTTAATGAACCGCCAACTAGAGGGGCCTGCATTTTAGTTAGATCTTCCCATTGACCTCCAAGGAAGACACCAGCATGGTCAAACCGATGAGCATTTTCAAAGAGTACGCTCATTCCATCGGAGGAGCAAGAAAGTTCCATGGCTAATTGGTATACGTCTATTTGATATAGGCTTTTTGCAAATGGTTTAGCCTGCTCAAGCTTGTCCAATGCCTCTTCAAATTTCCCCTTTAAAGCTGATATGTGTTTACCCATTCTTTTTCTCTTTCCCGTTACTGTGCTCATCCATTTATTCACTCCTTCTTATTGGTAGAAATTATATTTCTCGTAATCTTGTAAAAGGAATCTCATTTCATCAGCATTTTCTCCAAAAAAGAAAATGGTTCCATAATGATTCCCAAATCCTACCCGTTCTGCCACTTTGGATGTAACAGGAATGAACATATTATGATTTACAAAGTAAGGATGGTCCTTGAGATTTTTAGGTATATTAAGCTTTTCAACGATTTTTACATTAGGATAAACCATAAGATTACCAGAATATCCTTTTGCGGAAACCACTTCCTCAGGGAAAAATGCCTGAATTTCTTCTTCGGTAGTATCTGGGTCGCAGCAAAGCACTTGACCTTGATATGGGCTGAATCCATATGCATTTTCAATATGTTCAAAAATATGACCGCCAGGAATACGGTTCGCTACCTCTCCAAAACTCAATACCCCATCTTGAGTGATGAAAAACTCAGGATGTATGAGGCCATTTTGGACTTCAAAGGCATCCACGAGTTTCTCAATCGCTTCCCTGATTTGTTGTCTCCATTTTTCAAGAGAAGGAGAAGCTGGTACGAAGTTGGAATGTCCTAACTTTACATATTCAGTAATATTGAGGAACCGTACTTTTCCATTTTGGATAAAGGCCTCACAAGAGAATTCCTGACCTTCCAGGTGGCTTTCCATTAGTAGAGGGAATTCTGAATCTTCAATATGGTCAATCTCCTCTAGTTTTCGAATCATGTAATGTCCGACCGTACCTGCTTTATCAAATGGTTTAACGTGAATAGGTGCATAGTCATCCTCATCTATATTGCATAGTGCTTCATTGATTCTTTTTAAGAAATAACGGATATCTTCTTTGCTGTTTGCTTCTTCAAAGACTCCAACACGGATTCCCGCAAGTTGTGCTTTACGCTTCATCAAGCCTTTGTCTCGGAGTAGCAGAGATTTATGGAAAAGGCGCGGGTCATTCCAGAACCTTGCATTCATGGCACCCGCCCACTCGACTGTTTCTTCGTAGATTGGTACTGCTACTTTTGTATTAAGATCCTTTAATTTTTCATAGAGTTCATCCGCATGTTTTTCTAAATTGCGGAATACCCATGGGACAAACTGAATGCCATGGGTGTCAGCAAAACTTTGAAATTCAGGTGGACCAACAACCACAAATGGTCGATTCATTTTGTCAATGGCTTCAATTGCTTGCAGGCTCCAGCCAAGTAATGCCGTTAATTTACCCTTGTTCTGTTTCATTTGAATTAACTCTCCCTATTTAGAAATATATAAAAGATCCTAACAGCCCTATAGTAGCAAAATTTGATATTACAATTTTCGGATTTACAAAAATAGTACAAATACTTCAAACCTGCTTAACAAAGGGTTTACATTTGTTTACTAAAATGGGAGAGACAACAGATTCGATGTTTTCATATTTCAATATTCGGGCAAAGGGGTATTTAGGATGAGCGACTGGTATACGAGATTGACTGATTATTTTCCAGAAAAAGAAATGAAATCTAAAATGCATTTTGAAATCCTTTTTCACGAAAAACAAGGAATCTATCAATTAGAGGAAAGCCAAGACCATGTACTAGTCTACTTCGAAAAGGCAGATTTTATCTTCATAGATTATATACTAGTGGCTCGAAACAACAGAGGAAATGGGAGAGGCCGTATGATCCTTGACCAGCTGAAACAAAAGGGGAAGGCAATCATACTGGAGGTTGAACCTGTTACTCTTAATGATCCCGACTCGGAAAAACGAATACGATTTTATGAAAAGAATGATTTCCTTAAGATGGAATCGATTGGTTATGAAAGAATCCATATGGTCACAGATGAGTTGAATAAAATGGATATATTTTGCTGGTCGCCAGTACATAGAACAGAACAATGGGTATTGGACCAAATGGAAGAAATTTATCAGGAGGTTCATGCTTTTAAAGCTAGGGAGCTTTATGGGTGTAATCCTCAGTCTGGTAATGAGGTCCTTTGGCTGAAAGAATTAGTAAATGTTAAGATTAGTTAATTGTCACTAATATGAGAAATAATATTTTTGAAACCAAATTCGGATTTGATTCAAGTGAATTTAGAAGTTTTAAGGATTGGATTGTTAAAATAAAGGAATTATCGGTTTTTACTTAAGTTGCCCCATGATAAAAGGCGAACAGTCAAGGCACTGTTTGCCTTTTACTATCGAGTCTGGTTAAAGAATAAACTCAAATATGGTACGCCTTAATTCTATTGCCCGCAATTCTCCTTAAAATTACAGCTGCCACATCTTTTTGAAGTGTTCATCTCAAAATGCTGTTTACCCAGTGGTTTATTTTTAGCAGGGTCATCTAAATATTGAAGCATGTGATAAATACTGTCATTCATTAATTGCTGAGCAGAAGAGATTTCAAACTCAGTTAATTTATATTCCAGGCTTTTACCTGACAGCAAATACTCATTGCGGAGCACGATATCCTTGATTGGAATATTGTGTTCTTTTGCTAGGAAAAGGGCATAGAAGGCTAGCTGTTTCCTGTCGTCCTCAGACTCTTTCCCCGTTTTCCAGTCGACCACAATCCATTTTTCCTGGCTCACGTCCTTATAAACAAAGTCCAGAACAACAAATACATCTACACCATTGACTTCAAACGTTTGAAAATCCTCAGAATGCAAGACATGCATCTCTAATTTAGTAAGGATATCTTGATAGGTTGTGCTGGTGAAAAAATTCTTCACGCACAATTTGAGCTTCGTTTTCGCTCCAGCAATCTCCTCGGAGCCTAGGCCATTTCCGTAATAAATTTCATGCAGCATTTGGTATCTCTTCGGTTTATTAAACCAATATTGCCGATACTTGGTTGAATCCAAATAAGCCTTGTTCAAGTTCTGAGTGACCAAGGAGATCATTTCATTTTCATTAAAAAGCTGCTTGCCATTAAGGAAATTTTTGAGTTGCCTATCAATGATTTTATGGATTTCATCTCCCAAAAGGATGGGGATATTTTTGATATTTTTCAAACGGTAAGCTGCTTTATTTTCCTCAGGGGACTTATATAACCAGCCATTATGGGATTCATAGTATTGATGGTAATACTTCCGAGCACACTCTAAGAATGTTTTATGCCTGGAATTTGACCACGAAAAATCAGGGAAATCACGATGGACGTACATGGTGGAAGTCTCCTCTATTTAATCAATTATTTTCTTTAATGGGTATATATTACAAAATTGGGATATTATAGTTATTTGTCTGATAAAATACTATAATTTAATAGTAATAGGTAAATTGTATTTTCTAATGGCACTGAAAATCAATTGGCATGTTTTGGGGGTGATGATGAAATTGAAAACAAGTATTACGATATTAATCATATTAGTAATTGGTATGGTGCTTGGAATATACGGTCATATTGAATACCAAAAGTTCCACCCGATCGGAGAATGGAACGTTTTTATACTAAAAAATAATCCAGCACCATATAAGTTTTGCCAGCGAACAGTGCCTGCCACTGTTCGTTTTTTTATCCCTGGTGCCACAACAAAAATCAATCTTCGATAAAATTCGAGTAAAATATGGTACTTTTTTACCGTATTTTTAATAAGTTTGTAATATTTGGTCAATTTAATTTATAATGGTATTAAAATTATATTTTAGTAGAAAGGGGTTTTGTGATGAAATTATATGTTTCCGTTGATATGGAAGGGATCACAGGGATGGTTGACCATACCCAAGTCGATTCTGGCAAGCATAACTATGAGCGCAGCCGCATTATTATGACCGATGAAACCAATCATGTCATTACTGCAGCCTTTGATGCAGGATGTCAGGAAGTAGTCGTCAATGACAGCCACTCGAAAATGAATAATCTATTAATTGAGAGACTCCACCCAGAGACCCAACTGATAACTGGTGATGTAAAGCCATTTTCCATGGTCCAAGGATTAGATAAATCCTTTGCGGGGGCGGCCTTTATTGGCTACCATGCCCGCGCAGCCTTAAAAGGGGTCATGTCCCACTCGATGATTTTTGGCGTTCGCAATATGTACATTAATGATGTAGCAGTAGGCGAACTAGGATTTAATGCCTATGTCGCGGGATATTATGATGTACCGCTGCTGATGGTAGCAGGTGATGACCGTGCCGCCTTTGAAGCAGAGCAATTGATTCCGGGTGTGACAACCGCAATCGTGAAAGAGTCCATTTCAAGGTCTGCCGTCAAATCGTTAACACCGGCAAAAGCGGGACAGCTTCTTCGTGAAAAAACGGCGATCGCACTAAAAAATAAAGATAAAGTGAAACCGCTTACTCCGCCAGACAGACCACTCCTAGCGATTGAATTTACCAACTATGGGGAAGCGGAATGGGCAAACTTAATGCCTGGCACAGAAATGGTCCCAGAAACGACCATTGTTCGTTTTCAAGCGAAAGATATTTTAGAAGCATACCAAGCAATGCTGGTAATGACGGAATTGGCGATGAGAACAACATTCTGTTAGGAAGTGGACAAGCATGAATACATATTACATTAAACGTATTGGAGCCATGATTATCACGTTATGGCTCATCATTACAGCAACCTTTTTCTTAATGCATTCAGTACCAGGTTCTCCTTTTAATGAGGAAAGAACAACGAATGAAGCGGTCCAAAAGAACCTTGAAGCCTATTACCATCTGGATCAACCGCTCTTAGTCCAATATGGAAATTACCTAACAGCCCTTGTGAAATTAGACCTCGGGCCGTCTATTAAAAAATCATCGCAGACCGTTAATGACATGCTGGGAAGAGGATTCCCAGTGTCCTTTGAACTTGGACTTTACACACTTTTAGTAGCTATTTTTTCAGGGATATTACTTGGCATTCTTGCTGCCCTTCGCCATAACGGCATCATCGACTATGTGGCGATGAGTATCGCGGTTCTTGGAATTTCCATTCCGAACTTTGTCATGGCGACTTTTTTGATTGAGGAACTGGCGGTAAGATTTCCGATCTTTCCAGTCGCTACCTGGTCGAGCCCGAAACATATGGTATTGCCGATTTTAGCCTTGGCAACAGGACCAATGGCGATTATCGCCCGCTTAACACGCACAAGTATGCTCGAAGTATTAACACAGGATTACATAAAAACAGCGAAAGCAAAGGGATTATCTCCTGTAAAAATCGTTTTCAAGCATGCGTTAAGAAATGCTTTATTGCCGGTCGTGACCGTATTGGGATCATTAGCGGCAAGTATCCTAACCGGTACATTTGTTATTGAAAAAATATTTGCGATTCCCGGGATGGGAAAATACTTTGTTGACAGTATCAATACCCGTGACTATCCCGTCATTATGGGAACAACCGTCTTTTATAGTGCCATTTTGATTCTCATGTTGTTGATCGTCGATCTTGCCTATGGGGTATTAGATCCTAGAATTAAACTGCACAAAAAGGAGGCGAAATAATGGAGCTGCGGAAACAGGAAAACAGAAATATTTCGCCAGAGGTTCCAGATGAATGGTTTGTTCCTAAGGTACGGAATCAAACGGACGCCGAAGCAGTCATCAGACCGAGTTTGTCATATTGGAAGGATTCTTGGCTCAGGCTTTTAAAAAATAAACTGGCAATGGCAGGATTAGTTTTCTTAGCCTTCCTAGCCTTATTGGCGATATTCGGACCGATGATTTCACCGCATTCGGTGGAAAAACAATCGTTAACCCTGCAGAATTTGCCTCCATCCAGTAAATATTGGTTTGGGACCGATGATTTAGGACGAGATGTGTTTACAAGAACCTGTTATGGTGCCCGAATCTCCTTATTTGTTGGTTTGATGGCAGCTCTAATCGACTTTATTGTTGGTGTAGTCTATGGAGGTTTTTCCGGATATAAAGGCGGCCGAATCGATAACCTGATGATGCGGTTTGTGGAAATCCTTTATGGCCTTCCATACTTACTAGTTGTCATTTTAGTCATGGTCGTGATTGGTCCGGGATTAACAACTATTATTCTAGCATTATCGATAACCGGCTGGGTGGGTATGGCCAGAATTGTCCGTGGTCAAGTTCTGCAAATTAAAAACTATGAATTCGTTCTAGCATCAAAAACATTTGGTACGAAAACGGCACGAATCATTCGGAAAAACCTGCTGCCAAATACGATGGGTCCGATCATTGTTCAAATGACGCTGACAATTCCATCTGCCATTTTTGCGGAAGCATTTTTAAGCTTCATCGGCCTTGGAATCCAAGCACCGCATGCAAGCTGGGGTGTCATGGCGAATGATGGTTTATCTACTATTCTCTCAGGCTACTGGTGGCGTTTGTTCTTTCCAACCTTGTTCATTTCATTAACCATGTTTGCGTTTAATGTTTTAGGTGATGGATTGCAGGATGCCCTAGATCCAAAGTTGAGGAGGTAACATCATGGAGAAAATTCTTCAAGTTAAGGATTTACAAGTATCCTTTTCAACCTATGGCGGCGAAGTAAATGCTGTCCGCGGTGTCAGTTTTGACCTTCATAAAGGTGAAACGTTAGCAATTGTAGGGGAATCGGGCTGTGGGAAAAGCGTGACTTCTCAAAGCATCATGAGGCTCATTCCTAGTCCTCCCGGCAGAATAACGGGCGGAGAAGTCCTTTTCAAAGGCACGGATTTAATTAAGTTAAAAGAACCGGAATTGCGGAAACTTCGAGGTTCTAATATTTCGATGATTTTCCAAGATCCCATGACCGCTTTAAATCCAACGCTTACGATTGGTGAGCAAATCATGGAAGGAATTATCCAACATGAAAAAATATCACGGGATCAGGCAAAGAAAGCGGCCATTGAGATGCTTAATCTTGTGGGAATTCCTAGCCCAGAGCAGCGGTTAAAACAATATCCGCATCAGTTTAGCGGCGGTATGAGGCAGCGAATTGTCATTGCCATGGCGCTTGTGTGTCAACCGGATGTATTAATTGCCGATGAACCGACAACCGCGCTCGATGTTACCATCCAAGCACAAATCTTGGAGTTATTTAGAGATATTCAAAAGAAAACAGGGGTATCGATTATTCTGATTACCCATGATTTGGGGGTAGTAGCACAGGTTGCTGACCGTGTTGCCGTCATGTATGCAGGGAAAATCGTGGAAGTAGGGACAAGGCGGGAAATCTTTTATCAATCGCAGCATCCATATACAGTGGGATTACTTCAATCTGTCCCACGGTTGGACATGGAAAAGGAAGATCTTGTTCCGATTCCAGGAACACCGCCGGATTTATTTTCCCCGCCAGTTGGATGTGCTTTTTCAGCACGTTGTCCCTATGCGATGGAAGTTTGTGATAAAGCCTATCCGTTTAAAACCCATCTGAGCAGCCATCATCAAGTAGACTGCTGGCTCCAGGACGAACGGGCTAAAAAATTGGTTTCAACATTTGTTTAAATATAAAAATTACTGAGGGGGAAAGTCATGAAAAAGTTTATGTCAATGTTGGTCACTTGTTTGCTTGTCTTTGCTTTAGTAGCTTGTACAGCAAATAAAGATGCAGGCAGCGAGCCGACAAAAGATGATGGAAAAGGAAAGACGAAGGAAAAAGTAGAAAAAGTGGTAAATTGGAACAATTCACAAGAGCCTACGTCCTTTGACCCGCCAATTGGCTTTGATGCCGTATCTTGGAATGCCTTGAACAATCTGATGGAAGGGTTAACTCGTTTAGATCAAACCCACCAGCCAAAAGCTGCCACAGCTAAAGACTGGGACGTTTCTTCTGATGGTAAAATCTATACCTTCCATATTCGTGAGGATGCAAAATGGTCAAATGGCGACGATTTGACTGCTGGTGACTTTGTATTTGCTTGGAAACGCCTGTTAGATCCAAAAACAGGCTCATCTGCTGCCTTCTTAGGCTATTTCATTGAAGGTGGAGAAGCCTTCAACACTGGAAAAGGCACAGCTGATGGTGTGAAAGTAAAAGCGGTTGATAATAAGACATTTGAAGTAACATTAACAAGCCCGCAGGCTTATTTCTTAAGTGTCATTGCCAATCCTGCGTTTTTCCCAATCAATGAAAAAGTAGCAACAGCTAATCCAAAATGGTTTGCTGAAGCAAGTTCATTCGTGGGTAATGGTCCATTCAATCTAACAGAGTGGAACCACGATAGTGATTTCACGATGACAAAGAATGATAAATATTGGGATGCCAAAAATGTTAAGTTAGATAAAATTCATTGGGCAATGGTAGATGACGAAAATACGGAATATCAAATGTACACAACAGGTGAGCTAGATTCATCAGATGTACCTTCTGAATTAGCTGATAAGCTATTTAAAGAAGGGGACGTAAAGGTAGAAGATCAAGCGGGTGAGTATTTCTATCGCTTTAATCTAACAAAAGAACCTTTCCAAAACGAAAATATCCGTAAGGCATTCGCAATGGCGGTTAACCAGGAGCAAATGGTTGACCTTGTTACAAAAAATAAAGAAAAGCCTGCTTACGGTTTTGTGTCTTACGGTTTTAAGGATGCAGCTGGTAAGGACTTCCGTAAAAACAGCGGTGACCTTCTTAAAACCGATGTAGCCAAGGCAAAAGAATTGTTGAAAAAAGGAATGGAAGAAGAGAAATACACGAAACTTCCGGAAGTAACGCTTACGTATAGCACAAGCGACGAACACAAGAAAATCGCGGAAGCCCTGCAGCAAATGTTTAAAGAAAACCTAGGTGTTGACGTGAAGCTTGCCAATATGGAAAGCAGCGTATTTGCTACTGATCAAAAAGCATTAAAGTTCCAGCTTTCACGAAGCTCATTCCTAGCTGACTATGCGGATCCGATCAACTTCCTAGAAAACTTTATTACCGGTTCTCCAATGAACCGTACAGGCTGGAGCAATGCTGAATTTGACCAATTAATTAAAGATGCAAAAAATGAGAAAGATGAAAAGAAACGTTTTGACATGATGTATAAGGCTGAAAAGGTATTATTTGATGCCGCACCAATCATTCCAATTCATTTCTATAACCAAGTTTATTTACAAAATAAAGATGTTACTGGTGTCGTTCGCCACCCAGTTGGCTATTTAGAATTCAAATGGGCAGATAAAAAATAAGTATTTTTTGATTTCCAAATAAAAGGGATGTTCAAACGAACATCCCTTTTACCCTAGAAACATAGACTGATAGAGATGATGTCGAAAAGGGGTTTTTACATGGACATAGTAAAGCCAAGGCGGCTAATAAAGGGAGATACCGTTGGGGTTATAGCCCCAGCAAGCCCGCCGAATCAAGAAAATTTAGAACGTGGAATCGGATTTTTAAAGGATTTAGGACTTAACGTCAAAGTTGGAAAGCATGTTTCTCGTATTCATGGCTATTTAGCAGGTTCTGATGAAAATAGATTGGAAGATTTCCATGAAATGTTCGCTGATCCTGACGTTAAAGCAATCATTTGTGCCTGCGGCGGTTATGGAACTGGGAGATTGGCCGAGCAAATTGACTATGATCTGATTAAAAATAATCCCAAAATTTTTTGGGGCTATAGTGATATTACTTTTTTACATACGGCCATTCGGCAACAAACGGGGCTCGTCACCTTCCACGGTCCAATGGTGGCTTCGGATATTGGAAAAGAAGACACACACCAATCATCAAAAAAGGGATTTTTGCAATTGTTCGAACCCACTTCCTTAATCTATACAGAACAAATTTCTCCATTGGAAGTATTAGTGGATGGTGAGGCAAGAGGAGTTATCGTTGGAGGAAATTTGTCCCTTCTCGTCAGCACTCTCGGTACATCGTATGAAATCGATACTAAGGATAAGCTGCTGTTCATCGAGGATGTGAATGAAGAACCTCGGTCCGTGGATCGAATGCTTAATCAGCTTGATATGGCTGGTAAGCTCAAGGACGCGAATGGGATTCTTATAGGAGACTTTTGTGATTGTACACCAAAAAGGAATCTTTCCTTATCGCTCGATGAAGTCATTAGTCATTATGTGACACAAGCTAATAAGCCGGCGATAAAGGGATTCATGATGGGGCATTGTAACCCTCATATCGCGATTCCATTTGGCGTTAAAGCATCCATGAATACGTATGAAAAAAAATTAATTGTCGACAGCGGCATCTTGTAAAGGATGGTAAACCAATGATCATTGAACAAATTGAAACATTCCGAGTTGCTGTTCCGTTAATAAAACCGTTTAAAACGGCACTTCGTACTGTAACGACAGCTGAATCCATTTTTGTGAAAATTAGCTGCGATAATGGTATCGTCGGCTGGGGTGAAGCACCTCCTACGGTTGTGATCACGGGTGATAGCCTCTCGAGTATTGAATCGGCTATCCACCATGTAATCAAACCATTTTTACAGAAGAAAAACCTTTTTCAATATGAGGTGATTTTTCAGGGGCTAAAGACTCTTCTGGTTGGAAATTCGAGTCCAAAGGCTGCTGTCGATATGGCCCTTTATGATTGTTTATCCCAGTTTTGCAAACTGCCGCTCTATCAATTCCTCGGCGGTCATAAAAAGGAAATGGAAACTGATTTTACTGTCAGCGTGAATGGACCTGAGGAAATGGGAGATGATGCGGTTTCCTATATCCAAAAAGGATTTAATGTCCTGAAGGTAAAGGTTGGGAAGGATGATATTGCTGCCGATATTGAGCGAATCCAGGAGATTAGAAGAAGAGTAGGATACGATATTAAAATCCGTCTGGATGCAAATCAAGGCTGGACAGCTAAGGATGCCATCCGCGCCATCCGCAAAATGGAAGATAGTGATTTGCAAATTGAGTTAGTTGAGCAGCCTGTAGAAGCAGACGATATTGAAGGGTTGAAGCAGGTAACTGACGCTGTCGAGACACTCATTATGGCTGACGAAAGTGTGTTTACCCCAAAGCAGGCCTTTCAAGTATTAAAAACGAGAAGTGCCGATTTAATTAATATTAAATTAATGAAAGCAGGCGGAATCTATCAAGCCCAAATCATCAACCATCTTGCTGAAACCTGCGGCGTCGAGTGTATGGTTGGCAGTATGATTGAAACTCGTCTTGGAATCACGGCCGCTGCCCACTTTGCCGCAAGTAAACAAAATATTAATCGTTTCGATTTTGATGCTCCACTAATGTTAGCCAAGGAAATCGTAGAAGGCGGAGTCCATTATAATAGCAGGTTTATAACAATGCCGGAGGCTCCTGGCCTAGGGATTAAGAGCATAGATGTTGAAGGAGGGGTCTTAATTGGCTAAATGGGTAGTAAATGTTCCGGTAGCAACCGTATGGACGTCTTTTGATTCACCAAGAGAATTAGACAAAGAGGCGGTATCAAATCCTTTGTCAATCGAATCGTGGTTAAAGGGATTAACCTATGAAACAAGGCTTGAATTATGCAACGAAAACCTTGTGCAAACTCAAGTATTATATGGCGAAGAAGTGATCGTTTTAGAGGAAAAAGGGGAGTGGGTCCATTGTTTAATCCCTAGTCAGTTCACCTCAAAGGATGACCGCGGTTATCCAGGCTGGGTTCCTAAAGCACAGTTAGTGGAGGCTGCTGATGGCTGGAAATTGACGGATGTCCCGGTCGTAATTGTGAAAAGCCGAAAGGCAAAGTTGTTAAAAGAGAATCACCAATCAAGTTTAGAAATCTCCTATTTAACAGCCCTTCCTTTTTTATCTGAACAGGATGGAAAAGTTTTCGTTCAAACTCCTGATGGGACTGGTGTACTAGATTCAGAGCATGTTATTGTGGCAGATGCACCTGCAAAAGGAAATGGTCAGTCGATTGTAGCCGCTGGTAAACAATTTTTAAATTTACCCTATTTATGGGGCGGGATGAGCAGTTATGGTTATGATTGCTCTGGATTCAGCTACTCAATGTGTAAGGCAAATGGATATGTGATTCCTCGCGATGCCCACGACCAAGCGGTTAGCGGCGAAAAAGTTGAAATAGCAGACATCGAACCTGGTGATTTATTATTCTTCGCTTATGAAGAAGGGAAAGGAAGAATCCACCACGTCGGCATTTATTACGGAGATGGTAAATTGCTTCATTCTCCAAATACCGGTAAAACAGTTGAAATTATTCCATTAGAAGGAACGATTTACGAACGTGAACTATGTGCAGCAAGACGCTACTGGGTTGAGACGGAGGCATAATCATGGAGAAGTTATTACAGGTAAACAATCTTAGAAAGCATTTTAACTTAGGGAAAGATCAAGTGTTAAAAGCCGTTGATGGCGTAACCTTTCACATTAATAAAGGCGAGACATTCGGAATTGTGGGGGAGTCTGGATGCGGGAAATCCACTGCAGGCAGAACCATTATCGGCCTTTATGACGTGACCGATGGTGAGGTTGTGTTTAAAGGGAAAAATATCCATAATTTTTCCTCGAAAGAACGTTTTGCCTTTCATCGGCAAATGCAAATGATCTTCCAAGATCCATATGCGTCATTAAATCCAAGATCGACGGTAAGTGAAATCATCTCTGAGCCGATGGAAGTCCACGGCTTGTATCCCAATAAACAAGAACGATTAAATCGAGTCTATCAATTGTTAGAAGATGTCGGTTTAAATCGCGAACATGCCAATCGCTATCCGCACGAATTTAGCGGCGGACAGCGCCAGCGGATTGGGATTGCCAGAGCGCTCTCCCTTGACCCTGATTTTATCATCGCCGATGAGCCGATTTCTGCTTTGGATGTTTCCGTTCAGGCCCAGGTGGTTAATTTGCTGATGAAATTGCAAAAAGAAAAAGGCTTAACCTATCTATTCATTGCTCATGATCTTTCCATGGTCAAGCAAATCAGCGACCGTATTGGTGTCATGTATTTAGGGCAACTGGTTGAATTAACGACCAGTAATGAACTGTATAAGAAACCGCTCCATCCGTACACTCAGGCATTGCTTTCCGCCATCCCGATTCCTGATCCAGATATTGAGGACAAGCGCGAACGGATTATTTTAAAAGGGGAACTTCCAAGCCCGATTAATCCTCCGAGCGGCTGTGTCTTTAGAACCCGCTGTCCAATGGCCATGGAGGTTTGCGGGAAGGAGAAGCCTGTCTGGCAGGAAATCGAAGATAGCCATTATATTGCCTGTCATCTATATGATAAAAATAAAACCGGTGATCATGATTATTCTCAGGTTGCTGTTTCGAGGTAAGCGATGGATCAATTAAAGGCAAATATCGAGGAAGAACTCCGTGGCCTCAGCAGTCGAGTGGGGCTGGCGATTGAAATCGAAGGCGAGAGTCTATATGTTAATTGTGAGGAAGCATTTCAATCTGCAAGTCTGATTAAGGTTCCTGTTTTAATAGAAGCATTTCTGCAGAGTGAGGCAGGGAAACTAAATTTGGATCAATTAGTATCGATTACAAATTATGTTGGCGGGTCCGGAGTTTTACAGGCATTTTCTCGCGATGCGCTTTTGACTTTGAAGGATCTTATGACACTAATGATTACAGTTTCAGATAATACGGCCACCAACATGCTGATAGATAAATTGGGAATGGCAGACATAAATCGATCCATTAAGAAAATGGGACTGAAGCATACGGTTCTTAATCGGAAAATGATGGACTTTGAGGCTATTGAACAAGGTCTTGATAACTATACTAGTCCTTTGGATATGCTGACATCTTTGAAAATTGTCAAGGAAAGGTCTTTTTTAACAGAGGAAAGCCGAGCGGCTGCCTTAAAAATGATGAGTTATCAGCAATTTCAAGATAGACTTCCAGGTATGATGGATCTAGACAGGGTATTTGTAGCCAATAAAACAGGCAGTCTTCCTCACGTTGAACATGATTGTGCGGTAATTACGTATAAAGGGAAAACAGCCTATGCAGCGGTCTTAATGGACCGGCTTGACGATGTATTCTCGGGAAAGCAGAAAATAAGTAAAATTGGTAAGCATATCTATGATTATTTGTTGAAGGAATAATAGAATATTTGAACGAAGAGTGATGGCTCAAACAGCTATCGCTCTTTTTGCTGTTTGAATAAAAGTAGCAATGATTTGACCTATTAGTGAGGAAGAGTATAGTTAATTTTGTCAATAAAGGGAACCATAAATGAAAAATGGCAATTGGATAAAGGGAGAGTCCATTTTTTATGTAACTACATAGGCATTACAACTAAAGCAGGGGTGTGAGAACGTGTCAGAGACAGATATGTCAAAATATGAGAAGAAAATAATCATCCGAAATATACGCATCGAAGACATTGATGCAATTATAGCGTTAGGGAGAGTCTGCTTTCCTAACATGGATCCCTGGAAAAGGGAGCAATTGCTTAGCCACATTCGAATTTTTCCTGAAGGTCAGTTCTGTGTGGAATATGAGGAGAAAATTGTCGGTTCCTGTTCAAGCCTAATTGTCAATTTTGACGAATATGATGACCAGCATACTTGGGACATCATCACGGACAATGGGTATATCACGAATCATGATCCTAATGGACTCAATTTATACGGGATTGAAGTGATGGTCGATCCAGAATATAGGCGGATGAAATTAGGGCATCGTCTTTACGATGCTCGAAAAGACCTTGCTGTTCGTTTAAATCTTGAAAGCATCATCATTGGCGGGCGGATTCCCAATTATCACAAACATAAGGATGATATGACCGCACGGGAATATGTGGCGGAAGTGGAGAAGCATAACATTTATGACCCTGTGTTATCCTTCCAGCTCCTTCAAGGTTTTACCATTAAACGGATCAATATAAGCTACCTCCCAGATGACAAGGCTTCTGACTCTATGGCCACTTTGATGGAATGGAACAACGTAGATTACCGTCCAAAGTCCAAGCGTATTTATCGTACATCATTCCCTGTTAGAATTTGCGTGGTGCAGTATATGATGAAGAAAATTGAATCATTTGAGGATTTTAGTACCCAGGTTGAATATTATGTAGACGTTGCAGCTGATTTCGAATCTGACTTTGCAGTATTTCCGGAGATTTTCACAACCCAATTAATGTCCTTTCTGGAAGAAAAACGCCCAGACCGGGCAGTAAGACGGCTTGCAACCTATACGGATCAATACATTGAACTGTTTATGCAGCTCGCTGTAAGATATAACATCAATATTGTCGGCGGAACTCATTTTGTTGAAGAAAATGGTGATATATACAATGTCAGCTTTCTATTCCGCAGAGACGGGACGATTGAAAGACAAGCTAAAATTCATGTGACCCCTAATGAGAAAAAGTGGTGGGGAATCGCTGAAGGAAATGAGATCCACGTCTTTGACACCGATTGCGGAAAAATAGCTATTCAGGTTTCTTACGATATCGAGTTTCCTGAACTGGCAAGAATTGCCGTTCAAAAGGGAGCGAATATAATTTTTGTCCCATTTAGTGCAGAAGATCGCCAAGGATATCTTCGGGTACGCTACTGTGCCCAGGCACGAGCCATTGAGAACCAGATATATACCTGTATTGCCGGAACAGTAGGTAACTTAACACATGTTGAGAATATGGATATTCAATACGCCCAGTCGGGGATTTTCTCCCCTTCAGATATTGAATTTGCACGGGATGGCATTGTGGGAGAATGCGATGCGAATATTGATACGGTGGTGGTCGGAGACGTTGACCTTGAGCAGCTGAGACGTTCAAGGAAGTCTGGCTCCATGAGTCAATTACGCGACCGGCGGCATGATTTGTATCGAATCGAGAGGACAAATCTTAAGACGGATTAAGTTAAAGAGCGCAATTTTCCAAATTAAAAATAAGGGTGTCAGGCACAGAATTTAGGCAAAGCCTGACACCCTTATTTTTCGAAAATTGGAAAGGAAACATTTAGGATTATGCGCACAGGAACATTTTTTCGGACTTATGCTATAATTAATGCATAAGGTTAGCAGACGATTTTTATCAGTGTCTATATTCAATTCGGGGGGAATCTGGAATGTATAAAGAGAATATAATGCCTACTGAAATATCGATAAAGGATAAAAAGATTATGGTAAAAGGAAATGTTAATCGAGCAGCCCTATTTGCAAGAACCAAAGTAATTGATGTGATGACAGAAGATAACGAAAGATTTTATCTTATTTATTATAAAAATTCCTTTATTTACGGCGATAAACTGGATAAGGTCGAAGAAGACTCATTTATTAATAAAGCATTTTGTGAAGGTATTGTTATTGAATCTCCTCATCCGATAATAACGAAATTAATCCCCAATCAATCCGTGTCTATACCAAATAAAAATAAACTCTTCTCTCAACTTCAGCTCCATAATTCTCTACAGGAAATGGCCTATATTGCGACCACACTTGATTCATTTTTTGAAAAAGAGCAGCTTGTAAAAATAATTGACAATGTCTATTTTCACTATAGAAGAAGCGGTAGTTTCATTAAGTCCTTTCAGGTCCTTCAAATTTTAAATGATTTTTCACCTACATTAAAATCGGTAAATGAACGTATGAATTCAAAAGAATTCATTTCTTACACTGATTTCTACAAATCCTCTAGTTTACCTTCAATCCTAAAAAAGGATCCTCTTTATGTCGAATTGCATTGCTTTCAAAATAGATCAAATCCAGATAAGCGAATATTTTTAGAAGATATTCTAAGAAAACAAGATTGTTTCGTAGAGTTATTATTGCTCTGGTTGGAAAAAGTGGAAAAATTTCAAAAGGCTGAATCGATTGAGAAGTATACAGGGATTGCTTTACAGTTAGTCACAATCGAAGAATGGATCATCATGTTAGGAAATGCGAAAATCAATCCGTATCGAGAGTTACCTGAGGCAAAGCCAATGATTGAAAAAATGATTCAAAAAGAAGATTATGAAACAGCGGCCGAATATGTAATTAAATTTATACATGATCTGCCTGCTTCCTACGATTCGATTTTGAATCAGCTGTGGGGGAATTTGAACGCTGGATTTGTCGTATCCCATCTTGACGATTTCATCTTTATGTTTCAAAAGCTAGTCCACAAAGATAATGCTAAACAATTTGAACAAAACCTGTTTCAACTTGCCGTTATCCTGCTTGAAGAACATGATCTCAAAACCGTTCACGAAAAACTGCTGCCGATTCACACATTACTCCCCGATTCAGTGGTAATCGCAAAAGTAAATAAAATGGTAGAAATGTTAGAGGATCCTGATCGGATGATGGAATTAGGTGAATATTATGCGGAGTTTAAACAATACGATAAAGCCATAGATTGCTTCTTCTGGGAAATGGAACTTCAACCACAGGATCCAACTCCTGTACAGAAGATCAGTAAAATGTATCAACACAAAGGATTGGTGGAAGAAGCAGCCACCTATCAAAAAGTTTATGCCCAATTAAAAGGTACCCGGTCAATTTGAAAAAAAAAGACTTGGGGATTTTGATACAGCCCCAAGTCTTTAAAGATAATCCATTATTTTCGTATTCAAGAGGTTATTTAGAAAAGACGGTTATATTTCGGATGTGTCGCCTTTATTATTGCTAGCGCTTTTCACATCGTCTGATTTTTTAATACCTTTACTTACATAAGGTTTGGCACTCTTTGCTCTTTTTGCACTAGCTTGCCAACGATTCCAGCCTTTCTTTCCTGTTCCTCTACCTGTTCCGCTTTTAGCTTTGGCTTTACTCATTTGATCACTCCATTATTATTAGACAATCAGATACCTTCGTTGGTTAGTTTAACACAAAAATTAAATTAATATATTTTGCTTATGGGATATAAAAGCCCAACTAATTTGTCCAACCACTCTAATTTAGTTAATATAGAGAGGATATATGTAAGATCATGCCAACGACTAATTAGTGGGAGAGAGCATTATATGAATAAAAGAGTAGTGATTACGGGTATTGGAGCAGTCACTCCTTTGGGGAATGATGCTTTGACAACATGGGATAAAATTAAAAGTGGTGTTTCGGGTATCGGTCCTGCGACTATTTTTGATGTGGAAAAGGTAGATATCAAAATCGCAGCCGAAGTCAAGGGCTTTGCACCCGAAGAGTTTATGGATAAAAAAGAAGCGAGAAGAATGGGGCGTTATAGCCAGTTCGCTGTAGCAGCAAGTCTAATGGCTGTAAAAGATGCAGGGATTCAAATTGGTGTGGATATTCATCCAGAACGGGTCGGTGTTTGGATTGGATCAGGAATTGGCGGTTTAGCGGAGTTCGAGGAACAGCATCAGAAATTTATTGAAAAAGGTCAAAGAAGGGTCAATCCGTTTACGATTCCGATGCTTATCCCGGACATGGCAGCAGGACAAGTTTCTATTGCACTTGGAGCTAAAGGAATTAACAATTGTTCGGTTACGGCCTGTGCGTCAGGCGCCAATTCCATCGGTGATGCATTCCGCGTTATTCAAAAGGGGGATGTGGATATGATGATTGCTGGCGGAACAGAAGCAACGATTACAGCGATGACTGTGGCTGGATTTTCTAATATGACCGCCCTTTCGAAAAATCCAGATCCGAACACAGCAAGTCGGCCTTTTGATAAGGACCGTGATGGATTTGTTATAGGGGAAGGTGCAGGGATTGTTGTACTAGAAGAATTAGAACACGCTATCGCCCGTGGTGCAACCATATATGGAGAATTGATTGGATATGGAGCAACAAGTGATGCCCATCATATTACGACACCTGCGCCAGACGGAGAAGGTGCAGGGCGGGCAATGAAATTAGCATTAGCGGACGCCGAAATTTCCCCTGACCAAGTTGACTATATTAATGCTCATGGGACATCCACCTATTATAATGATTTGTACGAAACATTAGCCATTAAAGAAGTTTTCCAGGAACATGCCTACAATCTTTCTGTCAGTTCCACGAAATCAATGACAGGCCACTTGTTGGGAGCAACAGGTGCGATTGAGGCTATTTTTTCTCTTTTAGCTATCAAGGAAGGAACCATCCCACCGACCATCAATTATCAAACGCCTGACGATCAACTTGACTTAGATTATGTCCCCAATGTGGCAAAGAAAAAGAATGTTCAAGTGGTCCTATCGAACTCATTAGGATTTGGCGGACATAATGCTACATTGATTTTTAAAAAGTTTATTGAATAACATTCAATGGTCCATTAGATATACATTAACCTAAATAAAGTGTTAACATGTCCAGTTACAAGTGGGTAGAAAGACAGACTGCTTTTGTTGCAGTCTGTCTTTCTATTTTTTTTTGCAGGAGTCGACATGGTTACCAGATTATTCTACATAAAATTACAATTATATTACATTATCGACTGATTTATTGTTTTTAGTCCAATAGGAATATAAACTAGTAATATATTAGGAATTAATGGTATCAGAGGAGATTTTATATAATGATAAAGAAAATAATAAAGTATACGATATCGGCTGCCGTTCTCGCCACTATGATTCAAGCGACACCTACTTTTGCTAGTCCAGTAGATTCACAAGTAACGCAAGGGAAGATCGATGCTACACAAGGACAAATCGATAACTTTGAATCCAAGATGCAACAATTAGACGACCGAATCTCTATATCAATGGAGAAAAGCCAAAAACTTAACGATCAAATTAAAACACAACAAGGAAAAATTGAAAACACAGAGGCTGAAATTGGACAAGCTAAAAAGTCTTTAGATGCTCACAAAAAGGTCTATTCTGAACGACTAAAAAGCATTCAGTTAGAGGGAAAACAGTCTATCGCAACCTACGCTGAATTTTTGCTTTCTTCAAATGACATATCACAGTTTTTAACTCGCTTTACTGCTATTTCAAGTATCATGGAAAGTGATACAGACTTATTGAATGGTTTAAATGAAAAAGAGAACGCGTTAAAAGCTGCTGAGGAAAAATTGAATAATGAGTACAACCAATTAAAAAGCGACCAAGCTGAATTAGCATCTGAGCAAAAAAATATTGCAGCAGACAAACAAGAAATTGCTAAAGAATTAGCAGATGCAAAAAGTACATTACAAAACCAACAGAATCAACTAGCTGAACAAAAAGCTCAGGAAGAAGCAGCACGGCAGGCTCTTTTAGCCCAACAGCGTGCTCAACAGGCACAAAAAGCCCAACAAGCTCAACAAAAGGCTAAACCGCAAACTTCAGTTAACCAAACTACAGTAAACAAACCTTCAAAATCAAAACCGTCTGCAGTTGAGGCTCCGCCGGCTAGCACTGGTTCAGCAAGTGCAGTGATTGCGTACGCTAAACAATTTTTGGGTACACCTTACGTTTGGGGCGGGTCCACGCCAAGCGGATTTGATTGTTCGGGATTCACTTCCTATGTATTTAGAAATGCTGCTGGCATCAATCTCCCAAGGGTATCACGTGACCAGCAAAATGTAGGAACCAGAATTTCTCCGAGTCAAGTACAGCCTGGAGATTTAGTATTCAGAGGTAACCCTGCCTATCATGTAGGTATTTATATTGGTGGTGGGCAATATATTCATGCACCGCAAACTGGTGACGTTGTTAAAATTGCTGCTTATAATCCATCTAAGTTTTCTAGTGCTGCTAGAATATTGCGTTAGTGTCATATGGCAATTATTTGAGGTGTGAATTTTAATAGATTAATTGATTATTGATGGTAGAAAGCTTACTTTTTGAGTTCCTTTCTACCATCTTTTTTTATCAAAAAGCAGCGGAAACCCCCTAGCTTTAGAGATAAGATGTTAAAGGATGCGAAGATTGTAGGAGAATAAAATATTGATATCAATTTTTATAGCTATAGTCCCCTTTGACTAAGGCTTTTTTTCATGCGGGTCATGTTCCATGTGTTAATATGATACATATAGTTAGATAATTTTTGGAGGCATCAGATGGGCTATATCGAAGATTTGCGAAAACTAATCGGAACGAAGGCGCTTATTCTAGTAGGCGCTGTCGTGGCTGCAATAGATGATGAGGGTAAAATTCTTTTACAAAAAAGACCGGAGGGAATCTGGGCGCTTCCAGGCGGATTGTTAGAACTAGGAGAATCTGCAGAAGATGCAGCAAGAAGAGAAGTATTTGAAGAAACTGGGGTTGAAGTAGGTAAACTTCAGTTAACAGAAGTTTATTCAGGGGAGCAGTATTATAGGAAATTGCCAAATGGCGATGAATTTTATCCTGTTACCATTGCCTATATTTCAAAAGACATTAAAAACAGTAATATCAAAATAGATGGTCAAGAAACGATTGATGCTGGATTTTTTCCAATTGAGGAGTTACCGAATCATACAAGCCCATTAGTCTTGAGGATGATAAAAAGCCTCGGAAAAGAATAAGAATCTAGGGCCGCAGTTAGGCAATAATCCTCTGACTGCGGCTTTTTCTTCTGAAACTAAAAAGCTCTTAACCATGTTAATTAACTGTCCCTATCTATAAACCCACTTCAAATTCCTTAACGTATACGGCGCTTCCAGTGATTTCTATCGCATATTGACCTTTATTTTTCGTAACATGCACCATAACCCGGCCATCCTTATTCATTTCCTGTCCCTGTTCTACTTTAAGATGTAGAGTCTTTTCAAAATGGCTGTTTATGTATTTCGCATAATAGGCGCCCATTACACCTGATGCGGTCCCGGTAACTGGGTCCTCGATTGTTCCGGAATAAGGGGACGAAAAGTGCCGGGCGTGCATATGGGCAGTAGCATCATAAGTTTCTAAGCAAAAAGGATGAAGAGATACCTTTGGTAACTCCGTTAAAACGGCAGGGAATAATTCGTTGTTAGGTTCCATTTTATTAAAAGTTTCGAGGCTTTTGATTGGTATCAATAAAGTCCAAATACCTGTACTGCCATAAAGGATTGGCAAAGCATCATCAATATCCCCTTTTACCAGCCCAATGGCGTCAGCCAACGCTTCCACTGATCCTTTAAATTCTGCAAACTGAGGTGAAGCCTGTTGCATGGTGATTTGAATGTCATCACCTGAAAGGGCGTTAATCTTTATGGGCAGGTTTCCAGCAAGTGTTTCAATGGTTAATGAATTTTTTTGCATTAATAATCCGTTCTTTATTAGGGCATAGATGGAAGCGATTGTACCGTGACCACATAGATTCATTTCATGACCTGGTGTAAAATAACGTATTCTAAGATCAGGAGCATCCGAATTCAGTAGAAAAGCTGTTTCATTAAAGCCTGCTTTAAAGGCTATTTCTTGCATTTCCTGATCTGTCAGGTCGGCTCCGTTTAAAACTACTCCTGCAGGATTGCCTTTATTGGGTTCTGTACTAAATGCATCGTAATGATAAACTGTAATTGATTTCATTCGCCATATCCCCTATTTTCATCATTTTATAATCTAATCGAAAAAGATTACTAAGTCATCGCTACCCAAAACTCTATCCGACTATTATTTCTTTTGTCAACATAACCAACAATATTAATTTCTTGTTCTACTTATTTACTACAATAAGAAATATTTACCCACTTATTTTTTGGACAAAGATGACAATTTATTTTTAAATTTAAGGAAATTATAGGGAGAATTTTGAATATATAAATATAGGCTTTCGCCAAATATTTTAAGAGAGGGAGTTGTTAGAGTGTCCAAAAAAGTATTAATCTTGGCTGGAGATGCCGTGGAGGCTTTAGAAATTTACTATCCGTTTTTTCGGTGTCTTGAAGAGGGATATCATGTACAAATTGCAGCACCATCCAAAAAGAAACTGCAAACAGTAGTACATGACTTCATTGGATGGGATACTTATACAGAAAGCAAGGGATACTTAATTGAAGCACAGTTAGCGTTTGAAGATGTGAATCCGGTGGAATTTGATGGGCTCATTATTCCAGGAGGAAGGGCTCCTGAATACATCCGTTTAAATGAAAATGTTCCAAGAATTGTTGCCCATTTTTTTGAAGCAAATAAACCTGTGGCGGCTATATGCCATGCAGGTCAGGTGTTAACAACCGTTCGTCAATACTTGGAAGGCCGAGAATTGACCGCCTATATTGCCTGCAAGCCTGACGTGGAGGCAGCTGGGGCAACCTATATAGAAAATCCTCTTCATGTTCAAGGCAATCTCGTCTCGGCGCACGCATGGCCAGATCTTCCGGGATTTATGAAAGAATTTATTAATCTATTAAAATAAAGAAACACTTATCTGAAAGAGTAGGAATTAGAAAGAAGACACTAATTGTAATTTAAGTTGAACTAGAAAAATTTATACCACTAAAGAGCAGGACTATTTAGAAGTTCCTGCTCTTTCAACTGGCATTAAACTGATAATGATGATAGCTTTTCAGGATTCTTTATTCTACCAATCCATGCTCTCTTAGGGTTTCAACAAGCATCCCTTTAGGCTGAAAACCAGTTATCCTCTTGACAAGCTGACCCTCGCGAAAAAGCAATAAAGTAGGAATTCCCAATACCTGATACTCGCTTATAAACTCAGCATTGTCATCGGCATTTACTTTCACAATTTTTAAATCAAATTCCAGATCAATCTCCTCCAAAACGGCTCCAATCAATCGGCAAGGCGGACACCATGGGGCCCAGCAATCAATAAGCACCGACTGACTTGTTTTGATCTCTTTCAGTATGTCCTGTCCTTCTGCCTGTAAAATACTCATGAACTTCCACACCTTTCTATTGGTTGTTGATTGTAGTATATGATGACGTATGGTATAAGTAAAATTAATACTTTGAATAACAAACATTAGTAAAAACTAATGCATAAAAAGAGGTGTCCCATGACTCTATTTCAATTAGAAGTACTCTTAAAAGTAGTGGAAACGAAAAGCTTTACCAAAGCCGGAGAGCAAATCGGTCTCTCGCAATCGGCAGTCAGCCAAGCGGTAGCAGCGTTGGAATCAGAACTAAACATAAAATTATTTAAACGACACAGGAATGGTGTCAGCTTAACAAAAGTCGGAGAACGCATCACAAGCTTGGTAAGAGATCTAATTATGATTAAAACAAGAATCATCAATGAAGCA
This sequence comes from Neobacillus pocheonensis, assembly GCF_050477905.1. Taxonomy (NCBI): domain Bacteria; kingdom Bacillati; phylum Bacillota; class Bacilli; order Caryophanales; family Bacillaceae; genus Neobacillus; species Neobacillus pocheonensis. The sequence continues at coordinate 39,006 of NZ_JBCNAD010000015.1, read as the reverse complement.
ACAGGGATTACAGGACTTGAAACGGGAACAATCAGAATTGGGAGCATTTCAGGCATGTCAGCTAAACTATTGCCAGGAATGATCAGCTCCTTTAAAAAGCGATTTTCAGGTGTAGAAGTGGTTCTCTATGAAGGAAATTATGAAGAGGTAAAAAATTGGCTTAAATTATCAGTTGTGGATATTGGAGTGGTCACTGAGGAAAGACATGAACTTGAATTTATTCCTTTGTTGCAGGATAAAATGGTTGTTTTTGTGCCCGAAAATCATCCATTGAGTAATCAATCATTCATCCAGGCAAGGGATATCGCCAGTGAGCCTTTCATCATGCCAAAAGAATGTGGTAATGTCATTCGGTCAATCTTTAAAGAACAAGGATACACTCCTAATATTCAATTTGAAGTCAGTGACATCGCTACCATCATTGCTATGGTCCAAGAAGGGGTTGGAAATACCATTCTTCCGGAGTTGGCCATTCCGACAACCTTGTCCAAAGTTACTGCTTCCTATTTAAGTCCGCAAGTGTACCAAAATTTAGGGCTTGAGGTACGTTCAACAGAATATACTAGCCCTGCCATAACTGCGTTTATTCATGAGGCACAAGAATTCACAAAGAATTTATCTTTAAAATTGTTTAACAGCTATCATTCTGTTGTTGTGAAAAAAAATACATGATTTTATGGTCAGTACCAATGGAATACAATAAAATGTAAAATTTTATTGTCCTAAACGTACTGCACATGATAAAATCGGAATATTATAAATTTTTATAAAATATTAGAATAGAAGGGAGACTGAGTTTCTTTATCTTTTACCAGGAAAATACATAGTAGAATTTAAGGGGGAAAAGGGATGAAAAGGAGTTTAGGATTATTATTGTGTGCAGTTTTATTGTTACTTTCTGCATGCGGAGCAGGGAGTAAGGAAACAGCCGGAGCGAAGAAAGAGAAAGTGGTAAAGATAGGTATTTCCCAAATTGTCGAGCATCCGTCTCTTGATGCTGCGCGCGAAGGGTTTATCGCTGCCCTGAAGGATGCAGGCTATGAAGAAGGAAAGAACTTGAAGCTTGATTTCCAAAATGCTCAGGGAGATATGAACAATAATATGTCCATTGCCCAAAACTTGGTTGCAGACAAGAATGACCTTATATTGGCTATCGCTACCCCAAGCGCTCAGGCAGTCGTCAAGTCAACAAAGGATATTCCAGTCCTGTTTACTGCTATTACAGATCCAGTCGGGGCCCAACTTGTCCAAAGCCTAGACAAGCCAGGCGGGAATGCGACGGGCACATCTGATACACACCCAGATGCGATAGCGAAAACAATTGCCGCGATTAAAACCTTTATTCCTGATGCCAAGAAGGTCGGAATCATCTATAACAATGGTGAACCTAACTCTGTTGTAAATGTTAAGAACGCTAAGAAAGCAATAGAGGCAGCTGGGCTGGAGACGGTTGAAACTACCATAACAGCTAGTTCCGAAGTAAAACAGGCAGCCGAGTCAATGGTAGGGCGTGCAGACGTATTATACATTCCAAAGGACAACACCGTCGTTTCCGCTCTGGAAGCAGTAATAAAAGTGGCCAATGATAAAGATATTCCAACCTTCGTCGGTGAAGGCGACTCTGTAAAACGCGGAACCTTCGCATCTTATGGTTTTGACTACCACGACTTAGGCTACACAACCGGTAAAATGGCTGTGGAAATTCTAAAAGGAAAAAAACCAAGCGAAATTCCAGTCGGATTCCCGGAAAACCTTCAGTTGTTCATCAACAAAAAGGCAGCACAGGAGGAAGGAATCACTTTAACGGACGAAATGCTAAAGGATGCTAAGATAGTGGGAGAATAAATTTATCTTAAAGTTCATTATTGATTTTGCAACAATGGTATTTCCGCTCCAGGAGCTCAACTTCCGAGGAAAGCGTGCGCCTGGAGCGGAAATTAACCGCCAAGTTTAACTGGGCCTATTTTTTAAAAGTTTAGGTATAGAGGGCCACGCCTACTAATCCTGAAAGGATAATGACATAAATAGGATGCCAACGGAATTTTACTAATGCTAATAAGGATAATCCAAAGATCAACAGCTGGCTTACCATTCGAAATGAAATATTATAAGTAAGCAAGTCATTTGAAAAGGCAAAACTTATAGATGCATAAATGATTAAACTAGTAACGATAGGCTTTAATCCATAAAACATGGATTGAACGAATTTATTATCATGCATCTTTTTAAAAAACGAAGCGATTAGAATGACCAATATAATAGAGGGAATTATAATAGCAATGGCTGATATGATGGCCCCAGCTAACCCGGAAGTTGAATACCCAACTAAAATTGCGCTATTGGTTGCAATTGGACCTGGTGACATCCCTGAAATGGCAATTAAATTGGTAAATCGTTCAGTTGAAATCCAACCGAAACGGGTAACTTCCGAGTTTATAATTGGAATCATCGCATATCCCCCACCGAATGAAACCAAACCTATCCAAAAAAATGTTTTAAACAGCTGCCACAACACCATTTAGTTTTCCTCCCACTTATATTCCATCCCCAATAAAATAATCACTGCTGCTATAGGATGTAACTTTTCCTTTGTCTTTTTTTGTCATTATTCTGTAGCCAAGTTTTCTTTTGATCAGAATTAAAATGACTCCTGATAAAGCTCCAAGGAAAATGGCTAAGACAGGATGAATGAAGAATAATGCCGGAACGCCAATGAGTGTGATAAAAAACGTAGTTTTATCCACGATGGATGTTTTTATCGTTTTAATGGCAGCATAAACAATGATGGCTAAAATAGTCGCTCTGATGGAAACAAAGGCAGCCTCTATCTTCGGATTATCATGAATGAATAGATAAGATATTCCTAGGGATAGAACAATTAAAAAGGTTGGTAACGAAACACCAATCATCGCGGCCAGTGCCCCTTTGACACCGCCTATTTTGTGTCCGATAAAGGTTGCCGAGTTAATAGCAACCGCTCCAGGGACAGATTGCGCTAATGCAAACAAATCTGTAACGTCATCACTCTCTAGCCATTTTTTCTTTTCTACTATTTCCCGTTCTATTAATGGGATCATCGCAAAACCACCGCCAAATGTAGCGGGGCCAATTTTAAAAAAGGTCCAAAATAGTTGAACCAGCTTCATCCATTCTTCTTTCATTTCTATCCTTCTCCCTTAGTACGATCTTTTTCTATTGGAATAATATTTTTGGAACCTGTTTTAAATGATGGTTACACTATTATGGTATCAGATGAGTCAAGAAGTAGAAATTGCAACAAAATTATAGGGTATAATAAATTGTTATACCCAAGTGGAAATATCTGATTTTTAGATTCTATGTGGTACGATATTTCATAAAGAGTTCAAAATAAATGGAGAAGGGGGATGTTTCGTTGAACATTGAAAATTTAAAAATGTTTTGTTTGGTTGTGGATGAAGGAAGCATCAGTCAAGCAGCAAGATTAAGTTATGTCACGCAGCCAGCTGTAACGAGACAAATCCACCAACTTGAAAACTATTATGGGACGCTGTTATTCGATAGAACAGAAGGGAAAATGAGAGTTACAGAGGCCGGAAAAATGCTCTATCCATTTGCCAAATCTATCGTGAATGACTTTTATCGCTCCAGTGAAGTAATTAAACAGTCAACTGGGGAGCATAATACCACACTCCATGTCGGTGCTACCTTTACTATCGGAGAATATTTATTGCCCAGCCTGCTTGGGCGTTTTAAAAAGGAAATGCCTGAGATAAAAGTGATCTTAACGATTAAAAATACGCCGGGTGTTTTAGAGGATTTAACCAATGATGTCATCGACTTAGCTATGGTGGAGGGTATCGTTGACAACGGTAATCTTACAGTCGAGAAATATGCAGATGATGAGCTGATTCTCGTTTGTTCACCTGATCATTCATGGGGCGTTCAAATTAACATAGAAGAGCTGGCTAATGAAAGAGTTATTTGGCGTGAATCCATTTCCGGGACACGTCTGATCGTAGAAAATATGCTAAGGGAAAATGGAATATTAGAAAAAATCGAGAGTTATATGGAGTTAGGGAGTACCCAAGCGATAAAAAGCGCTGTAGAGGCAGGCCTAGGGATTAGTATTCTGCCCAGGATAACTGTAGCCAAAGAATTAGAGCAAGGGACATTACGAGAAGTGCAAATCATAGGAGTAAAAATGATAAGGAATTTATGGCTAGTGAAAAAATTTCACCGCTTCAATAAATTAGGTGTTACTAAATTTTTGGATTTTATCCTTAAAAAAGAATGAGTTGATTACATAAAGCGGAGCGAGTCAAGGTTGTGAGGGATTAATTATAGATTATGCATGATAGGAAATGTTTGTAGGGAAGGAGTTTTCTTATTGGAAAAAGTATGGGCAAACATAAAGGCGGTATTAATAGCAGATAATCCAGAGACATTTGTAACCAGAAGAATTTCAGAAACAAATCTTGAATTTGGGGGGATTCGCGGGGACCGCCACTTTGGCGTGACCAGTAAGGCTGATTCAAGACAGCCGATGTATCCCAGAGGAACAGAGATTCTTAACCGCCGCCAAATAACGATTGTGTCTGTGGAAGAATTAGATAGGATGGCAGAAGAATTAAATGTCGAATCTTTGCTGCCTGAGTGGTTGGGAGCTAATCTCTTGATAAGGGGATATCCAGAATTAACGAAACTCCCCATGGGCTCTCGTATCCTATTTCCAAGCGGTGCAGGATTAATATGTATGGGGGAAAATCAGCCCTGCACTTTACCTGGAGATGAGATTCAAAAGCATTATGAAGATCATGAGAAGTTATCTTTCCATTTTGTACGCGCAGGTTATAAGAAGCGAGGTATCGTATGTGCGGTAGAAAGTCCTGGAAAAATTCACGAAAATGATGAAGTTCAAATTTTAATTAATGATTTTACAAATCCGATGCAATAATTAGCAAAGGGGGAGAGCCGGATGGGGGATTATAAAAAGCTAATAAAGTATATACCTTACTTTGAAAATGAAGATTTAGAATTCTGTATATGGGATTCTGGCTACCCAGAATATGATGATCAGTTAAATGAATTTATTAAGAGCGTATATAACAGATATATTAAAAAGCAATTACCTGGAATACTTAAATGAAAAGATAAAAGACCATAACCTCTCCGCAGCTATTCCTACTGCTGATTTGGAATTGTTAAAAGCTATTTTAACCTTTTATGTTCGTCAAGAGCGTATCTGTGATGGGGCGTGGGCCTCTGCTGCAAAGGGAAAAGTGTTTTTGAATATTCTCTATAGATTAAAGGATGTAGTTTTTTATCTAAAACAGGAAGGTAGTGGTGGTCCATAAGCGTTCTTGGAATATGAGGGGAAATTACGGAAATAATAATGAAAATCCAGACTTTTAAGGAGTTTTCATAAATGAGTTTCTTTAAGGAGAATTCATCATTATCTATTCGTTCAAATAAAGTGGCACAACTTTCAGATAATATTGATGAAAATATAAAAATGTTACAAGAACATTTTTGCCATACGGAAGATTTAATGAAAAAGGAACTGTTATTTAATAACCAAAAGTGTGTCATTCTTTATCTTGAATCGATGCTGAAAAAGGAGCTTCTCCAATCGTCTATTATCGAGCCCATTTTAGAAATGCAAGTGGGTGATATTGAAAAAACAGTCCTGTCCACAGAGATTGAAATGACTTCCATAATTCCAGATGCAGGGAAAAAGTTATTAGATGGATCCTGTGTGATTTTGCTAGAAAACGATTCCCACGCCTATACGGCATCGGTAGGAGGAATAGAAGCAAGGGCTATTCAGGAACCAAATAACGAGCGAAGCATAAAAAGTGCTCATGATGGATTTATAGAAAGTTTTGATTCAAATCTCCAACTATTAAGAAAAAGAATTAAAAGTCCGAAATTAAAGGTGAAATTTTTTACGATTGGCAGCCTTACGAATACGAAAGTGGGCATGGTTTACCTGGACGATCTTGCTAACAAAGAGCTTATTAACGAAGTGGAGCGGAGATTAGTATCAATTGAATTAGATCACCTTTATTCAACTGGAGAATTAGAGGAACTTATTGAAGATTCCCCCTATTCTCCCTTTCCTCATATTCTAGCTACCGAAAGACCAGACAGAGCAGTGTCTTATATAACCGAAGGAAAAATTACGATTATTATGGATGGAGATCCGCGCGTAATGGTCGTTCCAATCACTTTTTTTTCGTTTTTTCAAGCCCCTGATGACTATAATAGCCGTTGGTTCGTGGGTTCTTTCTTTCGATTAATGCGCGTCTTTAGTTTTATTGTCACGATTAGTTTGCCAGCCATTTACATAGCCATTGTCTCGTTTCATTCAGAGGTGCTTCCGATTGGAATTCTATATTCCATCAGGGTTTCATTAGAATATGTTCCCTTTCCTCCATTTATGGAAGCTTTAGCTATGCAAATCATTTTGGAGCTATTAAAAGAAGCTTCGATCCGATTGCCTTCACCGATCGCGCAAACAATCGGAATTGTCGGGGGATTAGTCATTGGGACTGCGGTAGTAGATGCTCATATCGTATCGAATATGATGATTGTGGTGATTGGTTTTACGGCCATAGCTTCATTTGTGGCACCTATCAATGAAATGGGAACTAGTGCAAGGTTATTAGGCTTTCCAATGATAATCGCTGCCACCTTGTTTGGATTTTTCGGGATTGTATTAGTATTTATGTTTATTTTTATGCATTTAAGTAAATTAGATTCTTTTGGAACTCCTTATTTTTCACCATTAGCCCCATTTAAGAAAGAAGATTTAAAGGATTCGTTCATAAGACTGCCAATATGGAAGTTAAATACGCGACCGACTGACGCAAAGCCAGCTTACGAAAATCAGCAAGGAAAAACAAGGGCGTGGAAGAAGAAATGACGGAAAATAATCATTCTATTACAAAATTTCAGCTGTTTTTTATTTTAATTCAAAGTCAAATTGGCGTGGGACTTTTATCATTGCCGAATGTCGTGGGGAAAACGGCAAAAGGGGACGGCTGGATTTCTACCCTTATTGCAGGGGTGGCTGTTCAAATCATGCTCGTGATCTACTGGCTTTTACTTAAACGATTTCCTAATCTTATTTATACGGAAATCACTCAAAAGATACTCGGACGTTTTGTAGGAAAAATGCTTAACCTTTTCATTTATATGAATTTCATCCTAGTCGGAGGGTTAGCCGCCATATTATTTATTAAAATCATAAATTTATGGTTATTGCCTTTAACACCGGGTTGGATGATATCCTTACTCATTTTGATTCCATGCATTTATTTAACCATTAGCGACTTAAGAGTCATGGCAAGATTCTTTGTCCTAGCGACCTCCTTAATCCTGTTATTATTTTTTACATCTTTTTTAAGTTGGTTTACTCCTAAAGAGATTCAATACATTCTTCCAATTGGCGGTTCTGGATTAAAAAATATATTAATGGGCAGTAAGAATTCTCTGCTTTCGATGTTAGGATTTGAAGGGCTGTTATTTATCTTCCCATTCATTATTCAAAATAAAAAAGGTGTATTAAAGACCGTTTCAATGGCCAACATTTCAATCACCCTTTTTTACACCTATTTTTTCTTCCTTACTATCATTAGTTTTAGTACAGATCAGCTGGTACAAATGCGAGAACCCGTTATTAATTTACTTAGGGGAATATCTTATAAAATGATTGATCGGATCGATCTCATGTTTCTGTCGATATGGATTGTCCCGATGTCTACTTCCGTTATTGCCTATTTATTTTTTGCAAGTAAGAGTATGAATGTAGAAAAGAAGAATTACACAAAAGTAGTCTTGATGAATGGATTCATCATTTTTTTGATTACATTGATTCCGCATGATGACGCAATCATAACTCAATTTAACAAATATGTTTCGTATTTGAATTATGGGATAGTTTTTATTATCCCAACTTTGCTTTTAATCCTTTCGTTCTTATTTAATAAACATGAAAGGAGTGAATCTGCTTGAGAAAAATACTCATAGTGATGGTAGGTATGATTCCTATCCTATTGACTGGCTGTTGGGACCAGCGGCTTCTGGTAAATCGAACGCTGGTAAACGGAATCAGTTTTGATGTAACGAAAGAGGGGAAAATTAAATCATCGGTTAGAGCATTAAACATACAAAGTAAGGGTGGAGGACAATTTGAGATACAGGATGAACTAGTATCATCTGTAAGACCGACTGTGGTTGGTTTAGGTTTAGATTTTAACAGTAAAATAGCGGGTGAATTAGATGCTAGTAAAGCGCATGTGGTTATGATAGGGGAAGAACTAGCAAAAAAAGGGATTCATCCATTCGTTGAGGTTTTTTATCGAAATACAGATTCTTATATGTCTTCCAAAATTGTCATAAGTAAAGGGAAAGCAAAAGAGATTCTTGCAATGGAAATAAAGAAAAGTCCCATTGCATTTGTCATCTTACAAATGCTAAATGAAGCAGAAGCGGAAACGGTCATACCGAAAGAAAATATATTCTGGGTATGGAAAAGTATATTAGATCCTGGAATAGATTTTATATTACCTTATCTTGAAAGAACAGAGGCGAATAAAGTGGAAGTGGCTGGAGTAGCCCTATTTAACGGCGACCAATACACAGGTACCACCATTTCAAGAGATAAAAGCAATTTACTATTGGGATTAATGGATCAATTAAGCAGGGCGATCACTATGTCTATCATACTGGGGCCTGAAAACAACAGCCGTTCCATTTCTTTTGCAACGAACGATTTGAGACGAAACCAAGAGGTTCTAGTGGATCAAAATAATAAAATAACCTGCAAAATTAATCTCAAAATGAATGTTGTGATGAAAAACTATCCTCAAGATTTAAAAAAAGAACTAAATATTAAAAAATTAAATCAAGATCTTTCTGACGAATTAACTAAACAAGCAAAGGAAATCGCAAACACTTTACAGCAAGCCAATTGTGATGCATTGGGGATTGGAAGACGAATCTCTAGTTTTCACCCAGAATTATGGAAGAAAATGAATTGGGATGAAGAATATAAAAAGGTGCAAATGGAACCGATAGTAAGGGTAAACATTATGAAAACAGGCAATGTATTTTAGATTTTAGAAATGGTTAGTCGCTAAGTATTCCAACTGAATAAGAACAAGCCACCCTAGCAGGATTATTGAATAAAGACCCCAACATCTGAATATTAGAATACGAGGATAATTCAGTAGAAAGGGTGGGTTGTGCTTGAGGATATTGGTGACTGGTGCAACAGGACAGCTAGGTAAAGCTTTGTTAAATAAACTAAAAGGTTCTGATAATAAAGTTAGAATAACTTCGAGAAGAAAACCGGAAGGGATAGAAGATTTCAAGTGGATTTATAGCGATTTATTGTCTGGTGAAGGTATAGATGAAGCAGTAAAAGATGCAGAGGTCATTATTCACGCAGCAACAAGCCCAGTTAAAAATTCAAGATCAATTGAAGTTTCAGGCTTTGAGATGTTATTAAGTAAGCTGCATCACATAAAGCATTTTATTTATCCGTCCATTGTTGGCATCGAGGAAATACCATTGAACTATTATAAACTTAAATTCGAAGCAGAAGAATTGTTAAAAAATAGTTCTATTCCTTATTCCATTGTACGCGCAACTCAGTTCCACGGCTTTGTTGAACATTTACTTATGTCAAATCCTCTCTTAAAAAGGTATGTAATTCCAGGAAGCATGAAATTCCAAAGCGTGGATGTTGGTGAATTTGCCAATCATTTAATTGATTTAATTGATAGTGGTCCTCAAGGAAGAGCTGATGACTTTGGCGGACCAGAAATAATGACGTTAAGAGAAATGACGGAGTTGAAGATTAAGATAAATAATGAAACCAATAAAGTTTTAAGCATGCCTTTACCAGGAAAACTTTTCAAATCTTTCTTCGACGGAAAAAACACCAATTTTACTCAAAAAAGTGGAAGAATTACATTTGAGGAATATCTGAGAAATAAAAAGGTGACAAAATAGAAAAAATATTTATTTATAAAATGATAGATGGACAAATTAGTATTGAAAGGGTGAAGTTATGGAAAAGAATAAAATAGCACCGGAGAATCTAAGTTATGAATCAGATGGAAAAATGGGCAAAAACAACAACAAGGTAAAGTCCGACAAAAAAGATCAGGCTGAATTCTTTAATACCACACAAAACAGTGAATAAAAAATAAAACCTACTTACATTTGACGTAAGTAGGTTTTTAACTTTTCAAGCATATTGGGAAAATTTATAAATTTAACAATTCTTAACATTCTATCAACATTAGTGTGTTATTTTAGTGAGGAATAGACAAAAAGGTGTGAAAAGAATGATAGGTCAAAGTGTATCAGTTTTTTCATTAGTACTATTGCTTTTGTCTTCAGTTTACTTTAATTTAACACCCAATGTTTCAGCCGAAAATTCGCTCGATCCTGCACCACAGCTGCAACCAGTCGGGACAGCGAATGGCAAGAAGGTTTTATTTGATAATACCCACGGGCAAACAGCAGGAGCAGCAGACTGGGTTTTGGATGGAGGTTTCTCCGATTTTGCGAATGCCTTAGCCAATAAAGGCTATTATGCAAAAGAGCTGCGTAAAAACACTTCGATTACCTATCAAGATTTACAAGGGTACGATGTGTTTGTGATTGGGGAAGCGAATATCCCTTACAAAACTTCCGAGCAGGCAGCCATGACCCAATATGTCCAAAATGGCGGGAGTATCTTTTTTATTGGCGATCATTATAACGCAGACCGTAACAAAAACCGCTGGGATGCATCGGAGGTCTTTAATGGCTACCGCCGAGGAGCCTATTCCAATCCAACAAAGGGAATGGGAACAGAGGAAGCCTCCTCTGCAGCGATGCAGGGTGTAACAGGATCTGACTGGCTGTCAACCAACTTCGGTATCCGATTCCGCTACAATGCGATTGGCGATGTGACAGCCAATGATATTGTAGCACCGAGTCAGGCGTTTAGAATTACCTCAGGCGTCGCTACAGTTGCCATGCATGCTGGATCAACATTAGCGATTACCGATCCCAACAAGGCAAAGGGAATTGTCTATCTTCCTTCAACGACAACGGCCTGGGGCAACGCTGTCGACCAAGGAGTATATAATGGCGGGGGAAGGGCAGAGGGTCCTTTTGTAGCGATTTCCAAGTTAGGATTAGGTAAGGCAGGGTTTATTGGTGATTCCTCGCCAATAGAAGATGCGACTCCGAAATATTTACGTGAGGAAACAGGGGCTAAGAAAACAACCTATGATGGTTTTAAAGAACAGAATGACGGTACTTTACTAGTGAATATCATAGATTGGTTATCAAAACAAGAAAGCTATACCGCATTATCTGAGGTTAGTGGATTGCAGCTTGACCAGCCAACCTCCTTGCTATCAATAGAAAACCCGCAAACATCGACAGAACCGGTAGCAGAACCGTGGGATGCACCTGCTGCAGGCTATAAATGGTACGATCCATCAACCTTTAAATCCGGGTCTTACGGTTATGGATCTAGCGGATCTGGTGGAACGACAACCATAAATGAAAAATTTGAGTCTGGAACGAAAACAGCCTATACTGCAGGCAATGTTACACTTGCGAGTGGTTCTTGGTATTTTGATAATGCGCTTATCGGTAATTTATCAGGGGATAAGAAAACGGGCTTGCAGTCTGCACGTGTCCGGTCATCCGGATCCATTAAGATGAACTTCGATGTAAGCGGGGCAAAGAGCATTCAAATTTCCCATGCCAATTTCAGTTCCGACAGCGGAGCCAATTGGCAGCTACAAATGTCCACAAATGGCGGCACGACATGGACAAACGTTGGAAGTACGAATTCAAGTTCATCCACTTTAACAGTTAAAACCTTTACCCTTACTCAAACGGCTCCTGTCCGAATCCGAATCGTCGTATCAGGGACAACGGGGATGAGGATCAATTTTGATGATATTGTGATCAGTAATTAGTAGAAACAACGTTCCAAGCGGTCCCCAAAAATAAACGTTAAATAGATTAATTGTTCAGACGCCAATCTAGATTGGCGTCTGTTTTAGTTTAACAATTTTACTTTAGAACCTACTTGGTAATTCACTTTTGATATAGTTAATAAACTCGTTTCCAACATAAGAAAAATGTTTATTCTTGGGTCGTATCCAACCATAGGACATATCCATATGTTCATGGTTTTCAATGCTCAAAGGAACAATCTCACTGTTTTTGGAATAAGGATTATAATTTGGCGAGAAATCAGGAGCAAAAGTAATCGCCAAACCCTCTGCAACAGCTCTCGTAATGGCTTCAACATTATTCGATGTAAATAAGACATTAATAGGCTTGAAGTTATTAAAAAAATCGTTCCAAACCATCGCACATATTCACCATTATATAAAACAAGATTTTGATCAAATAATTTAACGATGCTCTTGCGATTCAAGCAAGCTGGGGGGCACATACTAGTGATACCAACTACGACCGTAATGCTGATATTAACTATGATGGTGTTGTGGACGTAAAGGACTTTTCATTTGTTGGAAAGAACTTCTTAACGCAAAATCCAGCTTTTGATAATGTTAAAAAACCAGATGAAAAGTATAAAGGAAAAACACTCCAAGATATTAAAGCTGCATTAGACATTAAATAATTTAAAACTAATTCCTGCTGCCTGTCTCTTGTTATGAGAGACAGGTAGCTTTATATATATAAATATATAAATTAGCAATTAGCACCAAGTTTCATTGAGTTTTTTCTCTTTAATCATGATGAGATGTATGACTCAGCATTCGAGAATGGAACTTAAAATGATCTAAAAATTTCTTTGTGTTGATGGAAAAATGATTATTCTCCGAGCGTACCCATCCTACACCTATCTTTATCTGTTCGTAATTGATGATTTCGATAGGAACGATTTCGCCGCTTAATACATAAGGATCATTTTTGATAGAAAAGTCTGGTCCGAAGCTTATTCCCAATCCCTCTAAAATCGCTTTTTTTATTACCTCAGTATTATCCGTGGTAAATAATATATTCATTGGCCCAAATTTACTAATTAAATCATTGGCAAAGCGTTTTACATAATCACCATTATATAAAATAACATTTTGGGTCATCAATTGTTGGGGAGTTATAGATTTATTTAACGCAAAAGGAGACGATTTGCTGACGTACACCTCCATCTTTCCTTCAAGTATTACTTCAAATAGTAGATCTTCTCTTTTTTTAATTAAATCCTCGTAAATCGTGATTAGGCCGATGTCTATCTGATTATTTTCGACAAGTTCAATAATATGCTGAGTGCCTTTTTCTGAGACTTCTATATCCACATTTGGAAAAGCATTTTTAAAGGAAGATAAAGGTTCTAACAGGAACAGCATAAAGCCAGGTATAGATGATAACTTTAAATTTCCCGCAATGACTGTGTTGAAAGATTGGGCTTCCTCTTTAAATTCTTGAAGTCGGACTAATACCTCGTATGCCTTTTTAATTAAAGTTTTTCCTTCATTAGTTGGAACAGCGCCAAGTCGTCGATGGCGTTTAAATAGTTTAACGCCCAACTCCTCTTCTAATCTAGTAATCGATTGACTGATTCCCGATTGAGATACATGTAGGTTTTCTGCAGCGATTGAAATCGAGCCTGTTTCAGCAACCTTTACAATATACTCCAATTGTTCGATATGCATAGGTTCCTCCTTTTTAATATAGAAGTACAGCTTATATTTACTTCATTAATGGTTGATTTATTTAAGTTTAAATTATATATATAATAAATTCAAGCAATTGATAATTTTCTTAAAATACTATAAAAAAGGAGGAAAGGAAACGGGTGAGTTTAAATCTGAATGAGAATTTAAAGAATAGTGCAGCAAGATTTCCGAATCATACCGCCTATACGTTTTTGAATCAAAGTACAACGTATGCGGAACTTGATAAATTAGTAGATTGTGCTGCATCCGGGTTATCTGCCGCAGGCATCAGAAAAGGGGATAAAGTCGCTTTATTACTTAGCAATTGCCCTGAGTTTGTCATTGCTCACTATGGGATCCTTCGGGCAGGTGCAGTGGTTGTGCCGATTAATCCTGCCTACACTGCGGGAGAAATATCCTATATTTTATCGAATAGCCAAGCAAAAGCCGTGATTGCTCATTCCTCTTTAGAAGTGGCAATATCTCCATTGAGAGAGAAACTAGATAATTTAAAAATGGTGATTTACACAGAGTCAATCGAGTCCGAATGGACCTGGGAACATCTTATTCATGATGCAAAAGAGGTTTTTGAAAGCCCTTCCATCGAAGAGGATGATTTAGCGGTCATTCTTTATACTTCCGGCACCACTGGGAAGCCGAAAGGTGCCATGCTTTCCCATCGAAATCTGGCATCCAATGTTACTTCGACGTCCCAGCTTACAGAGTTTACGGAAGAAGATCGTATTATTGCGGTTCTTCCCATGTTTCATGTGTTTAGTATCGCGACATGCATCAATATTCCGATTGCTTGTGGGGCAGCCATTGTCATTGTTCCGAAATTTAGCCCAACTGAAGTGATCAACACGATTAGGAGAGAAAAAGCGACGCTTTTTGCAGGAGTTCCGACCATGTTTAGCTTTTTGTTACAGGTGCCAGGAGCAACGGCAGAAGACTTTTCGTCGATACGTGCTTGTTTTTCAGGCGGTGCTTCGATTCCTGTTGAACTTTTACATAGATTCGAAGAGAAGTTTAAAGTTCACGTTTTAGAGGGATATGGCCTGTCAGAAACAGCTCCCGTAACAGCTTTCAACCCGTTAAAGGGAACACGGAAACCAGGGTCTGTGGGTATAGATATACCGGAAGTGAAGAATAAAGTGGTGGATTCGAATGGAATGGAAGTTCCAAGAGGAGAAATCGGTGAACTAATTGTAAAGGGTCCTAATGTGATGATGGGCTATTTAGGAATGCCAGAAGCTACTTCTTCTGCATTGAAAGATGGCTGGTTTTACACGGGTGATTTAGCCCGAATGGATGAAGAAGGATACATTTATATCGTCGATCGTAAAAAGGATATGATTCTCGTTGGCGGATACAATGTCTATCCAAGAGAAGTCGAAGAGGTATTATACCAACATCCGGCCATAGTGGAAACGTCCGTGATCGGGATACCTGATAAAGAGTACGGCGAAATCGTGAAGGCTTTTGTGGTAACGAATGATGAAGGAATCACGACGGATGACATCCTGTATTTCTGCCAAGACAAGCTTGCAAAGTACAAGCTGCCTAAACAAGTGGAATTTATGAAGGAATTACCTAAGAACAGCACAGGTAAGATTTTGAGAAGAGCGTTACGTATTGAGAAAGTGGAAGTTAATTAGATTGATAGAGAACGAATTTAGGGAGGAATTGCTATGAAAGCAGCTGTGCAAACATTGGAATTTCCACTTTTTATTAATGGGGAGTGGAAGCCAGCGATAAGCGGTGAAACGTTCGAGGTAGTAAACCCTGCAACGGGTGAAGTGGCCGCAAAGGTGGCGAAATCTGGGAAAGAAGATGTAGAAGCGGCCGTTTCTTCCGCTCGAAAGGCTTTCGATTCGGGAGTATGGTCTAAAAAATCTCCTCAAGAACGTGCGAACGTACTTGTCCAATTTGGTAACAAAATCATTGAACATGCTGAAGAATTGGGATACTTAGAATCTATTAGTTCGGGTGCTACAGTTCGCCGTATTTCCAATATTGACATCTTATCAATCGTAGATCTCTTACAGCAAACTGCGAAGTTCACTGTTGAGTATCCGTATGTCGAATCTCTGCCTTCCTTACCATTCCCAGGACCGAGCAATAATCAGGTATGGCGGGAACCAATTGGTGTTGTAGCGGCCATTACCGCCTGGAATTTTCCAATGATTCTTGCGATGTGGAAATTGGCCCCTGCGCTCGCAATGGGGAACTCAATCGTAGTGAAACCGGCATCTAATACACCATTATCAACTTTGAAATTAGCGGAATTGGCTGCTGAAGCAGGGATTCCGGATGGTGTATTCAATGTCGTATCTGGTCCAGGAGCAAGCATTGGAGAAGCACTTGTCACCCATCCAAGTGTAGACAAAGTCGCTTTTACCGGTTCTACAGAAGTAGGTGGCCGCATTATGCAGATGGCAGCAGGTACGGTAAAACGCGTCACTCTTGAGTTAGGCGGGAAATCACCAGCTATCGTATTACCGGATGCGGATTTGAGTATTACCATTCCAGGCATTCTATTCGGATTCTTATCACACTCTGGACAGGTTTGTGAATCAGGTACTCGTGTTCTTGTACATGATTCCATATATGAACAAGTCATTGAACAATTATCTGACCTTGCAAGCACGATTACAATTGGAAATCCATTAGATATCGCGACAGGTATGGGGCCACTCGTATCACAGCAGCAATTGGAAACCGTTCTTTCTTACATTGAATCTGGCATTCAAGAAGGGGCACGATTGGTGTGCGGCGGTAAGCGCAGAATCGTAGAAGGATTTGAAAATGGATATTATGTAGAACCTACCATTTTTGCAGATGTTCATAATGACATGAAGATTGCGAGAGAAGAAATTTTTGGTCCAGTTCTCTCCATTATTCGATACTCTACTGTTGAGGAGGCAATCGAAATTGCTAACGATACGATTTATGGATTAGCAGGTGGAGTTTGGTCTAAGGATGTCAATAAAGCGATGCAAATAGCCAGTGAGTTAA
This sequence comes from Neobacillus pocheonensis, assembly GCF_050477905.1. NCBI lineage: Bacteria > Bacillati > Bacillota > Bacilli > Caryophanales > Bacillaceae > Neobacillus > Neobacillus pocheonensis. The sequence continues at coordinate 22,297 of NZ_JBCNAD010000015.1, read as the reverse complement.
AGGCAGGAACGATCTGGATCAATGATTGGCATATGCTCCGAAGTGATGCTCCATTCGGCGGATACAAGCAAAGCGGTTTTGGCCGGGAATTAGGACGCCATGCATTGGACGAATATTCTCAAGTCAAACATGTCCACTGCTCGCTCGTACCTGAAGTTAGCCAAAGACCTTGGTACCAAATTCTTTTGGGATAATCCAGATTACTTTATTTATAAAAATATAAAAAAGCAGGTGAATTCTATGTCGACATCATTTTTCCAATTTTCTGTTCGAACAGTTGTAAATAGCGGGGCGGGATCAAGAACATTGCTTCCTGAGATGATTAAAGGTCTTGGCGGTAAACGGGCCGTACTCTTTACGGACAAAGGGTTAACTCAAGCCGGAATTACAAAGAAAATTATAGAATTGTTTGAAATTATGCCGGGTACGCCGGAGCTCGTTGGTGTGTTTGATGAAATCGAGCAGGATGCAAAGGGCGGAATTATTAATCGCGGAGCTCGTTTTTTTAAAGAGTGCAATGGGGACGCCTTAATCGCTCTTGGCGGCGGCAGCGTCTTGGATACAGTAAAAGGGATCAAGTGGTTGCTTCATAAAGGACTCGATGATATTCGTGATTCTCTTCTTACTGGAAATGTGATGGAGTGGTGGCCAGAAGCCAATTATATTCCGATTCCGCATGTAGCCATTGCGACAACAGCGGGAACAGGTGCGGAAGTATCACCAGTAGCCGTGATCTTGAATGAAAGGCTTGGAATCAAATCAAACCTTCTTCATCCGTTCATCAATGCGGATATGGCGATTTTGGATCCGGATTTAACCGTAGGGCTTCCTCCGAAAATCACTGCCTTTACAGGATTCGATGCCTTGACACATGCAGTAGAAGCTTATTTTTCACCAAAGGCCAATCCGATGACAGATGCCTATGCTCTGCAATCAATTCGTATGATTGTAGATAATTTACAGACTGCGGTTCACAATGGGAACGATCTGTCAGCAAGAGCAAATATGCTGATGGCAAGTTCGATGGCCATTTCTGCTTTCTGTTTATGTCTGAATGCCGTTCCAGTTCACAATATGGCGCATGCGATAGGGGCAAAATTCAATATCCCGCACGGACTGGCTAATGCTGTACTTTTGCCAAATGTAATGGAATCGTTGCCTGCCTACTATTTGCCGCGAATCACAGGGTTTGCCCAAGCATTAGGTATCGCGAATCCATCAGAACAACCGGAAAAATGTTTAGAGGAAGTTATCCAGTATATTAGAGATCTCCGCCAAGCGGTGAATTTACCTGACACTTTTGCTGAATTTGAATGTAACGAAGACAAGCTTCACCTTTTGGTGCCGGCTGTTCATCATGACCCTGCAGGAGTTTTCTTCAAGATCCCAGCCCCTATTATCACTAAGGTGATATATGAAGTGTTCGAGCTAAAAGCAATCGAGGCTTAACACGACTATAGGTAATCTTGTAATCCGGAAAACACTTGAAGACCTCCTGTGCATGTATGGTCCCTGATCTGACCTTATTGCCAGGAAGTCAAAAGTGTTTTCCTTTTTTGTATCAATAAAAAACAACAATCCTTGGAGGTTAATATGATAAGCAAAGTTTTTAATCCATCTAAGTCCGCAACTTCTTTTACCAAAAAGGCAAACTTAGCAGTATATGAATCACTAAATTTCGATAATCGTCAGGATTTTGAAGATGCTAACCGCGGGTTTATTGCTCCTTTAGAATCTACAATCATTAAAGATCATTCCGGGGAAGTCGTTTGGGACATCGATAAGCTAGAATTTCTTAACGACAGTGCTCCAGAGACAGTGAACCCAAGCCTTTGGAGAAATGGCCAATTACAGGCTATATCTGGTTTATTTGAAGTCGTAGAAGGAATTTATCAAGTGCGTGGACAATCCATCGCCACCACTTTCTTTTTTGAAGGTAAACAAGGCGTTATTGTCTGTGATACATCCTCAAGTACAGAAGCTGCTGAAGCTGCCATGGAATTATATTATAAACATCGTCCAAGAAAGCCAGTTTCAGCTATTATTATTAGTCAAAGTCATGCGGACCATTTCGGTGGCATTCAGGCAGTTCTAAAATATGCAGAAAATCCTGCCATTCCTATTATCGTTCCACAGCATTTTACAAAAGAAGCGTTAAGTGAAAATGTGCTTTTGGGTACCATTATGGCGCGCCGTGCCGAGTATCAGTTTGGTAAAAATATTCCAGATGGCAAGGAAGGATCGGTATCGATCGGTATCGGTAATACAATGAGTTCCGGAACCATGAGTTTTGCCCTGCCTACAATTGAAATTGAAAACGAAATCCAAACGATGGAAATCGATGGGGTAACCTTTGAATTCTTGTTAACCCCAAACACAGAAGCACCGGCTGAAATGCATTTTTATATTCGTGATTACAAAGCATTATTTGTCTCAGAAAACGCCAATCAATTAATGCACCAAATTTATACGGTTAGAGGGGCAAAAACTCGGGATGCCCTGCATTGGGCCAATTCACTCGATAAAACCATTGATTTATTTGAGAACGAAGAGATTGATGCCTTGCTCATGATTCATGCATGGCCTCTTTGGGGCAAAGAACGTGCTTTAGGACATTTGAAATTGCAGCGTGATTTATATAAATATATGCATGACCAGACCGTACGTTTAGCCAATAACGGATATACGATGGAGGAAATAGCGGAAACAATCAAACTTCCCAAATCGTTAGATACGTATTGGGGAAATCGAGGATATTACGGTACGTTAAAGCATAATTCAAAGGGGATATACAATTATTATTTGGGCTATTATAGTGCAAATCCTTCCGATTTAGATCCATTACCACAAGTGGAAACAGGTCTGAAATATGTAGAATACATGGGCGGGGCGTCAGCCATTTTGGAAAAAGCAAAAGCCGATTTTGAAAATGGGGAATACCGCTGGGTAGCTCAAGTATTAAAAAATGTTGTAATGGCTGACCCGGAAAATTCGGAAGCCAAAAATTTATTGGCAGATGCTTACGAACAATTGGGTTACCAAGCCGAATCAGCCAATTGGCGTAATATTTACCTTGTTGGTGCTTCCGAACTCAGGAATGGAATCAAAAAAGATCTTGCCCCATTAGATGTTTCCGGAATTATTAACCATATGCCAATCGAGGATTTCTTAAAGCTGACCGCTGTGAAACTAAACGGACTAAGGGCAGAAGGTAAAAAAATAACGTTGAATGTAGTTCTATCAGATATTAACCAAAACTTTGCTATTTATTTAGAAAACTCCGTTTTGAGTTATAAGACTGGAAAATTAGACGCTAATCCAGATGTTTCCTTAACCCTGGAACGATTAACATTCTTTGGGGTTGGACTCGGTTTGCTTTCACCAGAACAAGCAGCAGCAGCAGGTAAATTAACCATTTCTGGTGATCAAACAAAATTGAATGACTTTTTATCACTATTAGACGAGTTTGACAGATTATCCAATATCGTAACACCTTAATTAACAATAAGCACCTGCTTGAATTTATCTGCTTTAAAGGTGAACAATGCAGGTGTTTTCCTCTTTAGGTATAAAAAGTTAATGCCATTAAAAATGAAGAAATATTAGTTGAGAGGCAGGAGTACGAATGAAAGGTTGGACCAAATGGGTTATTTTACTTGCACTTTTTATTTTGTCTATTGTTAATTTTTCCGATAAATCCATTACAGGGTTAGCCGGAATTCATATTATGAAGGATTTGAATCTAACTTTCTCTCAATTTGGATTGGTAGGGAGCAGTTTTTTTTGGTTATTCCCATTAGCTGGAATATTAGGGGCTTCTTTATCAGATCGTTACGGAACAGAAAAATTATTGTTAGTTATGGCGATTATTTGGACCTTTGCGCAATCAATGGTAATAATTGTTTCTGGCCTTCCACTACTTTTATTTAGCAGGGTATTACTAGGTATAGGAGAGGGTCCTTTCCAAGCAACCGCAACCAGTCATATTAGTAAATGGTTTAAACCGGAATCACGTGGATTAGCCATGTCCATCCTGAATTTTGGAAATGTTGTGGGAATAGCGGTTTCAGCTCCAACTGTGGTTTATCTGATGTCAAATTTTGGTTGGAAACAAACGTTTTTAATTTCGGGCATTATTAGCTTTTTCTGGTTAATTGGGTGGCTCTGGCTCGGAAGACTGAAACCGAATGTTTTGTTTGATGAAGAGGAAAGAAAAAGGGAAAACAAACTAGAGACAAATGGAAAAGACAAGTGGAAAGCGTTACGATCTCCAATTTTTATTTTTACATCCTTAGCAGCATGTATCGGCTTTTCTTATATTGTCTTTGGACTTACCTTTAATCCCGCCTATCTAATGAAAGTGAAGGGGTTCACTGAACAACAGTCTGGAAAAATCATTGCTTTATCTGGATTAATTGGCGCGATACTTGCATTAGTAGTGGCAATCATTTCAGATCGTATTTACAAAATAACTCAAAATTTATGGAAGTCGAGAATTCTTTTTTCTGCTAGTGGTCTGATCCTAGCAGGCATTATATACGCTTTGTATCCCTTAGTTACTGGAAAGGGTTCAATCATCATTATCCTTTCTATTGTGTATACATTAGTGGCTGTTGCTGGAAATCTTAATCCCGCAGTAATCATTAGTTTATATCCTGAACGGAGAGGCCTTATGACTGGAACTTATTATGCAATCATGACATCATCAGGTATTTTTGCTCCCCTTATTTTTGGAAAGCTCATTCAATCTTCTGGTGCAAATCTAGCAGTGGGTTTTAGCTCATCCATTTATGGAATCTCTGTTGCAATGGTGGTTACAGCGATGTGCATGTTCCTTTTCGCTAGGCCAAAACAAAGAATTGCAACAAAGAACGAAAAAAGAACAGTGAACCTCTAATGGCAACTTTGATTAGAGATTATTCCAAACGGAATCATTAAGAACCTAGATTTCAAACTAAACCAAATAAATTTTTATTAAGGATGTGCGTAATGTGGCTGTAAAAAAAGAAAATCTAAAAAAATCAACAGAAGAAATCACTGTCGATGTCAATAATGAATCATCGCTTTCAAGCCTAGACCTGCTCTGGAGATACGCATTCGATGAATTAGATGAATGGGCAAAGTGTACAGATCATCGCGACGAAGTTTTCTTAAATGAGGTTAGACGATTTGCAGAAAGTATACAACGGAATCAGGAAAATAAAAAAGCAATAGCAGAGCAATTAACAAAGGAATTTACTGAATGGGAAAAGAGTGCGCGGGATGAATTATTAATGTCAACCACCACTTTGCAGCATTTTTTTCCGATTCGGTCTTATGAGGAAATTAATGCGCAAATTGATCAGATTCAAAAGACAGTATTGTCTCTCTTAAGTACTCCATGTCAAACCATTGCAAATTACCAACAGATTGAGAAATACCCTGAAATGTTCGAGCAATATATCAATCTTAGGAAAAAAGGAAGATTGCAATATATCAAAATGGTTAAACATGCCGGTAATCCACTCTATGAATATCAAAAAGGATTTGTCAATCTGTTAGCAACACAATTCAAAGATCTGATCTTCCCGCTAAATAAATATATGGAAAAAACAGAAGAACTCACAAAGTCTTAATTTAAGGAGAGCACCATCATGTCAAATGAAAACATCTATGATCCATTTTTTGTCTTCAACCAATTGAGTGAAAAGTGGGACAAACAATTAACCGGCCTATTATATAACTTGGCAGACAACAAAGAATTTGTTCGCACAGCAAGTACTGGCCTCAACACCTATTCGATTTACCTAGAGCGACTTAGAAAGAACCAAGAGCTTTTTGCGTCAATAATGAATATCCCGACAAAGAAAGATGTTGCGAATGCCGCAAAGCTTTCTATTCAGACAGAAGAAAAAATTGATCTTTTAGAAGAACAAATTTGGACATTGCAAGACAGTGTAAGCTCCATCACAAAAGAAAATGCCGGAATGTTCGAAGAGATATTAAAGATTGTCATGCAAATGAAGAATGAATTCCAAAAGATGTCCCATGAAGTGGCGGAGACTAAAAAAATGAAGGTTGACCTTCAGGAATTGCGGAAAAAAATAGAGAGCGGTCTCCCCGGAATTGAGCGGGAAAAGCAGAAAAAAGAACCGGAAAAAAAGCAAGATAAAGATCTAGTCGCCACCAGTATTAATAAATAACATCGAGGAGAGCAGTGATCATAATGAACCTTTTAGGAACAAACCTTTTTCCAAGCTTAAATTTAGAAAAAGAAGCGAAACGGTGTAAACAGCTTTATAAAGTTATGACCGAGCCAAAGCCAGATATTGTACCTACACCGAGACAGGCCGTCTGGAAGAAAAATAAAGCAACACTATGGTTTCATCCTGCAAAGGAAAAAAAACATGCAATACCGGTATTTCTAGTCTACTCCCTGTTAAATAAGGTGTACATTCTTGACATCGGTGAAGGAAGCAGCGTTGTAGGCGGACTTACCGAACGCGGATATGATGTCTACCTATTGGATTGGGGGTCCCCTGGGCTTGAAGATGCTGATATCACACTTGATCATTACATCATTGATTATTTAGAGAACGCCCTTAAACGGGCTTTAAGGCATTCAGGGGCGAGTGAAATATCCCTTGCCGGTTATTGCCTAGGTGGAACCATTGCAGCTATTCTTGCGTCCATAACCGAACTGCCCATTAAGAATTTATCCCTTGCAGCCGTTCCAATCGATTTTAGTATCGGCCTCTTTCCTGATAAATTGATGGAAGCACTACAAAAAGGGGAGCTGAGTCTTGACCGTTTTGCCGATGCACATGGGACCATTCCATCAGAAATTATGTATTTGATATTTAGGTTGGTATCACCGGGTTCTGCAAGTTCTAAAATAAATCTTGTCACCCGTGCACATGATGAGAAATATGTAGAAAAGTGGCGCAGAATGGATAAGTGGACGAAGGACTCTGTTTCGTTTGCAGGTGCTGCATTCAAACAGATGTTCAACGATCTCTATCAAGAGAATAAACTCTTAAAGGGAGAATTGGTGATTGGAGGCAGGAAGGTGGATTTAAAGAATATAAACTGCCCGCTTTTTGTCTTCTCTTGCTCACGTGACACAATTATATTAGAGAAGCAAAGTCTTCCGCTGATGGACCTTGTTTCAAGTAAGGATAAAACTTATGAGGTTTATGAAGGTGGACATGTTTCACTGGTCTTGACCGGGGTATTTGCTGAAGTTTGGGATAAGTGGCTATCGGCTCGATCACAGGGAATTCAGGAGGTACTTGGATAATTTCTGATTTATGAAGGGGATTTAATCATTAATGAAAGCTTTATATAGAGAGAAAGGAAATTGCAGGCGTCATCTTTTCACCGTCAAACCAATCCATTATCTTTGTTTCTAGTTTATTTTCTCTATTAGTGTTCATGATTTTTATGTATCTCTCGTTTTTATTATTAGTGAAGTCATAAGTGGAAAGCAACATTCTGTAAGGGTTAGTCCAAAAAAAGGGCCAGCCTTTTTTATCTATATCTCTAGAAAAAACGTATCTAATGGGTCCGTTTTGAAAAAACTAACTCTGATAAGTATCTAGAGGTGAACATCATGAAAATATTTTTTTTCGCAACTCTATTACTATTTTCGACTGGCAACATAGCAGATGCCGCTAATAGTGAAACTGTTCCACAGGCTGAAAATCCGTATTTTACAACGGAAGACATTGTTTCAGACCTAATTTTTCCAACTATTGATAAAAGAGTGATAAAAGAGTATGGGGGCGATGCCCTTTTTGACTGGCAATGGCAAAGAATCGTCGGGATTAAGTACAATGACGATCATTCTTATGATGTTTCCGTAAGAATTCAAGTTCCTTCCAAAAAACTCGATAATTATAAAGAAGATCTAGTTAAGGTAAGAATATCCCCATCTTGTGACAGTGGAAAGATTAATAAGCTTAAATGCAATCATGATTTCAAAATAGAAATATTAGAGTACATGCATGGATTCCAGTAGTAATAATTAATCAGGTATTGCCTATGAAAAATAGGAAAAGATAGTGCATTTACCGAAGAGGCTCAATTTTTTGTTCACGGGTAAAAGGAAGGGCGTTGCATTTACCGAAGAGGCTCAATTTTTTGTTTATGGGTAAAAGGAAAGGCGTTGCATTTACCGTCGGGGCTCATTTTTTCGTTAACGGGTAAAAGGAAAAGCGTTGCATTTACCGAAGAGGCTCCCATTTTCGTTTATGGGTAAAAGGAAGAACGTTGCATTTACCGAAGAAGCTCATTTTATCGTTTTTGGGTAAAAGGAAAGGCGTTGCATTTACCGAAGAAGTTCATTTTATCGTTTTTGGGTAAAAGGAAAGGCGTTGCATTTACCGAAGAAGTTCATTTTTTCGTTCACGGGTAAAAGGAAGAACGTTGCATTTACCGAAGAAGCTCAATTTTTCGTTTTTGGGTAAAAGGAAGGTCGTTGCATTTACCGAAGAGGCTCAATTTTTCGTTTTTGGGTAAAAGGAAGGTCGTTGCATTTACCGAAGAAGCTCATTTTATCGTTTTTGGGTAAAAGGAAAGGCGTTGCATTTACCGAAGAAGCCCCCATTTTCGTTTATGGGTAAAAGGAACACCGTTGCATTTCCCGTGGGAGTTCACTTTGTAAAAAATATTGAACACTCAAGCAGTTACTATGTTTATTAATGGAGGCCAATAAAGATGGCAGAAATAAAATACGAAATCAAAGAAACATTGGGGGCTTTATCTCAATCCCCTAAAGGTTGGAACAAAGAACTTAACCTGATTAGCTGGAATGGTAAAGAAGCTAAATACGATTTACGTGACTGGGCACCGGAGCATGAAAAAATGGGTAAGGGTGTAACGTTGACGGTTGAAGAATTAAAGGGTTTGAGGGATTTGTTGAATGGGATGGAATTATAATATACAGACCGAGGGCAAACTTTTCTATTTATTGTTTGCCCTCAATCTCGTTATATATTTAAATTCCCTTCAATTGTTATTACCGCTGATCCTGCCACTTCTATGATTGGTTTATTATTTTCCGAATGAATCGTAATGTATAATGTCCCCGGTCTGCCAATGGCATGACCTTGACCAATTTTCAGCTGATGAGTTTGATTTTTAGAAAGAATTCCTTCTAAAAACAAATACCCGGCTAAGGCACCATTTGCCGCACCAGTTACAGGATCCTCGTTGATTCCGATGCCAGGTGCAAAATCCCTTGTATAAATATCAAACTCCCCATTTGTATCAAAGGTAAATAAATGAGTGGTTGAAATATTATGTTCCCGATTCATAATGCCTAACTCTTTTAGACGCGGCTCTGCCGAATCAATGGCTTTACGTGTTTTCACTGGAACAAGCAGATGCCAGTTTCCAGTATTGCTTAATTTAATTGGATACCTTTCATCTAGATCAGTTGATTGAATACCGACTAGTTGGGAAAGTGTGTCTTTATTGATTTCAATTTCTTTTACCTCTGGAGTGACCTGGGTCATAGAAACACGAATAAGTTGATTGTTTTCTTTTATCCATTTTACCGGAATCAGCCCTACGTTGGTTTCAAAAACAATCTGATCTGCTTTATTTAACCAATTGTATTTGGTTCCAAGTAACCATGAAAGACCGATTGTTGCATGCCCGCAAAAATTGATTTCCTCAAGCGGTGTAAAATATCTTACTTTAAAATCTGCATCAGGATGAGAAGAAGGCAATAAAAAAGCGGACTCTGGGAGGTTCAATTCATTTGCGATTTTTTGCATTTCCATCTCACTTAAGGCCTCGGCATGGGGTATAACCCCAGCAGGATTTCCACCAAACGATATGTCAGTAAACGCATCAATATGATAAACCGGGATTTGTTTCATGTTTCTCCTCCTTTAAATGATTATTGTACTTTAATCATATGCACTAATTATGTATAAGTAAAATGAATATTATGAATTGAATACATTAGAAATTTTCATGTAAACAATTGGACAACTGTTGTAAAGGAATTTATAAATGCCACGCAACAATTTGTAAACACTTCCGGATTATCCGCAAGTAATTGAATAAAAGCACTTACTTTGGAATAGTAGAATACAAAGATAATTCGTTAGTAAGGGAGTGGCGCGCTTGAGGATATTGGTGACTGGAGCAACAGGACAGCTAGGCTCAGCTTTGCTGAATCATCTAAAAGGTTCTGATTATAAAATTAAAATGACTTCGAGAAGAAAACCTGAGGGGACAGAAGATTTCGAGTGGGTTTATAGCGATTTACTGTCTGGTGAAGGTTTAGATGAAGCAGTAAAAGATGTAGACGTCATTATTCATGCCGCAACAAGTCCCATGAAGAATTCAAGATTGATTGAAGTTCTAGGTTTGGAAAGGTTTTTAGGTAAGCTGCAACACATTAAACATTTTATTTATCCTTCAATTGTTGGCATTGAGGAAATACCATTTAAATATTATAAACTTAAATATGAAGCAGAAGAATTGTTAAAGAATAGTTCTATTCCTTTTACCATTGTCCGTGCAACACAGTTCCACGGCTTTGTTGAAAGTTTACTTTTGTCAAAGCCTCTTTTTAAGAGATATGTGATCCCTGGAAGCATGAAATTTCAAAGCGTAGATGTTGATGATTTTGCCACTTATTTGATTGATTTTATTCATAAAGGTCCTCAAGGAAGAACTGATGATTTTGGCGGACCAGAAATAATGCTGTTAAGAGAAATGCCGGAGCAGAAAATTAAGATAAATAATGAAACAAATAAAGTTTTAAGCATTCCTTTAGCAGGAAAACTTTATAAATCTTTCGTAGATGGAAAAAACACCAATTGTAATCAAAAAACCGGAAGAATTACTTTTGAACAATATCTGAGAAATAAGAAGGCTTAAGGCGTGTATTTTTTCATTCCAAAACAAGAAAAATTCTTATAAAAAATTTGGATGGACAAACTAGGAGTTAAAGGGGGATATTATGGAAAAGGATAAGAAGGTATCAGAGAATTTAAGTTTTGAATCGGATGGAAAAATGGGTAAAGACAACAATAATGTAAAGACTAACAAAAAAGATCAGGCTGAATTCTTTAATACCACACAAAACAGTGAATAAAAGATGAAAAACCTACTTACATTCGACGTAAGTAGGTTTTTCGTGTATCAGCTTTGGAATCCCAGATGGAGAGCAGATGGTTACCAATTAACAGATTTCACATTGTAAATCTTGTATGGAGAATCATGATAAAATAATAAAGTTGAAGCCACGTTTCATAATAGGGAAATTATAAAAACAGAAAAGGAGTTAATAAAATGATTAAAGTTGTTTGTAAAGCCAACTAAAACCAGGTGTAAAGCTTGAAGAATATTTAATGATAGCTAGAGAAGTTATTTCAGAAACCAAAAAAGAAAAAGGCGGCATTACGTACTCACTTCATCAAGATATCAATGATCCGACTATCCTGACTATGCTCGAAGAATGGGAGGATGAAGATGCATTAAACCAACACAATAAAAGTGAACATGTATTGAAAATTGTCCCAGAACTTAGAAAACTTCGAGAAAGTACAGAAATCAACCTTTACAGAGAAATCAAATAATTTTTATAATTATTTGATTTCGTTGTTGACACAATGTAAGAATACTATTAAAATTAAAAATTATTTAACAATAGTTAAACTCAATTAAAAAATTAATAATTTAGCAAGCTATGATTGCTATGGATCACACTATAGCAGGAGCAGCTTCTGGAGAGACCGCAGGAATACCGCGGCGCCGAAGGGTTCACAATCTCAGGCAAAAGGACAGAAGAGTACTGAATATTTATTTGTTATGCTGACAATAGTTATCGTAATAGATAGTATTTGTTATTCTTTGACCTTAGAGATTGGAGGACATCCAATCTCTTTTTTTTATGGAGTTTACTATTTTGTTCATCGTTTCACATGAAACATTTTTCATCAATTAGAGAGGGAGATTGAAATGGAACAGAGAGAATTAAAGAGGAATTTAGAAAATCGTCACGTTCAGCTAATCGCTATTGGCGGAACCATTGGTACTGGATTATTCTTGGGGGCCGGTAAAGCCATACAGTTAGCTGGACCATCCATCATACTGGCTTATTTAATCGTAGGAATCGCCTGTTTTTTTGTTATGAGAGCGCTGGGTGAACTGCTGCTGTCTAAAGCAGGCTATCAATCTTTTACAGACATTGCTGAGGACTATCTTGGTCCGCGGGCAGCGTTTGTAACCGGTTGGACCTATTGGTTTTGTTGGATTATGACGGCTATGGCTGATGTTATTGCAGTTGGTGTATATGTTCGATACTGGTTTGATATCCCACAGTGGATACCTGCGATTGTTTGCTTAATTATATTGTTAGGACTCAATCTATTAACAGTAAAGCTTTTTGGGGAATTGGAGTTTTGGTTTGCCTTAATAAAGGTCATAACCATTGTCGCATTAATAGGTATAGGGGTCATTTTGCTAGTGATGGGATTCAAGACAGATGCAGGAACGGTCTCGATAAAAAATCTTTGGGAACATGGCGGGCTTTTTCCTAACGGGATTTCAGGGTTTTTGCTTTCATTCCAAATGGTTGTGTTTGCATTTGTCGGTGTGGAATTAGTGGGAGTATCAGCTGCGGAAACATCCAATCCGAAAAAAAACATCCCATCTGCGATTAACAAAATTCCGTTAAGAATTCTATTTTTCTACGTGGGTGCCTTGATCGTTCTTTTATGCATTAATCCCTGGACAGAACTAAATGCAGCGGAGAGTCCTTTTGTTAAAACATTTACCTTGGTCGGAATTCCGATTGCTGCAGGAATTATTAACTTTGTCGTCTTAACTTCAGCCGCTTCTGCTTGTAACAGCGGGATGTTTTCGACAAGCCGGATTTTATTTAATTTAAGCCATAATGATCAGGGGCCATCTCGCTTTGCCGAGTTAAATAAAAATCATGTACCAAGTAATGCGTTATTGATTTCCACGCTTGTTTTAACGGGAGGAGCTCTTTTGAGCAAACTGATTCCGGAACAAGCTTTTGGGATCGTGACTACCATTAGTGCGATTTGTTTTCTTTGGGTTTGGGGTGTCATTCTTATTTGTCATGTAAAGTATAAGAAAACACGTCCAGACTTACAGAAAAAATCAACATTTAAAGCACCGTTTACGCCATTTATGAACTACGCTGTTCTAACTTTGTTTGTCTTGATTCTCGTAATTATGCTATTTGCTCAAGCTACACGCATGGCTCTATTGTTGACACCACTTTGGTTTATTCTATTATTTGCATTGTATTCAAATAGAAAGAGAAAGGAAAAAAATTTAAAATTGTCGGCATAGAATGATAGATTGGTGCGTGACCCCGTTGTGCTAATATAACGTGGTCACGCACCTTGTCTCTAGATGGATTTTATGAAGGCGTGCAGGACTGCATAAAATCTAATCAAACGTTTGATTGGCGGACAAATTTTTTGTCCGCCAATCGAATTATATCCCCATACAGCAGGCATTCCAGCATATTTAGTCAAACGATTGATTGATAGTGAATTTGTGGGGAATTGTCGGATTTTCTACTATCAATAACATATGAAATGGATAAATCTACGACTCTTGCAATTGCCCTGAGTCACGGCGGCGTAGACTCATGAAAACCAACGACAATGCAATTACTGTAAGTATAATCCCAAGCACTCGAAGTCCACCAGCGCTGAAATGATCCCCCATTACAATGCCGATCAGCAATGAAGAGAGAATGGTTCCCAGGTACCTCGATGTATTAAATATTCCAGATGCTACACCTATGATTGCTTTAGGAGAACTTCTGAACAAGGCCACTTGCATACCGACATTATTCAACCCGTTGCTAATACCGAATGCAGCTAACGCCAAACACACACTAATAAGCGGTGAAGTTTGATTCAATGTCACTATCCAAACTGACCCAAATGTCATCAAGATTCCGGATAATAGCAATGCGAGTCGTGGCCCTAATTTATCAATCAATCTTCCTGCTATGGGAGATACAACGAGCGAGCACAAACCCAGGCTTAGCATGAGAATCCCAGTATGCAGCTCACTGAGATGACGTACCGTTTGCAAGTAGGTAGGAAGCCCGAAAAAAAGCGAGTAAAAAAGTACGTTAACAAGCATGAATTCGACATTAACCCAAGTCAACGCAGGATATTTGGTGAATATGCGTAAAGGAATAAAGGGTGATGCCGCTTTTAGCTCATGTTGTACGAAAAACACCAGCGAAGCGAGGCCTACCAATCCGACAATGACATGCCCTAATGAAACATGGCCAGATGATTTTGCTGATAGTATTCCTACGAGTAGGGTAACCAGGCCAACTGTGAAGAGCAGGATCCCTGCCGCGTCAATCAATTTAAACCATCTTCGAAAGGACCTGTTGCCTGCAATGGATATTGATGGTTCGTCCTTAGGGATATTCCACCAAGCTAATAGAAAGCTTAACACCACGAATGGAATATTGATTAAAAATATAGCAGGCCAATCCCACAAGTGAATCAAAGACCCACCAATAAAGGGCCCAATGGCCGCTGCTCCTGATAGGAATATGGACAAAACTGACAGAGCAGTCGCTTGTTTCTCCGTAATATGAATTCGCACAATGGCCATTCCAACTGCAACAATCATGCTAGTTCCAATGGATTGCACAATGCGGAAGAAGATGAGCAAGCCAAAGTTCGGTGATAGTGGAGCTAGTAATGATGCAATGAAGGCTACAACAAGCCCTGTAAGAAATATCTTTCTGCGACCGAATAAATCACTGGCTTTTCCCATGATAGGTTGAGCGGCGCTACTAGCAATGTAGAAAGAAAAAATAATCCAGGAAACGACTGTAAAGTCAAGTTGGTACACATTTTGCAGCCTTGCAATAGCAACAGAAATCATTGAAGAATTTAATGGGTTTAATAGTACCCCCAATCCAACGGAAATCATCAACCACCTGCTGTTAACATTCATTTTTGACACCCCTAATTCGTATTAATGCCATCGTAATTGAAATCCGTTATTTATTCCAACGCATTTTATGTTATGATTTCATTGACTTGGGGGAATGAATGGAGAGTGGTAGAAATGGAACTTCTTCAACTGCAATATTTTCTCACAGTAGCACGTTTGGAACATGTGACTGAGGCTGCACGAAGTTTGCACGTTACTCAATCCTCACTAAGCAAAACGATTCAACGGTTGGAGGAGGATTTAGGGGTCCCTCTATTCGATCGAATAGGGAGGAAACTACGATTGAATGAGTTCGGAAGCAGATTCCTTCGCCGTGCAGAAAGGGCTTTGTTTGAATTGGAACAGGGGAAGCAGGAGCTTAGTGATTTATCCAGCCCGGAACATGGCACACTCGAATTGGCGGTGACTACCGCAAGCACGTTACCTAATATCCTTCGAGAGTTTCGGAAAAAGCGGCCCAATATCCAATTTCATGTGCAAATGCTGACAACAAAGGAAATGGTTACGCTTCTTCGTAGAGGAGAGGTCGATTTCTGCTTGTCCTCACCCCCTATACAAGGAGATGACATTGAATGTCAAATCGTGTTCATCGACCCGATACTTGTAGCTGTTCCAAAAGGGCATCGGCTGGCAGACCGAAGTAGTGTATCCTTGACAGAACTAAGGGATGAATGGTTTGTCGGAGTAAAGAAAGGCTACGGTACTCGCGATCTAGTGGACTCTATATGCAAATCGATAGGATTTGTACCTAAATATGTGTATGAGGGAGATGAACCTGCAAGACTAAGTACTCTTGTGGAAGCAGAAATTGGCATAGCCTTCATTCCAAGCACGGCAAGGTTTGCACAGGATCATATCAAATATCTACAAATTGAGAACCACGAATTGGTACGGGAGATAGCTTTATTATGGTACAGAGGTCGGTACATTTCGCGGGCTGCTATGGAATTCCGTGAGGTAGTTGTAGATTATTTTGGGGCACTATCCAAAAAGATAAATTAATTATGCTGGCTTTAAAATTGCTCAGATCATAAAACCTTTAAGCGTTTATTAATCATTGACTTATTGAACAAACGCCACGTTAATCACTTAAATAATACCAAGATAGATAGAATAATACTTAAAACTGCTAAAGTAAAAAAGATGACAGAAGTTACAAGATTTTTCCTTAATTTAATAGCATATGCACAAAAAAAGATTGCAGCAGCTAATTTAGAACAGCTTTGAAAATAAGCATGATCCGAAAAAAATGAACTGCTAAAAATTATTGAAATAAGCAAAGTTGTAGAAATAAGTATTTTAAACCACAGAGGCTCTTTTAGGAAATGTTTAATCATAAATTTTATCCTCAACATAATGGTATAACCCCCTTCAGGACACTTTTATTTCTAATTAAGCATATGAGGTATTCTTGAAAAGTAATACTTACCTTTTGCAATGGTTTTAGTGAAAAGTGACTGTCACTGTTCACCTTGGTTTTTCCATGAAGGATTTATTAAATGCCAAATAGGCTGGAAAGATTGTCCTAAATCAGGGAATCGGGGCGTTTTTTGTCGGAAATCTCTATTTAAACCCGCCCTACAAGTGGAATCCTAACAGGAGCAGTAATGGGTGCTGCGTGGTCATTCTTGACGATATTAGGTCTTCATTGGGCGATTATTCCGATATTTATTGCAAATCTTGCGACTGGCGGTGATCCGCTTAGTCCAATGATTGCTTCAGCTCCATTTGCTCAAATGGGGATGGGGCTTGGGGTTTTCTTAAAAACGAGAGATAAGGACTTGAAAACGCTAGCTGGATCTAGGCTTGTTCCTAGTGCTTTGGCAGGTACAACGGAAATCCTCACCTACGGTTTACTAGTACGCTACAAACGAACGATGCCTATTGTGGCAATAGCGGGAGCAGTGGGCGGAGCCATTACTGGGGCATTGGGAGTAAAAGGGATAGCATTTGCTCTCCCAAGTTTCTTGTCTATTCCTGTATTTAAACCGACTGGACTATTTTTAATTGGTACTTTAGCAGCCTTAGTTTTAGCTTTGGTTCTGACACTTGTTATTGGATATGAAGGTAAAAATGAAGGCGTGGCCACAAAAACGGTTAAAGAATTTGGATTAGCAAACGTTAGAAGAGAAATCATTTTAAGTCCTTTAAATGGGGAAATTGTTCCATTAAGTAAAATTAGCGATCCGCTATTTTCAACTGGAACAGTAGGAAATGGAATTGCCATTGAACCGGCAACAGACAAAGTGATTTCACCCGTTGACGGGACGGTTACAACTCTATTTCCAACCGAGCATGCCATTGGTATTGCATCAGAAGATGGGGCTGAGATCTTAATTTGTATTGGGGTTGACACTATTAATTTGAAAGGGCAATTTTTTACTTCCCATGTGAAACAATGGGATACTGTGAAGAGGGGCGACTTGCTAATTCAATTTGATATGGAAAACATTAAAGCTGCAGGCTATGATGTTAAAACACCCGTGGTGATCACCAATTCCAATCAGTATGTAGATGTTGTCCCAGCTAAAGATGGGATAGTCCAAGCAAAGGATGAATTAATCAAGCTGGTTGTATAAATGTAAACTTGGCGATTCTTTACTATATAATGGCAATAACGGCAATAGGGACATTTAAATAAGACCAATCCTATTGCCTTTATCATTTGAAAAATTAAAGGACGAGAACGAATGGATGAAAAACATAAAAAAATAACGACCTACATATATACCTACGCTCATTATGAGAATGAACTTTCATTGTGTGCTTTGGAAATGCGTTCATTATTTGGGAGTGAGTCTCAAACTGGCATTTTGGAAAGCCATCTAAAAATCGATCCAAGTCGAAGTCCATTTATTAAGGAACGAATAGATGTAATTTATGAGGGGGATAGCTTTCAAAATCTTCTCAAACAAGTGGCATCCCTACAAATCGCAGGAGAAACCTTTAAAGTGGTTTATGTAAAAAATGGTTTTCCTAAAATATCTGTCGACGAAGGATTTGAGAACCGCCGAGCTATTGAGAAGGAAATCGGATTACATATCAGTGGTATAGCTGATATTCATCATCCAAAGCGATTGTTTGGAGTCATGAATGTAAATGGGAGATGGGTATTTGGTGATTATGTTAAAGGGGAGTCAGTTTGGTTTCGCCATCAACAAAAGCCGCATAGTTATTCCACTGCGCTAAACACACGTGTGGCAAGAGCGGTTGTGAACATCGCTATTCCGGATCCTATCGGGATAAAGGCAATCGATCCTTGTTGTGGGATTGGGACCGTACTTGTTGAAGCTCTATCCATGGGGATTGATATTGTAGGGAGCGATAGAAACCCTCTTATTCTTGGTGGAACCAGAGAGAATATCAAACATTTCGGGCTTTCTGGAGAAGTGAAATTAGCAGATATACGAGATATCACCAATCAATATGATGTAGCGATTATCGATTTACCTTACAATTTGTGTTCTGTTATCACGCCTGATGAACAGCTTGAAATGTTGCGAAGTGCTCGCCAGTTTGCTAATAAAGTCGTAGTGGTAACGGTGGAACCCATTGATGAAATCCTTCTAAATGCAGGTTTTATCATAATTGACAGAGCAGTTGTTAAGAAAGGCTCTTTTTCGCGGGAAGTGATTGTATGTAAGTAGAGTTTTAGGTGTTTTACCAAAGGCGAACAGTGCCTCTCACTGTTCGCCTTACTCCACATTAGTTTTTCAAATGTATTCTTATTCACTTAAATAACCCAATCATCGTATTTCTACACCTTTTTTGCAATTTCAGAACGATTAGGAGCAAGTGGCGGCTGCTCTAGCCATTTATTTTGTACCATCAAATCAAACCATTTTTTTGTCACCATAAGATTTTTTAGAATAGTCTTCTCATATTCCGCAACAAGGTCTGTTCGCATGGATGATGCTAGACCTGCCCCATGATAGTTTTGTGCGGCTTGAAATAAGAATCCAATATGATACAACATTAACTTATCTGAAAATGGGGAGTCCGTCGAAGTTGTTACTTCAGTTTCCCAAGATTTCGGCACAGGCAAATTATCTGCCTGCATGATTTTTGAAAAGCCCTTTATTTGTTGGTCAGACGTTATCTCCGTATCAGTTAAAAACTTTCTTACTTCTTTTGTTTGAGCGACTTGACTGAATGCGATAGAAAGTGTTTTAGCCATAATGCTCTTTTTAAGGTTGAAAGAAATACTAATGATTTCTGTCGCTGCTAATTTTCTGCCCTTTCCGAAAAATCCATCGGCAAAATCCTCGCTGGAAACATACTCAGGGTTTTTCGTTGGATAAAATAAAGGGTCTCTCTGAAAGCTTCCTTTCTCAAGCAATAAATCAATGGTTTGATGATACATCCTCTTCCCATCATTATCACAGGAGTCGTAAAAATACCGTAAGTCCTCTCTTACAGAAACGCCCAATGAAGTGGAGTGTCCAAGTAATCCATGCAATGTCATGATATGTAAATAATTTAGGCAAAATATATCCGAGAACAACCTTTGTTTGCCTTCAAAGAGGTCAGATTCAGTAAAGCCAATGGGAACTGGAAACCCATCATTTTTTATAAAAGTAACTATTTGTTGTTTTTGCTTTTCGAATGTCCTGATAGCATCTTCAAAAATAGCTTTAATTTGCTCATCCTCAATAATGGAGACCATGTATCTATTTACAATATCAACGGCTGTTCCATTTACATATTCTGCCCATAGTGTACCTATCTCGGAAGATGTGAGTTTTAATTTATTCTCATCCATAATATCACCTCTTGGATATTATTTCTCATTTTAGAAAGTGTTATGAATATTAGTAATCAATATTAGGGAGATATAATTAAACAGAAAAAGGCTTCTTAAAATTGTAAGCATATACTGAGCGTATGAAGGTTTAAAACTGGATTTTTTAAAAAGTCTTTGTAATATTTATTTTCAAAACATTCATTCGAAATGTTATAGTTTTTTTAAGGGAGTGATTGCTTTGGAATTTAACGATGTGATATTCGGACACAGATCCATACGAGAATATGAGGATAGAGAAGTAAGTCAAGAACTGCTAAATCAAATACTAGATGCGGGCATTCGTGCCTCTTCAAGTGGCAATATGCAATCGTATTCGATTGTCGTCACAAAAGACAAAGAGCTTAGGAAAAAATTATACTCCGCACATATGGAACAATCGATGGTTGTTGATGCACCGATACTATTAACCTTTTGTGCTGATTTTAATAGAATGAGAAAATGGCTTTCGCTTAATGATGCACCAGTACATTTTGATAATTTCATGAGCTTTATGATAGGTGCCATTGATGCAACTTTGGCAGCACAAAATTGTGCATTAGCAGCAGAGGACGCTGGGCTGGGTATTTGCTATATGGGCTCAACGCTTGCAAATTGCGATCAAATTGGTGAACTATTAAACTTACCGCCAAATGTCATACCAGTTGTGGGGTATTCATTAGGCTATCCTGCGGAAAATCCTGCCCCACGTGATCGACTGCCAATGCATGGGCTTGTTCACTACGACCAATATCGTGATTATTCAGATGAAGATATTCTAGAAATCTACAAAGAGAGAAATGAAAAGGGATGGAAACGCTATATGGATATCCCTAAGCTTAAAGAAATGACAGAGCGGTTAGGGTTAAAGAATCTTGCTCAAGTCTATACCATTGCCAAGTATACAAAAGAATCTCACCACGAGTATTCACAGACAGTGCTGAATTACTTGGAGCGGAACAATTTTATGAATAATGAGTGAGGGTTTTTTAAGCTTTGAGGCGTTTTACCAAATGGGGTTGAAGAGGGAGAGTCATTTTAAAAGAAGTATCAAAGAACTTCAACGTTCTTGATACTTCTTTCTTCTTTTATTATACCATGGAAAGATTTGGTCCATCTGAAGGTGTCAAAACGAAGATGCCAAAGTGTACGTAGATTCTCTCTTATGCGAGCTTTGTTTGTTTTTGATCCAAGTGATGACTTAGAAAAGTTAGAAGGCTGGCAAAGATTGCAATCAACCCGCCGACCAATGTCACATCTATCAAATTTCCTTGATGGTAAACCATTCCGCCTACTGCGGAACCCAAGCCGATACCGATATTGCTTGCGACTGGCATCAGTGAAGCAGCGAGTCCTGTTGCTTTTGGTTGATAAATACCGGCAAGGTCAATCAAATAAAGCTGGGTAGATGTTGTTAAAAGGATAGCCATTAATGACATCAAGCCAATATTAATCAAGCCAACGATTAAATTATTTGTCGTCCAATATAAACTGACCAGAACAATTGCTTGCACAAGGAAAACCATTCGAAGGCGCCCGATCGCATTGTAGCTGGCAATTTTTCCAGCGAGTATGTTGCTGAAAATGGAAATAAATCCGTAGCCAAACAAGATCAAACTGATTGAATTACTTGGTACTTCCATTCCTTTCAAAATCGGAACAAGATACGTATAAACGGCATATGTCGCTCCAAATCCTAGAGATGGGATGAAAAATGCCATTAAGATTCGTGGGTGTGTCAACAAAGAAAATTGATCACGCATCGAACTGCGAAATTGACTGAGCTTATTAGGCAACATGAAGAAGGATGCTAAAAACGCAATTCCACCCAGAAAAGTCGTTAACAGGAAGGTTGCATGCCAGTTGTACCATTCAGCGATGACAGTGCCAATTGGTACTCCAACCACGTTTGCAAGAGTAAAACCACCGAAAACAAACGAGATAGCAAGTCCTCGTTTTGCGTTTGGTATGGTTTCACTTGCAACAATCATGGCAAGTGAGATTAAAACTCCTGTTACAATCGACGTCATCATCCGAAGTACAAGGAGCATGATGTAGCTTGTCGAAATCACACACAAAGCATTCAGAATGATGAACGAACCTATCAAAAACAACATCCATTTACGCTTAGGGAAATGACTTGTTGCGCTCATCACGAGTGGTGTGGCAATGGCAAACGTAATGGCAAACGCTGAAACGAGTGTGCCTGCTTTTGCGTTTGTTATATGAAGACCAGAGGAAATATCGGTTAAAATCCCGACGATAACAAATTCGCTTGTCCCGAGAACAAATGTTAATAAAGTAAGTGTAAAGATGAGCAACCAATGACGCTTGGATAATTCAGTAGAGTGCATAAATACCTCTTTTCTTAGATGAATGTAAATGTGAAACAGGGTAGTAAACAATTTAAATATCATACCATAAAACTTTTTTACTAGGAAAGTCTATACTTTTTACCAGCCATTTAATCTACAATCTGGAAAAGATAAATAAAAGGATTTATTAAAGTAGTCTTTAGGGCTACTTTTTTTGGTGTGCCAGGCA